>NZ_JALKFT010000015.1:0-144475 GCF_023242945.1 Frankia umida
GTCGCGGCCGCTCCCGCGACCGTGGTCGTGCGCCGATGGTCACCAGATGGTGGCCGGCATGCGGAAGGTGCCGTCCCGCTCCGGCGGGAACGGCACCACCACCGCCACCGCCCCGGCATCGATCGGGCCGTAGAGGTGCGGAAACCGCTCGTCGGTCGCCGTCGGCGCGGCCGTCGCCGCCGCCGGCCCGGCGACGCTGGACGGCGGCGCGGGCGGCTCCCAGCGCAACGGGGCGCTCAGCCGCCGCGGGTCGACCACGACGAGCAGCAGGTCGTCCCGTCCCCGGTAGTACCGGTTGGCGGTGGCGAGTACCTGCGCCGGGGTGGAGAAGTGGATGAACCCCTCGGCCCCGAGGCTCGCCGGCCGGTAGCCCGCCGCCCCCACCGACCAGGCCGAACGTTCGACCAGATGGCAGATCACCTGCTCGTCCGGTGCCGGTTTCTCGTCGACGGTCACCTGCACCAGTCTCCTCCCCGGCTCCACGCTCCTGCCTCGGGTTGTACCCCGCGCGGACCCCGCGCCCGACCGGTTCGCACCCAGGGGTGGAAAGGACCGTCGTGACGCCGGTGAGCATGGCGAGGCGAAGCGGGTGACGATGGACGCATGACCATCACATTCATCACCGGAGCGAACAAGGGTCTTGGCCGCGAGACCACCCGCCGGCTCGTCGAGGCCGGGCACACCGTGGTACTCGGGGCCCGCGACCAGGAGCGGGGCGCGGCGGCGGCGGCCGACCTCGGGGTGCGCTTCGTGCCCATCGACATCACCGACGACACGTCCGTCGCGACCGCCGCCGCCGACATCGAGCGGCACGAGGGCACCCTTGACGTTCTGATCAACAACGCCGGCATGCTCAGCCCGCAGGAGGACCCGAACAGCATCACCGGTGCCGACGCCCAGCGGCTCTTCGACGTCAACCTGTTCGGTGCGATCCGCACGACCTCGGCGTTCCTGCCGCTGCTGCGCCGCTCCCCGGACCCCGTGATCATCAACGTCACCAGCGGGCTGGGTTCACTCGCCCTCACCCATGATCCGTCGCGGGTGGAGTCGACGGTGAACGCCCCGCTCTACTGCGCGTCCAAGGCGGCGCTGACCATGCTCACCACCCAGTACGCGAAGGCCCTGCCCGGCGTGCGGATCAACGCCGTCGACCCCGGTTACACCGCGACCGATCTCAACGGCCACACCGGCACCCAGACGGTCACCGAGGGCACGGACGCCATCGTCGCCCTTGCCACCGAGGCGCCCGGCTCGCCCTCCGGGCGAGTCGTCGACCGCGCCGGCGAGCTGCCCTGATCCTGACGGGTCGGACGGGCCTGACAGGCCTGGTCCGGACGGTCGCAACCGGCCGGTGCCCGGTCAGACGTTGAAGCGGAACTCCACGACGTCGCCGTCGGCCATGACGTAGTCCTTGCCCTCCATGCGGACCTTGCCGGCGGCCCGGGCCGCGACCATGGAGCCGGCGGCCATCAGGTCGCCGTAGGAGACGATCTCGGCCTTGATGAAGCCACGCTGGAAGTCGGTGTGGATGACGCCGGCGGCCTCGGGGGCGGTGGAGCCGGCGGTGATCGTCCAGGCGCGGGCTTCCTTCGGGCCGGCGGTCAGGTAGGTCTGCAGGCCGAGGGTGTGAAAGCCGATCCGGGCCAGTTGAGCCAGGCCGCTCTCGCTCTGGCCGAGGGATTCCAGCAGCTCGGCGGCGTCGGCGTCGTCCAGTTCGGCGAGCTCGGCCTCGACCTTGGCGCACAGCACGATCGCGTCGGCCGGAGCGACCGAATCCACGAGCTCCTTGTGCTTGCCGGGGTCGGCGAGGACGTCCTCATCGACGTTGAACACGTAGAGGAACGGCTTGGCCGTCAGCAGGAACAGCTCCCGCAGCGCCTCACGGTCGATCTTCGGTTCGGACGAGATCGTCCGCCCCGCGTCGAGGACCTCCCGGGCGGCCTGCACCGCGGCGAGCTGTGGCTGCTTGGACCTGTCGACGCGGGCTTCCTTCTCGAGCCTGGGCAGCCGTGTGTCGAGAGTCTGCAGATCGGCGAGGATGAGCTCGGTGTTGATCGTCTCGATGTCGCTGGGCGGGTCCACCTTGCCCTCGACGTGGACCACGTCGGGGTCGGAGAACACCCGCACGACCTGGCAGATCGCATCGGACTCGCGGATGTTCGCCAGGAACCGGTTGCCCAGGCCCTGCCCCTCCGACGCGCCCCGGACGAGACCGGCGATGTCGACGAAGCTCACCGTCGCCGCCACCACGCGGGCGCTGTTGTACAGCGTGGCGAGCTGGCTCAGCCGCGGATCGGGCACACCGACCACACCGACGTTCGGCTCGATCGTCGCGAACGGGTAGTTCGCCGCGAGCACGTCGTTGTGGGTCAGGGCATTGAACAACGTGGACTTGCCGACGTTGGGCAACCCCACGATTCCGATCGACAGACCCATGGCGGATCAGTCTACGGGCCGCCCAACCCGCTGGCCGCGCCGCCGCCACCGGCACCACCGCCACCGTCCGGCCGCTGCCCTCGGAGCCGCCGCCACCACCGCCGGCGGGACCGGAGGCGGACCTGTCGGACGCGCGTGATTGCCTTGCGGTGTGGACACGACCAGCGCGCTGCTGACTCTCGTCGGGCTGGTGCTCGGTGCCGTCGGTGGCTTCCTCGCCGCCCGGGCGCTGGCCGATCCGCGCCACGCCGCTCTCTCCGGCGCCCACGCGACGGTGCTGCGTGAGCGGGACGAGGCCCGCGCGGCGAACGCCGCCGCACTGGAGCGCGCACAGCTCGCCGAGGCCGACGTGTCGGGTCTGCGCACGGCGCTGGAGTACGAGAAACGGTCGGCGGGCGAGCGGGTCGCCCTGGTCGAACAGAGCCAGCAGCGGCTCGCGGAGAGCTTTCAGGCGCTGTCCGCCCAGGCCCTGGCCGGGGCGAGCCAGCAGCTCGTCGAGCTCGCCACCGCCCGGTTCGACGAGGCCGGTGCCCGCGCCCGCGGCGATCTCGACGCCCGCCGCGCCGCCGTGGAGAGCATGGTGAGCCCGCTGGCCGACGCCCTCGGCCGGATGGAGGGGCGGCTGCGTGAGTTGGAGACCGCCCGCACCGAGGCGTACGCGTCACTGGTGGAGCAGGTCCGGTTCGCCCGGGAGGCGTCGGAGAACCTGCGTACGCAGACGGCCGCGCTCGTCACCGTCCTGCGCCGCCCGCAGGCCCGGGGTGCGTGGGGGGAGATGCAGCTACGCCGGGTCGCCGAGGTCGCCGGGATGCTCAACCGCTGTGACTTCACCGAGCAGCTCACCGTCCAGGGTGATGACGGGCCGCTGCGGCCCGACATGGTGGTGCACCTGGCCGGTGGGCGCAATGTCGCCGTCGACGCGAAGGTTCCGCTGGCGGCCTTCCTCGACGCCGCCGAAAGCACCGACGAGCGGTTCCGTACCGAGCGGATGGCCGCGCACGCCCGCCACCTGCGCACCCATGTCGACGGGCTCTCCGCCAAGTCGTACTGGCGGGCGCTGCCGTCCTCACCGGAGTTCGTCGTGCTGTTCGTGCCGGCGGAGGCCTTCCTCGCCCCCGCGCTCGACCACGACCCCGGGCTGCTGGAGCACGCCGCCGCCCGCAAGGTCATCATCGCGACGCCGACCACGCTGATCGCGATGCTGCGCACGATCGCGTACGCCTGGACCCAGGAGGCGCTCACCACTCGCACCCGGGAGATCTTCGAGCTCGGCCGCGATCTCTACACCCGGCTCGGCACGCTCGGCGAGCACCTCGACCGGCTCGGCCGCTCCCTGGGCCGCGCTGTCGGGGAGTTCAACGCCACCGTCGGCTCGCTGGAAAGCCGCGTCCTGACCCCCGCCCGCAGGCTGGCCGCGATGAACGTGGTCGAGGGCGCGCTGCCCAGCCCCGGTCCGGTCGAGACGGGGGTACGCCCGCTGTCAGCCGCCGAGCTGCTTCCCGACGGCCAGCGGATATCAGAGACCGGCCGGCTGGCGGATACCCGGCAGACGGACATCAAGGACAAAGGCCCAGAAAGGCTACTCGATCACGACACAAAGCAGTGATTCGAACACGGATAGCTCCAACGCGGACGGGGGGAACGCCGTCGGATCCATCGTCCTGACGCACAGGAAATCCGCGGGCGGTACCTTGCGTTCGTGAGTGTGCCGCCACATCGGCAGTCAGCCAGGCCGCCGGGCAGATCCCCGCGCGCCGACCGGTTCGACGATCCGTATGTCCGCGGTTCGCGCGGCCGGCCGGGCGGAGCGCCGTCCACCCTGGTCACGGGGAGCCGGCGCGGTCTGACGGCGCTGGGCACCGCACTGGTGGTTCTGGTCCTCGGCGGGATCGGCGCCGCGATCGACATCGCGATCTTCGGCTCGTTGAAGTACGCCTTCGGCCTCCTGTTCATCGGCGCCTGCGTCCTGGTCGCCCTGCGGGTCCACACCGACGACCTGCTCGGCGTGGTGATCATGCCGCCGCTGGTGTTCGCGCTCATCACCATCGGGGTGGGCTACCTGCACCCCTCGACCGGTAGCGGCAGTTCGGGCCTTCGGGACAAAGTGCTCGACATCGCCTCGGAGCTGATCCTGCACGCGCCGATCCTGCTGGCGGCGTTCCTCCTGGTCCTGCTGATCGCCCTGTTTCGCGGCCGCCGGGCGCAGATCGCTCGCCGGGAACGCCTCCGGGCGTCCGCCGCCCACCCGAACGAGCGCCGAGGCCGTCCGCAGCACTGATGGAGGGACATCCATCCATGCGCTCATCCTGGTGGGACAGGTGTCGCTGCGGCCACAGCCGCACCGATCACCGGCACTACCGCAAGGGCGATGACTGCGCGCTGTGCGCCTGCCCGGGGTTCTCCCACCTTCGGCCGCGCCACCGGCACTCCGAGCCGCCCGCCCCGCCCACCCCGTCCGGAGAGGCCCCCACGCCTCGCTGACGGCGCAATGCCAGCCCCATACTCGGCCATCCAGCGCCCTATGGACGTGGCACAAAGATAGCCAGAAAAAATCGCAATACGTTTAAATGACACCCGGATGGCGGGGTGGCGACGGCCGGCCGGATGCCCGCCGCTGGCACATCACTTGCCTTTGCAGCTGCCCGTGCTACATTCCATCCCCATCACGGTATGACCATCTCGGATCCACCCCTCGGACGCACTTCGGTGTCGTTCACCCGTGCCGCACCCACAGCCGCGGCACCCGCAGGGAGGTCTCCTTGTCGTTCGCACCGAGGACATCCGCCGGGGCGATAGCGGCCGGTCTGCGATGTCGTGTCACCCGTCCATGGTGACGGCCGGGCAGTATCCGTCCGACCATGGGCAGCTGGTACCTATTCTGCGGTACCGCTCCTTCGATCCGCAGCCGTCCCGTGGTTCCCGGCGTCGTCCGATGATGCTGACGGCCTTCGCCCGGCACTGCCAGCTGATCGCGGCGTCCGGTCGGCAGACGATGAGCCTCTCGGGCTACATGAGCACGGCCGGTTCGTCCGCGGCTCCACCTCGGCCGCTCGTCATCACGATTGATGACGGCGGCGGGATGACAATGACCGCGCTGCGCCTGCTCGTCGAGTTCGGACTGACCGCGACCGTGTTCGTCACCAGTTCCCGGGTGGACGATCCGGGCTATTTCCACCGGACGGACCTGCACCGCATCCGCGGCCTGGGAATCGAGATCGGCGGTTCCGGACATACCGGCCGGCCACTCAATGAACTGGCCCGCACCGATGTCATCACCGAGCTGACCCTTTCCCGGCGGCGACTCGCCGGTTCGGTCGGTGACGAGCCGCGGACCTTCGCCTACCCAGGCGGCGGATACGACCTTTCCGTCCGAAAACTGGTGATCTCCGCCGGTTACAGTTCGGCCTGCGCGGTCCGCGAGGTGCTGTCCCATCCGCACGACGACCGGTTCGCCCTGGCTCGGCTGACGGTCGACGCCACCACCGCCGACAGCCGGCTGGTGGCCTGGCTCGGCGGTTTCGGACGCTGCGAGCCACATCCCGTGCCCGGCACCGACCGGCTGCTACGCCTGCGCCGCATCGGCCGGACCGTCGGCCCGTTCCGCCCCCGCCTGGGTCGCACGGACCTGCGCCCCGGCGGCCTCGCTCCGGCTCGGCTCGACCCGGTCGACCTCGCAGCCGCGTGCCCTGGCCCGGTGGACGACGGCGACCCGGCCAGTCTCGACCCAGCAGGTCTCGAGACGGCCGGTCTCGAGACAGTGGGTTGTGGCCTCACGGCACTGTCGTCCTCGGTCGAGGCCGCGCAGGCCGGATCAGCCGCTGGCGGGTGACCGGGCCACGGCGTCCCGGTGGGGGGCTGTCCGCAGGACGAGGTCCCCGAGTGGGCTGGTGACGCCGAGCCAGTACCGCTCGTTGCGGTAGTGGTGCAGCCGGTGCCCGCGCCACAGGGCGTGGTGGTAGCGCGAGCGCGGCGGGACGCGGGTGTGCAGCAGGAAGTGCGTCCAGTCGTAGGCGAGGACGCCGACCGCGGCGCACAACGTGCCGGTGGACAGCCAGACCGGGCCGAAGGCGGCCGAGGCGAGCCCCAGCGCGGTGCCGGTCAGCACCTCGCGGGGGCGCAGGAACATCGTGTCCAGGTTCGTCGGGTCCTGATGATGCTGTTCGTGGCCGTGCCCGGCCAGTTGGTAACCGACCGAACCGAACCTGGTCCCGGGGCTCGCGTGCAACAGCAGGCGGTGCACACCCCACTCGACGAACGGCTGGGCGAGCACGGCACCGCAGACAATGGCGCCGTCGCGCCGCAGCCGCCAGGGCCCGCGGCTGAACCGCACCGCGGCGAGCGTGCCGACGCAGCCAAGCAGCACCGGTGGCCGGGGATGGCCCAGGAACCGGCGGGCGGCCGCCCCCAGGGTGCGGACCTCCGCCGCGCTGCCATGCGGACCAGGCCGATCCAGCCGATCCAGCCGATCCAACAGGCGGGGCCGGGGTCGCGCCGGGACCCGCGACAGCGGCTGGCGCGACAGGCCCCCGAACGCGGCGAGGCGGTGGCGCGGGCCGACGCCGGGAGAAGTGGGTGAGGGTACCGTCACGTGTCGTACGCCTCCCCGCTGCTGCCGCCTAGAACGGGACGGTGGAGTACGCCTGCAGCTTGGTGAGCTGGTGCTGGCTGTCCACCCGCCGGATGGTGCCCGAGCGCGACCGCATGACCAGCGAGGACGTGCTGGCGCCACCTGGCCGGTACCGTACCCCGGCGAGCAGCTCGCCATCGGTGATTCCGGTGGCGACGAAGAAGACGTTGTCGCTGGCCACGAGATCCCGGGTGGACAGCACCCGGCTGGGGTCCTGGCCGGTCTCGAGGAGCCTCTGACGCTCGGCGTCGTCGCGCGGCCACAGCCGTCCCTGGATCACACCACCGAGGCAGGTCACCGCGCAGGCCGTGATGATCCCCTCGGGGGTGCCGCCGATACCCAGCAGCAGGTCGACGCCGGTGCCGGCGCTGGCGGCCATCACGGCGCCGGCGACGTCACCATCCGAGATCAGCTTGACCCGGGCGCCGGAGGCGCGGATCTCGGCGACCAGTTCGGTGTGCCGCGGCCGGTCGAGCACGACGACCGTGACATCGCGCGGATGGATCGTCTTCGCCTTGGCCACGGCCCGCACGTTGTCCTCGACGGAGGCGGTGATGTCCACCACGTCGGCCGCTTCCGGACCGGTGACCAGCTTCTCCATGTAGAAGCAGGCGGTCGCGTCGTACATCGAGCCACGTTCGCTGACGGCCATGACCGACACCGCGTTGTTCATGCCCTTGGCGGTCAGGGTCGTGCCGTCCACCGGGTCGACGGCGACATCGCAGTCGGGGCCCTCGCCCGAGCCGACCTGCTCGCCGTTGAACAGCATGGGGGCTTCGTCCTTCTCCCCCTCGCCGATGACGACCACGCCGCGCATCGACACGGTGCCCACGAGCCGGCGCATCGCGTCGACCGCGGCGCCGTCAGCCCCGTTCTTGTCGCCCCGGCCGACCCAGCGTGCGGCGGCGAGCGCCGCGGCCTCGGTGACCCGGACGAGTTCGAGCGCGAGGTTACGGTCCGGTGCCTGCCCCTGCACGGCCAGCGTGTCGGGAACGGCGTTGGGATCGGACCCGGCCGCGGCAGCCGACCCCGCGTCGGGGCCGGCGGTGGGGCTGGCGGCGGTGGCGTGAGCGTCGGAAGGCACGGCGCTGAGCCTAGTTCGACTACCCCTTGGACGCCCGAGATAGCCGTCCGCGGGGCGGAGCTGGCATCTGATCAGCCTACTGCGCAGGACCTGGCAGACCCGGCCGCAGCGGCCATCCGGGCTGTCATCCGAACGACATTCACATCGCCGAGAACTGCGGCGCAACCTTCGGGCCCCACTCGGCGTCAAACGCTGCGATCGGGCGGGCGTCACGCGGAGGGGGCGTGACGGCCGCCCGAGTACGTTCTCGGCCCAGGCGTCGCGCCGCAGGTCAGGCCATGCGTCCCACACGGGTGCGCGACCACCCGCCGTGCCGTCGGCGGCGGGCCGGTGGCGGCGGCTGGCGACCGGGTGGTGACCGGTCGATGGCCCGGATGTGGCCTGTGCGGTCGGTCCCGGCGCCCCGTTCGGCGGCCGGTACCTGGAAGATGGGGTCGTGGCACAACGACAGCGGCGCGGCCAGGAAACTGTCCGCGACATGGTTCTCTCCCTCGGCGTGGTCATGGCCGGCGTCGCGATCTTCGTCATCTTCGTGATGCCCCGCGGCAACAACGAACAGGCGATCAAGGTCGTCGCGACGGCCCAGCCCATGGCGGCCTTCGCCCGGCAGTCCCCCTTCACGCCCGTGCTGCCCGTCGGCCTGCCGGCGGATGTGTGGAAGCCCACGTCGCTGCGGGTGCAGCTGCCGGTGAGCAGCTCCTCGAGCAGCCAGACCGCGCAGGCCTCGATCGGTTACGTCATCGACCGCTCCGGTCACCGCACGTTCGCCCGCCTGCGCGAGACCAATGCGCCGGACGCCGTGCAGACCCTGCTCGGCGACCGCCCGAGCAGCGGCACGGTGGACGTCAACGGGGAGTCCTGGCAGGCCCGCCCCGACCATCATGGCCATGTGGCGATCACGCACACCCAGGGCGGCGTCACGATCGTCCTCGACGACGGTGACGGCAAGGGCGGCGGCGCCACCCAGGCGGACCTGATCACCCTCGCCCGCGCCCTGCGCCCCGTCGAACCCGCCACCTGACCGCTCGTCGCCACCAGAACCCCGCCTGGCCCGGCGACGCCTAATGACGGGTCCTGGCCTATTGACAGTCGGATGGAGTTGACAGTCGAATGGCGCCTTGACGGCCGAATGGCACCGAAATCCTTCACCTGATTCTGTGCGCGGGTCCGCCGCCGCGGCTCGTATGGGTGGTGGCCGGCTGGGCAGTGGACGGAGCACAATTGCGCGCTTGCGCGTGAGGCCAGCCGCCGGGGTGACGGCCAGACCGTTACGTCAAAGATGTGCGCCGATATCGGCGGCGCGCCCGTCCGGCCGGACCGGCCCAACGGGGAACCCCGGCGCCTCCCCGCCCAGGACCGGCGAGGGCGGGTGTCGTCAGCGCTCGGCGATGCCCGCGGCGACCGACGACGGGCCGCCCGGATGCCCGTCCTGCCCGTCGCCCAGCGCCGTGGCCACGGGAATCAGCACCGCCAGGCCGAGCACCAGGCCCGCCGCCCGCCGGACCAGCGGCCGCGCGGATCGCAGTGACCGAAGGGAATCACCGGGCCGCGAGGACCACCGGGGACTCAGGGGCGCGGCGGACCGGGGCCGCCGGCTGGCGGGAGCACCCACAGCCGGGTGTTGGGGTGTCGGACGTGCGCCGGGCATGCGTGTTACCTCCGGACCACCCGCGGCGGAGCGGTCAGCCAGACGGAGCCGGCGCGAGCCGGACACCGTGAATCGGAAACGTCTCGCGGTGACCTCGAACGTCGGTGACCTCGCACCTCAGCGACCTCGCACCTCAGCGACCTTGCGCTCCGGTCATCCCGCACACCGGTGACCTTGTACTATAGATCTTTCCCAGACCATCCCACTACGACCATTATTGTCCACGGATTGGTACCACGTTGCGTGGAGTGCGGGTGGGATTTCATCGGCGGACACACCACCGAGGTGCGGCGGATCGCGTCCGCAATACTGGTGGATGGGCTGGCGGGAATGCGTCTGGACGCGCCGGAGGCGGCGCGGTCGGCCCGGGGGTCCACATTGACAAAGAATTGATCGCACGACGGCCCGGAGGTGGCAATGCCGGAAAGTTCCCGGACCACGACACGTAGTGACAAAGCTGGCACTCGACCCACCGACCGCGCGCCCCATGGCGACGACGGCGAGCACGACGCATCGTCACCAGCCGGTGCTCCCACCTCGGGTGTCCCGGATGCGCCGCGGTCACCGGCCAGCTATGAGCAGGCCCGGGCGGAGCTGGAGGAGGTCGTCCACCAGCTGGAGGCCGGTGGTGTGACGCTGGAGCAGTCGCTCGCGCTGTGGGAACGCGGCGAACAGCTCGCGCACGCCTGCCAGGCGTTCCTCGACGGCGCCCGCGCCCGCCTGGCCGCCGCCGACCCCGCACGACCCGCTGGCGCTGACGCCGGGGCCGGGGCGTCAGGCGTCCGCGACGACGGCGTGTAGCTGGCCGCCGGCTACCCGCACGGCCAGGCCGTCGCCCACCGTCACCTCGCCGGGCTGCCGCAGGACCGCCCCGTCGGACGCCCGTTGGACCACGGCATAGCCGCGTTCGAGCGTGGCCGCCGGCGAGAGCGCCCGCATCCGTGCCCGGCTCGCCACGACATCACGCTCGGCGACCTCGAGGGCGTGGCCGACGCAGCGGCGGGCGCGGGCCCGCAACGCCGTGACGTCCTGCTGGCGGCGATCCAGCTCGCCCCAGGGGGCGGCGAGGACCGGACGGCGGCGCAGGTCGGCGAGCCGACGTTCCTCCCGCTCGAGCCGGTGGCCGAGGGCTCGCCGCCCGCGGGTGCGCAGCTGGCTGACCGCCGCCGCCTGTTCGCCGACGTCGGGCACGACCCGTTTGGCCGCGTCGGTCGGCGTGGAGGCCCGCAGATCCGCCACGAAGTCGAGCAGGGGGGCGTCCTGCTCGTGTCCGATGGCCGACACCACCGGGGTTCGCGCCGCCACGACCGCCCGCAGCAACGCCTCGTCCGAGAAGGGCAGCAGGTCTTCCAGTGAGCCGCCGCCGCGCGCGATGACGATCACCTCCACCTCGGGGCGTGCATCAAGATCGCGAAGCGCCTCGATCACCTGGCCGACGGCCAGCGGGCCCTGCACCGCCACCTCACGCAGCTCGATGCGCACCGCCGGCCAGCGCCGACGCGCGTTCTCCACGACATCGCGCTCGGCGGCGCTCGCCCGCCCCGTGATCAGCCCGACGACCGCCGGCAGGAACGGCAGGCGGCGTTTGCGGGACGCCGCGAACAGCCCTTCGGCGGCGAGGGTGGCCCGCAGCTGCTCGAGCCGGGCCAGCAGCGCCCCGACACCGAGCGGGCGAATCTCCGTCACCGCCAGGGAAAGCGTGCCGCGCCCCGGGTGGAACGACGGCTTGCCCCACACCACTACCCGCGCCCCGTCGACCAGCGCGGGACCCACCGCATCGCACACAGCACGCGGGCAGGTCACCCGCAAGGAGATATCCGCCACGGGGTCCCGAAGGGTGAGGAAAACAGTGCCCATTCCGGGCCGCCGTACCAGCTGCGTCACCTGCCCCTCGACCCACACCCGGCCGAGCCGGTGAATCCACTCCCCGACCGCGCGCGAGACGGTGCGCACCGGCAAGGGCTGCTCGGGTGTCGAGGTCAAGGCCATGTGGGGCACCGTAGCGGGGACGTCCGACAACTTTTCGGACGGCCGTGAAGCCACCCCGAACGCCACCGAACGGCCCTTGCCCGGACCGGTGAGGACGGGTTCACCAGAGGGTGATGCATCCCCCGAGCCTCTTGGCGAACGGCCCTGACCGCGTAGACTGCCCTGCATGGGCCGGGTCCTTCTTGCCAAGCCGCGCGGCTACTGCGCCGGTGTCGATCGAGCTGTCGTGACCGTGGAGAAGGCGCTGGAGCTCTACGGCTCACCTGTCTATGTGCGCAAGCAGATTGTGCACAACCTGCACGTCGTCAGGACGTTGGAAGCCAAGGGCGCAATCTTCGTCGATGAGACGGACGAAGTGCCCGAAGGTGCCACCGTCGTGTTCTCCGCGCACGGTGTGGCGCCGACAGTGCACGAGGAGGCCGCCACGCGTCAGCTTCGCACCATCGACGCGACGTGCCCCCTGGTCACCAAGGTCCACTCCGAGGCGCGCCGTTTCGCTCGGGAGGATTACGACATCCTCCTGATCGGCCACGAGGGTCACGAGGAAGTCGTGGGTACCACCGGGCAGGCGCCCGAGCGTATTCACCTGGTCGACGGTCCGGAGGACGCCGCGCACGTCGTCGTCCGCAACCCCGAGCACGTCGCCTTCCTCTCCCAGACCACCCTGTCCGTCGACGAGACGATGACCACGGTGAACGCTCTGCGGGAGCGGTTCCCGCTGCTGCAGGGTCCGCCGAACTCGGACATCTGCTACGCCACCCAGAACCGCCAGGTCGCCGTCAAGGACATCGCCGACAAGGTCGAGCTCCTGATCGTCGTCGGCTCGGCCAACTCCTCGAACTCCGTCCGCCTCGTCGAGGTCGCCCTCGACGCCGGCGCCCCGGCCTCCTACCTGGTGGACGACTCCACCGAGGTTCAGGACAGCTGGCTCGACGGGGTCGAGACCGTCGGCGTCACCTCCGGCGCCTCCGTCCCCGAGGAACTCGTCACCGGCGTCATGGCCTGGCTCGCCGAGCGCGGCTTCGCTGACGTCGAGGAGATCACCTCCGCCGACGAGCACCTCCTGTTCGCGCTGCCCCCGGAGCTCCGCCGCGACATGCGGGCCCGCGAGCGGGAGCGCGAGACCGCCGCTTCCTAGCGGCCTAGCTTCACCAGCGCGGCCTAGCTTCACCAGCGTCCACCCGACCGACCTTCCACGCCGCGGTGTCCACCTGGCCTGGCACCGATCTCCCGCAGATCGGCATCCAGCCCTCGGGCGCCGCGGCGTCGTCGTTCCCGCCCGACCCCACCTGACCCGTCGGATGGCCCCCGCGCCCTGCCCGCGCCACCTCCGGGTGACGAAGCGGGTTCAGGCGTCGCCGTACGGATCACGCAGCGGCTGGCTGGTGATCGCGACACGGGCGGCCCGTTCGGCCTGGGCGGCCGGGCCGGCGGCGAGGTAGCGCTGGGTGCGGCCATGCCCGGCTTCCTCGATCAGCCCCGCGGCCCGGAGCGCCTGAAGGTCACGGATCGCCTGGTCACGGGTGAGCCCCTCGTCGCGCATGTAGGTGGTGCGGCGCACGCCATCCGGCCGGGCGGCGGCGTACACAGCCGCGATCGTGCGCTCACCGAGCCCGGCCATCGCGACCCGCTCCGCCAGGACCCGCCAGACCTCGGCCGCCATGTCCAGACGTCGCTGCACCACCTGGGCCTGCAGATGGTGCGCCCGCAGACAGAACCGCACCCAGTCATGCGCGTCCCGCTCAGGCTGGAAGCGGCCACCCTGTGCCGCGCCAAGCGCCGCGTAGTACATCGCCGTGTTGTGCGGAGATGACCCGAGCCATTCCTCGATGCTGGCGAACTCCGGTGCCAGCACCAGCTGGCGGGCGAGCACCAGGGTGTGCAGGCAGCGGGCCATCCGTCCATTGCCGTCACGCCAGGGGTGAATGCTGACAAGGTTCAGGTGCGCCATCGCCGCCCGCACATATCCGGGGGCATCCAGATCGCCGTCCTGAAGCCAGCCGCACAGCTCGACCATGAGGGACGGGACATCCTCGGCCGGCGGCCCGGTGTAGACGGGTGGATTGTCCGGTGCGCCGGAGACCCAGATCGGCCCCAGCCGGTAACGGCCGGGCGAGCGGTCCAACTCCCCGCGCAGCATCATGAAATGCAGCGCCGAGAGCAGCATCGGGTCATAGCCGAACACCTCGAACCGCGCGGCCTGCAGCACGTAGGTCAGTGCGTCGCTGTAGCCGGCGACCGCGGCCCGGGTCCGCGCGTCGTGCTCGGTCAGCATCTCCTCGCCGGCGACGATCGCCTCGGCATCCGCCTGTCCGACCGTATGGCCCTCGATCGTGTTGGAGCCCCGGACAGCCCCCGCGATCATGCTGCGCCGCAGCTGCCCCAACCACCGGCGCGGCTCGGCGACGTGGTGGCGAAGTGTTCCGCGGAACACCTCGAGCTCGCCCAGCACCCGCTCATCGGCCGCATCCATCGCCGGGACCTCGAACAGCGCCATGCGATGATGCTACAAGCCTCGTAGCATCATCGCACAGTCGCGGTGGCGTTTCTTCCGTGAAATCCAACACCCGCACCTCGCGGAGCACGTACCAACACCGCCTCCTGATGCGTTGGGCGACGACCTGTGGGCTTAACGTGTCAGGAATCGTCCCGACTGTGGCGGGGTGACGGTGTCGGCGAAACGGGAACACATAACGCTGACAGGAGTTTTGCCGGCTTCATCTCGTATGGGCGTCCCGACCAGCCGTGGGTGCGCACGCTCGCGGAGAACCTGGAGCGCGCCGGGCTGCGCATGTGGTTCGACGAGTGGGAAGTTCAGTTCGGGCAGAACATCGTGCACAGGATGGATGCCGGCATACGGGATTCGCGCCTGGGCATCGTCGTGGTCAGCCCGCACTCGATGGCGGGGGGCTGGGTCGCCGAGGAGTACGCGGCGATGCTCAACCGGACGGTCAAGGGCGATTTCCGCCTGATCCCAGTGCTGCTCGCGGACGCGGAGATGCCGCCGATGCTGGCGACCCGTTCCTGGGTCGATTTCCGCCAGACGGCCGATCCGGCCAGTTACAAGGCCGCGGTACGCCAGCTCATCGCGGCTCTGCGCGGCGAGCGGGCCCCGCGGCCGGCCGTCGACGGCACGATCCGTCCACCGCCCGGGCAGGCGTTCGTGGCGGAGGGACCGCGGAACGCGACCCTGCGGTTCCGCGGAACCGCTGTCACCCTGACCGCCCCGGACGGCGAGACCGTCACCGGCACCGCCGCGGGGCTCGACTGGTCCGCCCAGCAGGTCCTCTGGCGGATGCAACGAGCCAGGGCCCGCCGGCCGGGTGGCGAAGCGGCGCCCCTGCGAGCCGCGGCGACGGCGACCGCCACCGCGGAACCGCTGGCCCAGGCGCTGCGCGCGGCGGGTCGCATGCTGGGCGAGCGGCTGCTCCCCCACGAGATCGCGACCCGCCTGGCCACCGAGGTCGGTGCCGCGGTACGCGCCGGCGTCTCCCTGCGCCTGGCCCTCGACCTCGCCGAAGACCCCACCGACGCGACCCCGGAGACATCCGCCGAGACCCCGGAGGCATCCGCCGAGGCCGCGGCGCTGGCCAGTGAGTACGCGGAGCTGCCGTGGGAGACCCTCACGCTGCCGGGTGAGGACCGTCCGCTGGTGCTGCATCCCTCGGTCGAGCTGCACCGCACCGTCAGCGGCCTCGGGCCCACCTCGGCGATGGGCATCCCCGGGCCGTTGCGCATCCTCGCGGTGATCGCGAGCCCGGAGCGTGGCGGCGGCGAACTGCTCGACCACGAGGCCGAACTCGCCCGCATCCTGGACGCCGTCGAACCGGCCCGCCGCCAGGGCCGGGGCCGGGCGTATGTGCGCATCCTGAACTGGGGCAGCCGCGAGGCCATCCACGCCGCGTTGAAGCAGGAACGGTTCCACATCCTGCACATCTCCTGCCACGCCCGCCCGGGTGAGCTGATCCTTGAGACAGCCACCGGCGAGGCCGACCCGGTGGACGCGTCCACGTTCGCGACGAAGATCCTGATCCGCGACCGGGGCGTCCCCCTGGTCGTGCTCGCCGGCTGCTCCACCGCCCTGGCCGCGCGCGGCACGCCATCCCCCGCCGGCGAAGGCGAAGGCGAAGGTGCGGGTGAAGGCGAAGCTCAGCTACCCGCGCTGGCCCGTGGGCTGCTCGCGCACGGTGTGCCCGCGGTGCGCGCGATGACCACGTCGGTCAGCGACCTGTACGCGACCGAACTGACCAGCCGCCTGTACGCCGAGCTCGCGGGACGTGAGGTGGTCGACCCACTGGCCGCCCTGTCGGATGCCCGCCGGGCCGTCGAGGCGCAGCGGGCGGCGCTGGCGGAGTGGGCGACACCCACGCTGTACCTGCGCGGGCCCTGCTGCGTTCGCTGCGTGGCGCGCGGACCGGTGTCGTCATCCACGGGTCTCGGCGGTGTCGGCAAGTCCACCCTCGCCGCGCAGCTGGTGACCACCGCCGGCGGCGACGACGACCCGGGCCTGCTGGTCTCCCTGACCGGCCTGGTCGCCGTCGACCAGATCCTGCTCACCGTCGCCGACCGCCTGCACTCCTGGTGCCTGGCCCACGAACTCCCCGAACGGGACGTGCTCCGCGCCCTGGTCGGCGAGCTCCGCTCCGGCCAGACAGCATGGCGGCGGCGACTTGATCTGCTCGCCGAGCATCTCCTACCCCGGGCAAGCGTGACGCTGCTGCTGGACAACGCCGAGGACGTCCTCACCCCGGACGGCCCCGGCTGCCGAAGAACGCTACCGCCAATCCCTCACCCTCGACGAGGAACTCGGCAACCGCGCCGGCATCGCCACCTCCACCTCCCAGATCGGCGCCCTGTATACCGAGCAGAAACGAGCGGCGGAAGCCGTTCCCTACAACCTCGCGAGCCTTTCCATCCGCCTTGGGATCGAATCTCCAGAAGCAGGGACAGATCTGCACTGGCTGCGACGGCAGCGGGAGATGCTCGGCGAGAAGGAATTTCGAGTGGTTCTCGGTGAGCATGTTGACCCCGGGATCGTTTCAGACCTTCTCGACCTCCTTGACAGGTCCGGGAACCAGGCCGAGCAGACAGGCGCTGGGCGAGGGGTCGGTGAGGAGCGTGGCGTGGGATCGCCGAGCGGCGGCCGCCGGAGGGCGGGGCTGTGGCAGGTGCTGCGGGGGCGGCGCGGGGGCGGTAGTCGCGGCCGGGCGGGGTGGTGCTCGGCGCGGTGGAGGTGTTGTGAGAGGGCCCATGCGCACCGTCGTGGGGGGACCGTACGCGTCAGATGTCCTAGGGTCGGCGGTGGGGTCGGCGTATGCGCTCGCGGGCCGTGCGCTGGGCCTGAGCTCCGCGCGGGCGGTTAGACGCCGGTCGCGGGGCTGGTCGGTCGGGTCGATGGCGACGGAACATCGGGAGAACGGGCGCATGAGCGAGCAGGAATACCGCATCGAGCACGACAGCATGGGGGATGTCCGGGTGCCGGCGTCGGCCCGGTGGCGGGCGCAGACGCAGCGGGCGGTGGAGAACTTCCCCGTTTCGGGCCAGCGGATCTCCCGCGCGCACATCCAGGCGCTGGCACGGATCAAGGCGGCCGCGGCGACGGTGAACGCCAAGCTCGGGGTGCTCGACGGCGACATCGCCGAGGCGATCCGGGATTCGGCCGCCGAGGTGGCGCGCGGCGACTGGGACGAGCACTTCCCGCTGGACGTGTTCCAGACCGGCAGCGGCACCTCGTCGAACATGAACACCAACGAGGTGCTGGCGTCGCTGGCGTCCGAGCGTCTGGGCCGTCCGGTGCATCCGAACGACCATGTCAACGCGTCGCAGTCGTCCAACGACGTGTTCCCGTCGTCCATTCACGTGGCGGCGACGCAGGGGATCGTGCAGGAGCTGATCCCGGCGCTGGAGCATCTGGCGGCGGCGCTGGGTCGTAAGGAGACCGAGTTCGCCGAGGTGGTGAAGTCGGGGCGGACCCACCTGATGGACGCGACCCCGGTCACCCTCGGTCAGGAGTTCGGCGGGTACGCGGCGGCGGTGCGCCTGGGAGTGGAACGCCTGAACGTGGCGCTGCCCCGGATCGGGGAGCTGCCGCTTGGTGGTACCGCGGTGGGCACCGGGATCAACACGCCGCCCGGGTTCTCCGCCGCCGTCATCGAGGAACTGGCCGCGAACACCGGGCTGCCGCTGGCCGAGGCCCGTAACCACTTCGAGGCGCAGGCCTCGCGGGACGGGCTGGTCGAGGCGTCCGGGGTGCTGCGGGTCATCGCGGTCTCGCTCTACAAGATCTCCAACGACCTGCGGTGGGCGTCGTCGGGGCCGCGGGCGGGGCTCGGCGAGATCAGCCTGCCGGACCTGCAGCCGGGCTCGTCGATCATGCCGGGCAAGGTCAACCCGGTCATCCCGGAGGCGGTCTGCCAGGTGGTGGCGCAGGTCATCGGGAACGACGCGGCGGTCGCCTTCGGCGGGTCGGCCGGCAACTTCGAGCTCAACGTGATGCTGCCGGTGATCGCGCGCAACCTGCTCGAGTCGATCCACATCCTGTCGACGATCAGCGTCCTGCTGGCGGACAGGTGCGTGGACGGGATCAAGGCGAACGTCGAGAAGTGCCGGCGGTTCGCGGAGTCGTCGCCGTCCATCGTGACGCCGCTGAACAAGTACATCGGTTACGAGGAGGCGGCGAAGGTCGCCAAGCTCTCCCTCGCCGAGGAGAAGACGATCCGCGAGGTCGTGCTCGAGCGCGGCTACGTCGAGGCCGGCAAGCTCACCGAGGCCCAGCTGGACGCGGCCCTCGACGTCCTGTCCATGACCCACCCGTAACCACTGACCCACCCGTAATCACTGACCCACCCGTAACCACTGACCCACCCGCAATCACCGTGGCGTGGCAGCGTGGCTCAGGCTGGGCCGGCTCCGGAGTGCTTACGCTCCGGAGCCGGCAGCCGGCCGTCGCGTCCCCTGGCCCGCCATCCCTCCCGTACGCCGGCCGGTGTGGCCCGGCGCCCGTCCCGACAGTGATGGCCGGCCTCGACGGCGGCGGGAGTCGTGGAAGACCCCCCAGACAGCCTCCACGACCCCCGCGACCTGTCTAACGAGACCGCCGGCCGTCCGTTACGGGTCGCCGGCAAGAATTTTTGCGCGGTCGCGCGCGGCGGCGGCATCGCCCGAAGGGGCAGCTCGACTTCGCGAAGCAGGCGCCGAAAACCACCCATCTCGGGTATGACGGAGAGATCCGAATTGCCTACTTTATGTGATATCGCGTGGCTGAAACGCCCCCGGGAAAGCATCCAGAAGAAATAAACGTAACAAGCCGGTGCAACATCGCTTCGAGCGGCGCCGCGACAGATAGCCTCAGGTTCACCGGGAGCCGGAAAGAATGCGGGGAGGTGTCGGTGTTCGACTATGACGTCCTCGTCATCGGGTCCGGGCCCGGCGGGCAGAAGGCTGCGATCGCGGCAGCCAAGCTTGGCCGGCGCGTCGCGATCGTGGACAAGCGGGAGATGATCGGCGGGGTCAGTATCAACACTGGCACGATCCCGTCGAAGACCCTGCGTGAAGCTGTTATCTACCTCACGGGCATGTCGCAACGTGAGCTCTACGGTTCGAGCTATCGAGTCAAGGATGACATCACTGTCGGTGACCTGTCGGCGCGTACCCGACATGTCATCAGCCGTGAGATCGATGTCATCCGCAACCAGCTCAGCCGTAACCACGTCACCCTGCTGACGGGCCTGGCGAGCTTCATCGACCCGCACACGGTCAGCGTGCGGGCCGCGGGTGACATCGAGGACCGCCGCGTACACGCCGAGCGGATCATCATCGCCACCGGCACAAGGCCCGCGCGGCCGGACACGGTCGACTTCGACGGCCGCACGGTCGTCGACAGCGACCAGATCCTCGCGCTGGAGAAACTGCCACGGTCGATGGTCGTCGTCGGCGCGGGGGTGATCGGCATCGAGTACGCCTCGATGTTCGCCGCCCTCGGCTCGAAGGTCACGGTGGTCGAGCGGCGCGACCGCATGCTCGACTTCTGCGACGTCGAGATCGTCGAGGCGCTGAAGTACCAGCTGCGGGATCTCGCGGTGACGTTCCGGTTCCGCGAGTCGGTCGTCTCGGTGGAACGGCACAACGGCGGCACACTCACCCTGCTCGAAAGCGGCAAGAAGCTTCCGGCGGACACGGTGATGTACTCCGCCGGGCGGCAGGGTCTCACCGACATTCTCAACCTGCCGGCGGCGGGCCTGTCCGCGGACAGCCGCGGGCGGATCAAGGTCGGCTCGGACTTCCGCACGGAAGTCGACCACATCTACGCGGTCGGTGACGTCATCGGCTTCCCGGCGCTGGCCGCGACGTCGATGGAACAGGGCCGCCTGGCCGCCTACGCCGCGTGCGGCGAGGATGTCAACGCCCTGCGTGCCGAGCTGATGCCGATCGGGATCTACACCATCCCGGAGATCTCCTACGTCGGGCGCACCGAGGACGAGCTGACCGAACAGGCCATCCCGTTCGAGGTCGGTATCGCCCGCTACCGGGAACTCGCCCGGGGCGCGATCCTCGGCGACTCCTACGGCATGCTGAAGCTGCTGGTCAGCCCGGAGGACCGGCGCCTGCTCGGCGTGCACGTGTTCGGTACGGGCGCCACCGAGCTGGTCCACATCGGGCAGACCGTGATGGGCTGCGGCGGCACGATCGACTACCTCGTCGACAGCGTCTTCAACTACCCGACGCTGGCCGAGTCGTACAAGGTCGCCGCCCTCGACGCCATGAACAAGATGCGCGCCGTCGCCCGCTTCAGCGGCTGACGAACGCCTGGTCCGAGGTGGCGCGGTCACGGCCACGTCACCTCGGACAGCGCGTCCCGCGGGACGCGGCCTCAGCCCAGCGCCGGTGAGACAGCCGCGGCGTTCCAGGCCAGGGCGGACAGTCCCTGCACGGTCGCGATGCCAGCGGCTCTGCTCGGGCCGTCCTTGGTGTAGACCGCCATCACGTAGTCCCGGCCGGCGCCGTGGACGTGCGCCAGACTTGTGATCACCCAGCCGCCGTCGCCGCGTTGCAGCCAGCCGTTCTTCAGCTCCACCGCCACACCGGACGGCACCCCGCCGGTCAGACCCCAGCGCTGGCTGAGGATCACCGTGCGCAGCAGGGCGGCGATCACCTCACGTTGCTCGGCGAGCAGCACCCCCGGGTAGGCGACCGCCCGCAACACCGCGAGCTGGTCGGCCGCGGTCGTCCGGGTCAGCCCCCAGTGCCCCCCGGTATCGGCCTGGGTCGCGACCATGCCCAGTCGGGCGAAGAAGACACTCATCCCGGCGGCGGCACCGGCGTCGCGCCACAGGGCGCTGGCGGCGTCATTGTCACTCACCGAGATCATCTTGCGGGCCAGGGTCCGCTGCCGGGCTGTGAGCGTGCCCGTCGGCCCGGCGTCGCGCACCAGCGCGGTCAGAATGTCGAGCTTCACCGAACTCGCCATCTCGTACCCGACCACCGCCGGATCGGTCACCGCGACCGTCGTCCCCGCGACCGCGTCGAACACCGCCACGCTGACATGCCCTGGCCGCCCCGCCAGATACAACCGCACCAGCCCCTCGAGCCCCACCGAGCCCGGCACTGGAACCGTCGGCGCTGGAACCGCGGGTGCCGAACTCGTCGGTGTGGGAGTCAGCGGCTGCGCGGTCACCGGCACCGATCTGGCGGACCTGGCCTCGGCGACGGGCATGATCCGCGGTGCCGCCCCGGCCCGCAGGACGGCCGGCGCCACGGCCAGCGTCGGCGCGACGCCCGCCGTCCCCACCACATCGCCGGACGGTGATCCCGCCGTCGCCGCCGACGTCCGCGTCAGGACGGTGGCCATCGCGGCACCCATCCGGTCGGTGCCCGCGGTGGCGCCTGCTCCGCCCTCGGCGCCCGGACGGGGCGTCAGGCCACCACACAGTCCGGCGGCCACCAAGGCCATTCCCGCGCTCCACCGGAGCGTCGACCGCTGCCACACAGAATCTGTGTAGCTATTTTGAACATCAATAAGAAGAGCACTGATCACCTTGGTTCCCAGTTTTTACCATATCGACCAGAGAACCGTGAAGTAACACGGGCATGTTTCCGTCCCGATGTTCCGGATACCCACGAACGAGGGTGCCGGCGGCCGTCAGCAGCCTGCCGCATCGGCGCTATCCGGCAATGAAGGAAACACACTCGGAGGTATGACCCCCGGGAATATCCCGCAGTGCGCGTGCCGTGGGACACCGGCACGATCCGCTGCCGGAGTCAGCACCCGGCCGGCGCCGAGAATGGACGGGTGAGCGCACACCCACCGTCCCCGACCGACAGGCCGCCGCCCCTGGGGTTGTTCATCGGCCTGACCACGTTCGACACCGTCTATCAGGTGCGGCGACCACCGCACGCCGACGAGAAGATCGTGGCCGAACAGTTCATGACCGCCGCCGGCGGACCGGCGACCGGGGCCGCGGTGACCTTCGCGCACCTGGGTGGCCGGGCGGTTCTGCTGAGTGCCATCGGCACCGGCCCGCTCGCCCAGGCCGTGCGCGCGGATCTCGCCGCAACCGGCGTCACCACGCTCGATCTTCGTCCGGACGCGGCCACCCTGCCCATCTCGGCCATCATGGTCAGCGCCTCGACCGGCCAGCGGTCGGTGGCCTCCGCCCATGGCCAGCCGCCGCCCACAGCACCGGACGGCATGCCACCGGAGGCGGCCATGGCGAGGGCCTGCGCCGAGGCGGGTGCCCTGCTCCCGCGGGCGTCCGTCGTCCTGCTGGATGGCCATCAGCCCGCGGCCGCGCTCGAGATCATGACCGCGCTGGCCGCCGTCCGGCCCAGGTCCGGGATCGGGCGCCGACCGCTGGTGATCCTCGACGCCGGCTCCTGGAAGCCCGGCACCGACCAGCTGCTCCCCCACCTCGACATCGTGATCAGCGGCGCCGCCTTCCGCCCACCGACCCGCACCGACAGCACCGGCCTCATGGACGACGCAGCCGGCGCCGACAGCGGGGATGCGGTCACGCGGACGTTGCGGTATCTGCTGGCGCACGGGCCGTCGTTCGCGGCGGTCACCGCCGGCCCCGGTCCGATCCGCTGGGCGGACGCCACGGGTCACGGGACGGTCACGCCGCCCGCCGTCCACGCGGTGGACACCCTGGGCGCCGGCGATGTGCTGCACGGTGCCTTCGCCTGGGCCGTCGCCCAGGGCGCCGGCGCCGGCCGTGCCGATCTGGTCGCCGCGCTCACCTCGGCGTCCGGGGTCGCCAGCAGGTCAGTCGAGAGCTTCGGCAGCAGGGCCTGGCTGGGCCCCGCGCCGACGTCCGACTGACCCCGGCCATCGTCGGGGACGGCCAGCCGGCCCCGACATCCGCCTCAGCGCACCAGGCGGGCCTCGCGTGACATCCGCACGAGCCTGGTGCCCAGCTGGCCGGGGATCGTGGCCGGGTCGACCCAGCGCACGGCGTGCGCGCGGGCGTCGGAGACGGCCAGGTCCCGATCCTCGACGTGGAACAGGTAGGTCACGTTGTAGTGGACGTGTTCGGGTTCGCCGAGCACGGGCACGGCCGGGGCGATCGTCGCGTCCACGTCGACGGGGACGATGCCGTCGAGGATCACCATGTTCGGGTCGACGCCGCCGCGGCGGGACGCCAGGCCCAGCGCGGCGCCCAGCAGGGACGCGTCGTCCACCTCCAGATGGCCGGTCGGCAACTGCCAGCTGGACGACGGCGCGTCGCGGACCTCCAGGACGCGCCAGTCCGGCGACACGATGGCGGCGCGGCAGGTGACATGCGCAGGAGTGGTATCACGGGCGATGATCGACGGACCATGCAGCGCCAGGACGATGAGGGACCGGATGAGGTCCACGTCATCCGGGTTCGCCTCGACGTAGCCGAGAGCCACGCTGATGACCGCGTTGTTGGTGACCGTCACGTTCAGAGAGCGAGCTGAGACCGGGTGCCCGGAACAGGGCACCGACGTCCAGACACGTCGCACCTCGAACTGTACATGCAACCTCACTTTACGTGTCGATGATGCTAATCTCACCGTAGGTACACGGCCAGGTCACAACCGTCACGGACATCATCGTCCCACCGCGCTCGACACACCGCCCGGCGCCCGCGAGGTCTCGCACGCCAGGAGTGCAGCCGAAGCAACCGTCAGGATGAGCGGTTACCCTGGCCCTATCATGGCTAAACCTAACTAGTACCGCAAATCCGAACTTTTGGCCCCCCTTGGGACGGCCACGCCGTCGGCCCTGGTCAGCAGCGTGACCAGGGCCGCTACCGCCATCGGACGGGTGACCACGCTCAGGCCAGTGATCGTGACGTCCTGCCGACAGCCATGGCCCTGGCACCCCCCGACCGGGCTAGGGTCTCGACGGCGGGCACCAGACCGGACACCGGCGCCCAGAACCGACCCGGATCTCCACGGAGGACGCAGCATGCCGGACACCCAGCAGGCACCGCCCGCGCACCCGGCCCGCCCGGCCCGCCCGGCCCGCCCGGCGCGGGGCGCGGCCACCCGGGCGGGCACCATCGTCGCGGGCCTCGCCCTCGTCGGCCTGGCCGGGCTGACCAGTGCCTGCGGCCCGGACGGCTCCTCCGGCTCGGAGGCCACCACCACCCCGTCGGTCGGCGCGACACCCACGCTGCGACTGCCCTCGGGCCTGCCGACCTCGCTGCCCACCTCGGTCGGGGCCTCGGTTCCCGGGATCGGTCGCCTCGGTGCCGTCACCGGTGCGGACGCCCTGCGTGGCACCAACGTGCCAGCCGACTTCCCCGTCCCCCCGGGCGCGAAGGCCCGGGTCGGGACGACCACCGGCGGCACGTCCACCGTGACCCTGACCGGGGTGGCCAGCGACTCGATGGTCACGTTCTACCGCGGCGCCCTGCCCGCCGCCGGCTACACCATCACCTCGGACGTCGGTCTCGGCGTCGCGCACTCGATCAGCTTCACCGGCCACGGCATCCGAGGCGGGCTGGGCAGCGTCGGGGCCGGCGGGGCGGGCGCCCTGGAACTCGTCTTCTCGAAGGCCTGAGCGCCGGGTCGCCTCAGACCGTGGCGGGGGCGAGTTCCGGAAGGTCGAAGTAGCCGCGGATCTCGCCCTGCACCGCCCGCGGCTCGCGGCGGGCGTCGACGACGGCGACGAACTCCTTGCGCTGGAAGATCTCCATCACCGGTTTGGTCTTCTCGTGGTAGTCCCGCAGCCGCACCGCGAGCGCCTGGGGGTTGTCGTCCGGGCGGCTGCGCAGCGCCGCGCCGCAGACATCGCAGGTGTCGGGAACGATCGGCCGGCTGGCGATCAGGTTGTAGTCCAGACCGCAGCGGGAGCACAGCCGGCGGGCGAGCACCCGCCGGTAGACCTCCTCGTCGGGCAGGTCCAGGTAGATGACGCCGTCGATGTCGTAGCTCTCCAGGAAGAACTCGGCCTGCCGGGCGTTGCGCGGGAAACCGTCGATGATGAAACCGTAGTTCCAGTCATGCTCGGCGAGCCGCGTGCGCACGACCGCCTCGACCAGGTCATCGCCCACCAGCCGGCCTGCGGCGACCGTCCGCTTCACCTGGGCGCCGAGCTTCGTGTGGTTCGTGACATTCCAGCGGAACACGTCACCGACACTGATGTGGACCAGGTCGAAATCCCGCGCCAGCATCGTCGCCTGGGTTCCCTTACCGCTGCCCTGCACTCCCATGATGACGAACTTGCGCACGAATCCCGCTCCCGCTCCGTCTCGAGTCACCGGCCCACGGTGTGTCGGCCAACCCGTGGTTGTCCGGACGTTCTCCGCCGGTACCAGGTCCGTCCGACGACCGTATCCGGCAATCGACGGGCGACGCCGGCAGCGACCCTGGTCGGCTGGCGCGTGGGGAACACCACGTCCCGTCCGCGGGACGTCCGTCCCTTGCCAGCCGGGGCCACCCACACCGAACGGCCAGCCGGCGAGACCCGTCTCACGCCGTGGCACTGGCACCCCCGCGCCCGGCACCGCCACCCGCGGTCACCCCACGCCGACCCGTTCGCCGTCCGCGCCATACCGCTGCCGGCCGGCGAGGGGGACCGAGGCAGGATGGA
Source organism: Frankia umida (assembly GCF_023242945.1). Taxonomy (NCBI): domain Bacteria; kingdom Bacillati; phylum Actinomycetota; class Actinomycetes; order Frankiales; family Frankiaceae; genus Frankia; species Frankia umida. The sequence goes on from NZ_JALKFT010000015.1 coordinate 25,844, forward strand.
ACCGGGACCGGTGGGGTGGGGACGGCCACGCGGGTGGCGAGCTCGCCGGCCCCGAGAGGGGAAAACGCGGTGTCGAGGGGAGTGCGGCGGGTGCTCGCGGCGGTGGCGGCGGCGGCCACCATGACAGTGGGTCTCGTGGCCTGCAGTTCGCACGACAGGACGGTCGATCCACCCGCCGAGATCGTGGTGAACCGCGGGCAGAGCTCGGCCACCCCCTTCCGCACCGCCGCCGACGGTGAGGTCCTGCTGGACGTGACCACCGCCGCGCCCGGCGTCTCCTGGGGCTCCCCCGGCAGCGAGTCGGCCGTGGTCTCGCTGTTCGTCGACAACACCTACGCCACCGACATCGTCATTCCCGCCTCGTTCCCCATCCGGCGCAGCCTCGCTCTCGGCCGGCTGGCCAGGGGCGAGCACACCCTGCGGGTCGCGTTCGCCGACGACCGCTCCGCCCAGGCCGCCACCTCGGCCCGCCTGACCAGCCTCACCTACCGCACCGTCGCCGCGCAGGACGCCTCCTACCAGGCCCTCGCCCACGCACCCGTCGTCTACGGCCGCACCGGCGCCGTGACTCCCGACGCCGCCGCGGCCACCCAGGGCAGCACCACCGGGGGCACCGCGGCCACCCAGGGCACCGCGGCCACCGGCACGGCCGCCGCCGCCGCCGCCGCCGCCGGGGGACCGTTCCAGAACGCTGTGGACGACACGCCGCTGCTCGCCTTCCACTCCGAGGCGCCGACCGCCGTCGCCGGGCACCGGCTGCTCACCTACTCGATGGTGTGGAGCAACGAGGACGGTGGCAGCACCACACCCGAGCTCATGGCCCAGTGGGGTCGCACCACCGACATCGAGTGGATCTACCAGGTGGAGATCGACGCCGCCGGCGCCGCGGTTCCCGGCAGCGCGCTCATCCAGGGTCCGGAGCACACCACGGTGCCGTTCACCGGACGCTACGAGGGCACCCATCCCGTGCTCGGCACCTGCACCTCGAACAACACCATGTGCCCGAACCCGGACGCCCGGATGCGCTTCGCGCTGTCCACCGCCGACACCCTCGACCCCGCCGCCGAGGCCCGCGAACGCGAGCTGGACGCGAACCCGTGGACCTACTGGGTGATGGCCCAGGAGGTGCAGCGCGAGGGCAAGGTCGACAACGACAAGACGCCGAACTCGACGACCAGGATCAGCGACCCGCGCAACTACGTGTATCTGATCATCCGCAAGACGACGGTGGGCCCGCCGAACACCGACGACAACTGGGTCGGTGTGTCCGTGGGCGTGCGGCTCTCCGGCAGCGCCCAGACCTACCGCAGCGCCAAGGTGTATCCGATCTGGGCGCTGCGCCGCGATGTTCCGGCCGCGACCGCCATCGAACTGCCCGCCGGCACCGTCGCCGAGGACATCGCCTCCATCGAGGCGACCCGCGTCGTCGGCGCCGGACGCGACCTCGGCGCCCGCGTCCAGGTCGAGTCGATCGAGCGGGCCTTCCTGCTCGGCCCGAACGGTCAGCCCCAGCAGTCGTTCCTGTTCACCCCGTCCAGGGCGACCCTCACCCCGGCCGCGCCCACCGCGGTCCTGTTCCGTCGTCCCACCGGCCCCTCCTGACGGCCTGAGCCGCCCCGCGGCCGCCGGGGGCCACCCGAAGGTGCTACGGACGCAGGTCACCGCGCCCGTCAGCGGAGGCGGATCGCACCGGGACCGGGGGGCATCCCCCGCGCGCCCGCGCACGGGGGCACGGGGGATGGCGTCCCGTGGTGCTCAGAGGCCGGTGCTGAGCTCGGCGAGCAGGCCGTGGTCGCCGAGCACGGCGAGGTCGGGATGGTCGAAGGGCACCCGGCCCCACAGGGCGAGCAGCACCGGTCCCGCGGGACCACGCAGCGCCGCGTCGCCCCGGGCATGCTCGCGGTGGACCTCGAACGCGCCGTCGGCCCACCGCACCAGCCACTCCCCGCCCGGCGCGGTGTCGGTGAGATGGACGTGCACGCTCGCCGCGTCCCGCGGGACGCGCGCCCGGGCGATCCCCGGCAGCAGGACGGTGAGCAGTTCGTCCACGCCGTCGGCGGCGACCGCGGCGGCGGGCAGCTGGGTCCGCCCGGTGGCGGTGTCGGCGTCCCATCGGTGCACGACGAGCTCATGGGCGAGCCGGCGCGACCAGAAACCGGCGACGGCCGGGGCACCGACGTGGTTCCAGGCGGGCAGGTCCGGGTCGGTGTCCCGCAGGGCGGCCAGCACATCGGTGAGGGCCTGCCAGCCGAAGGAGATCAGCTGCGCGTCCTCGGTCGGCGCGGGCGGGTTGCGCGGCGGCGGGTCGGTCGTCCCGCGCGGCACGGCGACACCGACCCCGTGCAGCAGCCGTGCCACATGGCGTAGCAGTCGGCGGGAACTCCAGCCCGGACAGGACGGGACCTCGGCGTCCAGGTTCGTCGACGTCGACCTCAGCAGCGCCGCGCCCTCGGTTTCGATGATCGCGAAGTAGTCCACCGCCCGAGTCTGGCAGCACCGCCCGCTCTGGCGCTTCGGCTCAGCGGGCCGGGAGCTGGCCGTTCGCCGGGATGATCTGGGCCGGCGCGCCGATCTGCGCGGCGAGCCGGGCCCAGTGGCCGTCGGCGGTGTTGAGCGCCTCGGTCGTGCGCGCCAACAGCACCGTGGGCGGGAGCGGGGTGCCGTCGAAGAGGTTCCCGCAGGTCGACACCGCCTGCGCGTAGGCCGCGGCGCCCGCGTTCCAGGTCTGCCCCGCCGTGCTGGTCACCGGCGGTGCGCCGGCGCCGGGAACGCCGTCGACGATCGTGCCCAGCCGCTGGCAGGCCGGCCTGAGCTCGAGGCCGTTGGCGGCCTGGATGTCCGCGCGGACCGCGCCCACCGCCGTCACGATCTCGCCGCGCAGCTGCGCGGTGCCGGCGTACCAGGCGTCCAACTGGCCCTGATCGGTCGGCGGCCGGGGCTGCGGTGGCTGCGCCGCGGCCTGCGGCTGGCTGGCCGTGACATCGGAACCGCCGCTGGCGCCGGCGAGGGCGACGCGGGACGGGCTCGGGGCACCGGCGGTGGCCTGCGGGTCACCGCTGCCCACGACGAGGTAGACCGTGGTGACCGCAGCGACGCCGACGACGGCGAGGATCGCCAGCCCTCGGCGGCGTTCCGGCCCGGAGAGTTCCTCCCAGGTGCGGTACTGATGGCGGCGGCGCACGGATCCCCCCGTGGTGAGAAGCAACGACTGAACAGACGCGCGGCCTGGCGACGACGTTGCGCCGCCCGCCGTTGTGATCGCGCCCAGCCGCCGGCCACCCCGATCCGGGGGCTGCCCTCCCCCATCCGGGCCAGACCTGGCGGGTCTGGTCACGGCCCGGCCGAACGGGTGCCCACGCCTGCCCCGTCCGACCAGCTCACACTTTCCGGCCGGGCCGGCGGCCACACCCACGCGTATATCCGATGAACAACCTCAAAACTATCTCCCACGTCAAATCCCAATTATTAAGCACAATGCGGACGAAAAGTCGCACTAAATGTGGGGGGAACGCATGATCGACGTGGCACCGGTCTGGTGGGAGTCCCCCGCGCTGCCGAACACGGCCGACGACACCTCGGCCGAAGCCTGGTCGGTGGTGGTGCTCGGCGGCTCCGGCGAGCGGATCCGGGGCGTCGTGGGGCCGTTTCGGGCCCCGGAGCACGCCCACCGCTACGCCCGTGACGAGGGGCTGCGCCGCTGGCTCGTGGTCCCGGCGCTGTGCCTGACGATGCCGGCCGGCCAGGCGGCCGCGGGAGTCGCCGTGCTGTGAGCCACCGACCCCTTCGGACCGCCCGAGGCCGACGAACGGCCGACCACAGGGCAGAATCAGCGTCCATGTCGGAACGACGGATCGAGAACTATCTCATCGACATGGACGGCGTTCTCGTCCACGAGGAACATCCCATTCCCGGCGCCGACGCGTTCATCGCCGGCATTACCGCCGCGGGCCTGGGCTTTCTCGTACTGACGAACAACTCGATCTTCACCGCGCGGGATCTGTCGGCCCGGCTCGCCCGCTCGGGCCTGATCATCCCCGCCGAACGTATCTGGACGTCGGCGCTGGCCACAGCCCTGTTCCTGCACACCCAGCGGCCCGGCGGGTCCGCCTACGTCGTCGGCGAGGCGGGTCTGACCACCGCCCTGCACGAGGTCGGCTACGTCCTGAGCGACCGCTCGCCGGACTACGTCGTCCTCGGGGAGACCCGCACCTACAGCTTCGAGGCGATCACCCGGGCGATTCGGCTGGTCCGCGGCGGGGCCCGCTTCATCGCGACCAACCCCGACCCGACCGGACCGTCCGTCGAGGGCCTGCTCCCGGCCACCGGCGCCGTCGCGGCGATGATCACCAAGGCGACCGGCATCACCCCCTACTTCGTCGGCAAGCCCAACCCGCTGATGATGCGCAGCGCCCTGAACACCCTGTCCGCGCACAGCGAGACCACGGTCGTCATCGGCGACCGGATGGACACCGACGTCGTCGCCGGCCTCGAGGCCGGGATGGACACCGTCCTGGTCCTGTCCGGCATCACCGGCCGGGCCGACATCGAACGTTTCCCCTACCGCCCGACCGCGGTCGTCGACAGCGTCGCGAAGCTGCCCGTCGGCCGGGACGTCCACACCATCGACGGTGCCCTCACCCCGGCCGACAAGCCCTGATCAGCCGCCGGTGGCCGCCACACCCACCGGACAGGAGACCCCGGTGCCACCGAGACCGCAGTAGCCGTGCGGGTTCTTGGCATCGGAGAGGTACTGCTGGTGGTACTCCTCGGCGTAGTAGAACGTGCCGGCCGGGGCGAGCTCGGTGGTGATCGCGCCGAACCCGGCCGCGGCGAGGACCTCGGCGAAGGCGTCCCGGCTGGCGGCGGCGGTCCTCGCCTGCACGTCGGAGGTGGTGTGGATCGCCGAGCGGTACTGGGTGCCGACGTCGTTGCCCTGACGCATGCCCTGGGTCGGGTCGTGGCCCTCCCAGAACACCTTGAGCAGCTGCTCGTAGGTGACCTTCGCCGGGTCGAACACGACGAGCACGGCCTCGGTGTGCCCGGTCAGCCCGGAGCAGGTCTCCTCGTAGGTGGGGTTCGGCGTCGACCCGCCGGCGTAGCCGACGGCCGTCGTGTACACGCCGGGCACCCGCCAGAACATCCGCTCGGCGCCCCAGAAGCAGCCCAGCCCGAACACGGCCGTCTCCAGACCGGCGGGGAACGGACCGGTGATCGACGTGCCGAGCACCGTGTGCGGCACCTCACCGCCGAGGATGGGACTGTCCCGCCCGGGCAGCGCCTGCTCCGGGGTGGGAAGAGCGGTCTTGTGGCGACCGAAGATCATGCGGTGACACCTCCCATGAAGGTCACCTGTGACAACCACTCGCCCGGCCCGAACGTTCCCGCGGTCCGGTGTCCCGCGGGACGTCGGCGTTGGGACGCACGACGTCCCGCGGGACGGCAGGACCGTCGGGCTACAGGACCAGGTCCTCGAGCATCGTCGTCACCAGCGCGGCGATCGGCGACCGCTCGGACCGCGTCAGCGTGACGTGAGCGAACAGCGGGTGACCCTTGAGCGTCTCGATGACCGAGGCGACACCGTCATGCCGGCCGACCCGCAGGTTGTCCCGCTGGGCCACGTCGTGGGTGAGGACCACCCGCGAGCCCTGCCCCAGCCGGGACAGCACGGTGAGCAGCACCCCACGTTCCAGCGACTGCGCCTCGTCCACGATCACGAACGCGTCGTGCAGGGAGCGACCCCGGATGTGGGTCAGCGGCAGCACCTCGAGCATGCCCCGGTCGACGATCTCCTCGATCACCTCCGGGGAGACCAGCGCCCCGAGCGTGTCGAACACCGCCTGCGCCCACGGGGCCATCTTCTCGTTCTCGCTGCCGGGCAGGTAGCCGAGTTCCTGCCCACCCACCGCGTACAGCGGACGGAAGACGACGACCTTGCGGTGCGCCCGCCGTTCCATCACCGCCTCGAGCCCCGCGCACAGCGCCAGCGCCGACTTGCCGGTGCCGGCCCGGCCACCGAGCGAGACGATCCCGACGTCCGGGTCGAGCAGCAGGTCGAGAGCCACCCGCTGTTCGGCGGAGCGACCGTGCAGGCCGAAGGCGTCCCGATCACCACGGACCAGGCGGACCTGCTTGTCCGCGGTGACCCGGGCGAGCGCCGAGGCGCTGCCCCCCGAGGTGGTGAGCACCAGCCCGGTGTGACACGGCAGATCGGCCGCGGCCAGGATCTCGGTGTACTCCCGGGAGTAGAGCCGGTCGAGGTCCTCCTGGTCGACGGTGAGCTCCGCCATCCCGGAGAATCCGGTGTCCACCGGCGACAGGGCCTGGTACTCCTCTGCCGGCAGGCCCAGGACCGAGGCCTTCACCCGCAGCGGAAGGTCCTTGGTGACCAGTACGACCTCGTGGCCCTCGGCGGCCAGGTTCATGGCCACACAGAGGATCCGCGAGTCGTTCGTGTCGACCCGGAACCCCGGTGGAAGCACGGCAGCATCGGTGTGGTTGAGTTCCACCCAAAGCGTTCCCCCGTCCGCCAGTGGGATGGGCTGGTCGAGGCGGCCATGCCGGATGCGCAGGTCGTCCAGGAGGCGCAGGGCCTCCCGGGCGAACCAGCCCAGTTCCGGATGGTTACGCTTCCCCTCCAGCTCACCTATGACGACGAGGGGGAGCACGACATTGTGCTCCGCGAACCGCAGCAGCGCGCCCGGATCAGAAAGCAGCACGCTTGTGTCGACGACATGCGTTCGTGGCACACGCCCACCCGCTTACTCGGAGGTAGTCCGGGACCAGCCCCAACAGGGACCGGGCACCGGCCTCCTGGTGTAGTCGCACCTGCGGCACCGAGGGGCCTCCCGAGAGGTCCGGCACTATGCCGGACCTCGGCTTAGACGCTAGGGGTCTCACGGTAGCCGCCGCCTCGGACGATGGCGACCCACTTTCCGCAACACGTTGCGTTAAGAACTGGAAACGTTTTACCCACCCGCCCACTCACCGCAGCCCCGCGGGTGCGACCGTGCACGGATCATGACGGCCAGCGCTGACCGCGCGGCCTCGGCCCGCCCCGCCCGCGCACCGGGCCCCGCGGGACGCGGCCATCGCCACGCCACGTCCCGCCGGACACGACCATCGCCGCACCTCGTCCCGCCCGGACGCCAGCCACCCGTCGCCCGTCACCACGGGACAGCGCCCCCATGATCCTGTGACCCCACCGCCGCCCCCAGCCACCGCTGGCACCGATCGGCCGAGCCGCGCCGGATCGGGCCCCTGGAGCACGGGAGCACGGAGACCCCGGGAGCACGGAAGCCAGAGTGAGCCTGCCGGCCCCGCCTGGCCCGCCTGGCGCGCTGCGCTGGTGTTCCGGCTGGCTGGAACAGGCACAGTGCCCGGCTGGGCCGAGGACGACCGCGTCTCGCGAGACGACGTATTCCTGGCGTCCAGGACGAAGGTAAGGCGAACCTGAGAACATCGTTCACTGGAAGGCGTACGTCCGGGCAGGGCCAACCGTGGGCATCAGGAAGGCCACGCGAGCGGCCCGCGGGAGCGGCGGACGGTCCCGGAAGCGACGGACGAGTGGACGCTCCGGTCGGGCCGTCCGACTCCCCGACAAGGGAAACCTGTATGGAACACTCGGAACGCGCGGCAACCCGCGGCCGGTGGCGGCGACAACGGCGATTTCCGCTGACCGGGCGCACTTTCGCATCAACTTTCCACGATGCCTGCCGGGCGACCTGACATCCGACGGAAATCAGTCAGAAGATCGAGAGATTTCTCGGGTTCGCGTCTTCATCCGGACGTGTTGCTTTGCACATACGCGGCGGCCCCGCCGCACCCCGAGAATCGCGCACGCGGACACTCCGCGGACGGCGGGACGCAGGTGAAGCAACCGCCGGGCCATCCGAGACCGATCACACATGGTGACCACGAACGCGGCCCGGGCCGGACGGCGGGTGGTACTGCCGTCCGGCCCGGGCCGGGAGGGTGCGTGTCCGCGCGCGATCAGGGCGCGCGGGGAGATCAGCCGTTCAGGCGCTTGACCAGGGCCTCGTGCTCAGCCCAGAGGGCGGCCGGCAGCCGGTCACCGAACGACTGGTAGTGCTCGGGGATCAGGCTTGCCTCCTGCTTCCAGACGTCGATGTCCAGCGTGAGCAGGGTGTCGAGGTCGGCATCGGAGATGTCGAGGCCCTCGGTGGGCAGCGCCTCGCGGGTCGGCTGCACACCGAGAGGGGTCTCCACGCCGTCGGCGTGGCCCTCGAGCCGGCCGACGATCCAGGCCAGGACGCGGCTGTTGTCACCGAAGCCGGGCCACAGGAAGGAGCCCTCGGGGCTCTTGCGGAACCAGTTGACGTAGTAGATCTTCGGCAGCTTCTCCGGGTCGGCCTTCTGACCGACCTCGAGCCAGTGGGCGAAGTAGTCGGCCATGTTGTAGCCGCAGAACGGCAACATGGCGAACGGGTCACGACGCAGCTTGCCGATCGCGCCGGCCTGGGCAGCGGTCGTCTCGGAGGCGACGATCGAGCCGAAGAACACGCCACGCCGCCAGTCGGGGGCCTCGGTGACCAGCGGAACCGCGGTCGCCCGGCGGCCGCCGAACAGGATCGCCGAGATCGGCACGCCCCGCGGGTCCTGCCACTCGTCGGCGATGGTCGGGCACTGGCCGGCGGGGACGGTGAAGCGGGCGTTCGGGTGGGCGGCGGGGTCGGTCGACTCCGGCGTCCAGTCCCGGCCCTTCCAGTCGATCAGGTGCGCCGGCGGCTCCTTGGTCAGACCCTCCCACCACACGTCGCCGTCGTCGGTGCGGGCGACGTTGGTGAACACGGTGTTGCCCCACAGCGTCGTGATCGCGTTGGGGTTGGTCTGCTCACCGGTGCCGGGGGCGACGCCGAAGAAGCCCGCCTCGGGGTTGGCGGCGTAGAGCCGGCCGTCCTCGCCGAACCGCATCCAGGCGATGTCGTCACCGACAGTCTCCGCCTTCCACCCGGGAAGGGTGGGGATGAGCATGGCGAGATTGGTCTTGCCACAGGCCGACGGGAATGCCGCCGCAATGTAGTGGACCTTGCCCGCGGGCGAGGTGAGTTTCAGAATCAGCATGTGCTCGGCGAGCCAGCCCTCATCCCGCGCCATGACCGACGCGATACGCAGGGCGTAGCACTTCTTGCCGAGCAGGGCGTTACCGCCGTAACCCGATCCATAGGACCAGATCTCACGCGTTTCCGGGAAATGGCTGATGTACTTGGTCGTGTTGCACGGCCACGGCACATCGGCCTCATCGGGGGCGAGCGGCGCGCCCAGTGAATGAACCGCCGGGACGAAGAAACCATCTTCGCCGAGCTGTTCCAGGGCGGGCGCGCCCATACGCGTCATCGTACGCATCGAGATGACGACGTACGGCGAGTCGGTGATTTCGACTCCGAGCGCGGAGATATGCGAACCGAGCGGCCCCATGCAGAACGGGACGACATACAGCGTGCGACCCCGCATGGAGCCGGTGAACAGGCCGCGGAGCTTCGCCCGCATCTCGGCCGGTTCCATCCAGTTGTTCGTCGGACCGGCCGCGTCGGCCGTCTCGGAACAGATGTAGGTCCGGTCCTCGACCCGCGCCACGTCATTGGGGTCGGATGCGGCGTAAAAGCTGTTGGGACGCTTGTCGTCGCTGAGCCTGGAGAGCGTCCCCTTCTCGATCAGGAGGCTGGTCAGACGATCGAACTCGGCATCCGAGCCGTCGCACCACTCAACCCGATCCGGCTGGGTGAGTTCGGCGATCTCGCGCACCCAGGCGACCAGCCTGGCGTGCTTCGTAGGGGCTTCATCAAGCCCCGGAATCTGTGCCGCGGTCGTCACAGCTCACACCTCCGGTCGAGTCGAAACCTGCCACGTTCTCGCCCTGTAAGGGTGTGCCCACTTCGGCCCTTGAACTTACTCGTCGACGAGCCGACAAAAAGCGCCGTACAGGGTGCCGCGAGGCCGCGTTCAGGATCATTAGACTCTACCGCGCGTTCCGCCCGCAGTCGCGCGATAGCGAGCGGACAGAAGGGTCGGATCCATCACGCAGCGGTACGGACGTAGCGGTGCGCGGCGACTCCGCCTCGTGGCTGCCGTAAGCCGCGGGTTATCGTCCTGCACGTGGCTTCCCTCACGCAGCAGCCTTCCGTGGCTCCGCAGGCGGACCGCTCAACCCACCCACGTGACCTGGTGCGACCACGCATGCGGGGATGGCTACATGCCGGCGCATTCCCTGTCTCCCTTGCACTGGGCCTCCTTGCCGTCGCCCTGGCCACCACGCTCCGTGCTCGACTCGGCATCGCAATTTATGCACTGAGCATTGCCGCACTGTTCGGCACCAGCGCGCTCTACCACCGCACGATGTGGTCGACGTCACGTGCCCGCGCGCGGATGAAACGCCTCGACCATTCAATGATCTTTGTATTCATTGCGGGCACCTACACCCCATTTGCCCTTATTGCCATGCCTACGTCGACGGCACGGATCGTGCTGGCCGTGGTGTGGAGCGGCGCCGCGCTGGGCGTGACGATGCGGATGCTGTGGCTGCACTCGCCGCGCTATCTGATCGTGCCGCTCTACATCGCGCTCGGCTGGGTGGCCGTCTTCGTCATCCCCGAACTCGCCCACCGCGCCGGAATCGCGTCCATGGTGCTGCTGCTGGTCGGCGGGGTCTGCTACAGCCTTGGCGCCGTCGTCTACGCCACCCGTCGACCCAACCCCGCCCCCGCGACCTTCGGCTACCACGAGGTGTTCCACGCGTTCACGCTCGTGGCCGCGCTGTGCCACTACCTCGCGTTGATGTTCGCCATCTTCTAGTCACGCCCCGGCTGGCGACCCGGGCCCTCGGCGCGGATCTTCTCGACGTGTTCCATCGCGTCACGCAGCTGTCGCAGCCAGGTGTCGGCGTTGTCCCCGACCAGCCGGACGCACCAGGCCAGCGCCTCGCTGCGGCTACGGGCCACACCCGAGTCGACCAGGGTGTCGAGCACCTGGCGCTCCGGCTGGCGCAACCGGGTCATCACCGGCACGGACAGCACGGTGAACAGCTCGCTGGCCTGGCCACTGGTCGCCCCCCAGGCGACCTTGCGCCCGTACCGTCGCTCGGCCTCGCCGGCGATCACGACCCGCTCGTCCCGGGTGCTCTCGCGAAACCGCCGAATCCGGCCGGCACCCGCCTCGTCCGGTGCGCTCGTCCCGGCCCCGCCCGCTGACCCGGACCCGTCAGCTGACCCGACCGCGAGCTCGCCGACAACGGTGATCTCGTCTCGGTCGACGACGACCTCCGGGGGGCCGGTGAACCAGTCCGCGGGCACGCGGGCGGCGAACCAGTCCGACGCGTCCTGCCCGGGCCGGCCGTCGAGACGGTCCCCCGATCTGCCGTACACCCGACCACGCGCACCGGACATGTCGCGTCTCCTCGTCGTCCCCCGATCGGATCCCCCACGCACGGGCCGACCTTCGAGGATTACACGCTTACCCGGAAAGCAAGGAAAGCCCGTCGGCCCTCAGGTGGCGACCTTCACGCCCAGTTCCCGGCGCACCTCGTCCACGGTGTGCACCGGCAGTCCGCACACGAAGTCACGGCACACGTACACACCGGGTGCGGTCCGACCGGTCAGCAGCGGACCGCTGGTCACCACGACCGCCCCGGGATCAGTGCCGAGCCGGGCCACCCGCTCCAGCGCGGGGCTGTCCACCACCGCCACCTCGGCCGGCCCCGCCAGCATCGCCTCGGCGACCGCCCCGGCCCAGCCGGCGAACCGGGCGTCACGGGAGAGCAACGGGACGAAACGGGCCAGCGTCCGTTCGGCGGCCTCCCGGTGTTGCGCGGAACCGGTCAGCGCGGCGTGGGTCAGCAGCGCGCCGGCCACCGCCGCCTGACCGGACGGGGTCGCCGAGTCCGAGTCGTCCCGCGGCCGGCGCAGCAGGACCTCCGCGTCGTCGGCGGTGTCGAAGAAGCCGCCGTCCGGCGCGGTGAAGTGGGTACGGACGACCTCGAGCAGCCGCCCGGCGAGGTCCAGCCACTGTGGGTCGCCGGTCACCTGATGCAGGGTGAGCAGACCCTCGGCGACGTCGCCGTAGTCCTCCAGCACACCGACGTTCGATCCGACCCGACCGTCGCGGCTGGTGCGTCGCAGCCGTCCGTCCACCAGATGCACATCGCGCAGCAGTTCGGCGGCGCGGCAGGCGGCCCGCACCCACCGCGGCTCGGCGAACAGGGCACCGGCCTCGGCGAGGGCCGCGATCGCCAGCCCGTTCCAGGCCGCGACCACCTTGTCGTCGCGCGCCGGCTGCGGGCGGGTCGCCCGGGCGGCGGCGAGCGCCGTCCGGATTCGGGCGAAACGTTCCTGGTCCGCGGGCTCCACCGGATCGACCGGCAGCCGCAGGACGGACGTCCCGTGCTCGAAGGTTCCGTCCTCGGTGACCCCGAGGATCTCGGCGGCGAACGCCGCGTCCGCCTCGCCGAGCACCGCGCGCAGCCCCGCCGGCGTCCAGGCGTAGCTGGCCCCTTCCTGCGCCAGAGGCGGATGCCCTGCGGTCGCACCAGCGGGTACGGCCTCACCAGCGGGTACGGCCTCACCAGCGGGTACGGCGTCGGCGTCCAGCGCGGAGGCGAAGCCTCCCTGATCGGTCAGCAGGTCGGCGAGCAGGAAGGTGGCGGTCTCGGTGACCACGCGCCGGGCGAGCGGGGATTCGGTGGCCCGCCACAGATGCAGGTAGACCCGCAGCAGCTGGGCGTTGTCGTAGAGCATCTTCTCGAAATGCGGGACGGTCCAGGTCGCGTCGACGCTGTAGCGGGCGAAGCCACCGGCCAGCTGGTCGTAGATGCCGCCCCGGGCCATCCGCTCGCAGGTGACCGACACCATCTCGAGGCTGCGCGGATCGCCGGTGCGCGCATGATGGCGCAGCAGCATCTCGGCCACCATGGCCGGCGGGAACTTCGGCGCCCCGCCGAACCCACCGTGGCGTGCGTCGAACCGGGCCGACAGCCCGGCCACCGCGCTGTCCAGCAGGTGCGCGGTCACCCCTGGCGACTCGGCGAACGCGTCGGGTATGCCCGCGGCGGCGATGATCGTGCCGTCGGCCGCCTCGGCGATCCGGCGGGCGATGTCGGCGCCCGACTCCTCCAGCTCCGCGCGCCGGACCCGCCAGGCGTCCGCGACCGCCGCCATCACCTGGCGAAACGAACCCATGCCCGGTCGGGGTTTGGGCGGAAAGTAGGTACCGGCGAAGAAGGGTTCGGCCGTCGGGGTGAGGAACACCGTCATCGGCCAGCCGCCGTGGCCGGTGAGGGCGACCGTGACGTCCATGTAGACCGCGTCGACGTCGGGTCGCTCCTCCCGGTCGACCTTGATGTTGACGAAGTTGTCGTTCATGTAGGCGGCGGTGTCCGCGTCCTCGAACGACTCGTGCGCCATGACATGACACCAGTGACACGCGGCGTAGCCGACGGACAGCAGTACGGGAACGCCCCGCTCCTTCGCCTCGGCGAAGGCCTCCGGGCACCACGGCCACCAGTCGACCGGGTTGTCGGCGTGCTGCAGCAGGTACGGAGACGTCTGTTCCGCAAGCTTGTTCCGCACCGGGCGACTCCTCGCGATCCACGTGTTGTCAGCCTGCGCCACCGGACGGCCAGGAACGCTGATGGTCAGAAACGCTGATGATCAGAAACGCTGGCGGCCAGGGAGCGCCGACGGCCGAAGAGGACCCGAGGGCCGGGAACCCCGAGGGCCAGGATGTCAGTGCCCGGCGGGCGGACCAGGCTGGCTGGGCAGCGTGGCCTGGCCCTCACCACTGGTGACGACCTCACCGTCGATCACGGGCGCCCGCCCCCGCATGATCGGTGAGCGTCGACGCAGGGCCTGGCGGGGATCGACGGTGTCGTCGGCGGCCCGCTCCGAATCGACACCGCGGAACGCACCACTGGCCACGTTCGCCCGCATCCGCCGCAGGCTGCGCGACAACATGATGAACAGACCCACGGACACCGCGAGCAGAACCACGACGACGAGCAGCCCGAGACCGCCGGCGTTGCGCTCCTGCGCGGCCAGCACGGAACCGGCGAAGATGTGTTTCACGCCTCACGTCCTCACAGCACGCGACTTCACGCCAACAACAGCAGGACATCCGCGTCCGACCTTACGCCGCCGCTGGCGTGCCCTGACCCGTTCGGCGACCCGTTCGGCGGCCCGGGCAGGGCCGCCGCACCGGTCAGATTCCGTTGAAGAGGTCGTCCTCGGGCAGCTGCCCGACCTCGATCAGCGAACGGGCCAGCTGGTAGTCCTCCGTCGGCCAGGCCTCACGCTGGATGTCCATCGGGATGCGGAACCACCAGCCGGTCGGGTCGATCTGGGTGGCATGGGCGATCAGGGCCTGGTCGCGGGTCTCGAACCAGTCGGCGCAGGGCACCCGGGTGGTCAGCCGTCCGGCGTCCTCGGCATGGTCGATCCATTCCGAGAGCCGCTCGCCGTAGGGGGACTCCAGGCCTCGGGCGAGCATCGTCTCGTGCAGCGCGAGGATGCGTTCCTTGTGGAAGGACAGGTGGTAGTAGAGCTTCAACGGCTGCCAGGCGTCGAGGCCCGCCTCGGTACCGACCTCGGGGTAACGCGCCGGATCACCGGCCGCCTCGAAGGCCTCGACGCTGATGCGGTGGGTCATGATGTGATCGGGATGAGGGTAGCCGCCGGCCTCGTCGTAGGTCGTGATGACCTGCGGCCGAAAGGTGCGGATCAGCCGGACCAGCGGGCGGGACGCCTCCGCCAGGTCGATGGTGGCGAAGCGCCCGGGCGGCAGGGGCGGCGGCGGGTCACCTTCGGGCAGACCGGAGTCCCGGAAGCCCAGCCATTCCTGCCGGACGCCAAGGATGCGCCGGGCGTTGTCCATCTCCTCGCGACGGATCTCGGCGATCCGTTCGGCGACTCCCGGCGTGTCCATCGCCGGATTGAGGATGCTGCCTTCCTCTCCCCCCGTACAGGTGACGACCAGGACGTCAACGCCCTCGCTCACGTAGCGCGCCATAGTCGCCGCGCCCTTGCTGGACTCGTCATCGGGATGTGCGTGGATGGCCATGAGACGCAGGCCATGCCGCTCGTCGACCGCAGCCATGCGACCATTGTGCTTGACGAACCGCGGTATCCGGCGATCTGGCAGCAGGTACCGTGCCCGTACCTCGACAGCACCGCGGACGCATCACACCACCGCGGACGCATCAGTGGTCACCACGGCGTTCGACAGGGTGGTCGGCGGAGCGGAAACCTCCAGGGTTCGTCCGACGTTCGATCTGGAAGAGTCACCCAACGCCGTGGCACAATACACCGTCCGCACACGCGGCGGCGGGTGCAGCACGTCGCCGGCCGGCGCACCGACAGTGGCGTCGGTCTGGCCCCGGCGCGGGCGGGCTCGGCGGTTCTGGCGGCGGCGGCCGCCGTGGCCGTGCCACCAGTGGCAGTACTCGTGATCAGCGGCCCGCTCCGGGGCTCCCCGGGCGGGTGTTCGTGCTGGTCCGGAGGCCGCCGCCGGCCCAGGCAAGCCGCGGCGGGCAGCGGGCTCACCCTGAGTTCCTTGATCGATGTTGCTACCATGACCCTTTTGATGTTCACCGAGGAGCGTGACCCGCGTGACGCAGCAGACTTGGCTCACCCAGGAGGCCTACGACCGGCTCCGCTCCGAGCTCGACTACCTGACCGGCCCCTGGCGCACCGAGATCGCCGCCAAGATCGAGGCCGCCCGGGAGGAGGGTGACCTGCGCGAGAACGGTGGGTACCACGCGGCGAAGGAGGAGCAGGGCAAGCAGGAGGCCCGGATCCGCCAGCTCGCCGATCTGCTGCGCGACGCCCAGGTCGGCGAGGCGCCGGCGGTCAGCGGCCAGGCCGGGCCGGGCACCATCGTCGAGGTCAGGTTCCCGGGCGAGCGGGAGACCGAGAAGTTCCTCATCGGGTCACGCGAGGATCACAGCACCGCGATCGACGTCTTCTCCCCCGCATCACCCCTTGGTGGCGCCGTCACCGGACGCAAGGCGGGCGAGACGGTGAGCTACACACTGCCCAGCGGCCGCTCGGCCAAGGTCGAGATCGTCTCGGTCGTGCCGTACGCCAGCTGAGCCGCGCCCGTGTCCCGGTGACCGGGCGGGCGGTTCCTCCGATAGTCCGACCGGCGCGGCCAACACGGCGACAGTCGCAGGTCGCGGGCCCATGGCGCGTCGCCTGACGCGGCACCGCGAGGCCGACCGGCGAGTCGCGGGCCCCGTCCCGCGGTGCGTCCGCGCGGTGCACGGTGCGGTGTTCTGACGGAACGTGCACCGCGCACCGCCGCGGCCGGCCGGCCACCCGGTCGGCCGCGGCGGTGGGCTACGCCCGCAGCGGACGGCGGCCGACTTGGCTGCGCACCGGGCGACGCCGACGTACCGTCAACCCGTGGAGGATCTGCCGGTACCACCCCGTCATTCCATCCCACCGACCGCGACCCCCCCGGTCGCCGCCTCCTCGGCGACGGCCCCACCGTCGGCGACCGCCCTGCTCAGCACGCCTGTCGGCGCGCCGCCGGCGGCCGCCACCTTGGGCGAGCTTCGCCGCAGCGGGCATGTCCACCGCTCCGTACGCGCCGAGCTGCGGGACAACCTCGTCACCGCGATGCGCGGTGAGCAGCCGCGGTTCCCGGGCATCGTCGGTTTCGACGAGACGGTGCTGCCGCAGGTGGAGCGGGCGATCCTGGCCGGTCACGACATCGTCTTCCTCGGTGAGCGCGGGCAGGGCAAGACGCGCCTGATCCGGACACTGGTCAGCCTGCTCGACGAGTGGTCACCAGCCGTGGCCGGCTGTGAGATCAACGACCATCCCTACGCACCGGTCTGCGGGCGCTGTCGGGCGCTCGCCGCCGAGCGGGGGGACGAGCTGGCGGTCAGCTGGCGCCATCGCGGCGAACGGTTCGGGGAGAAGCTCGCCACACCCGACACCAGCGTCGGTGACCTGATCGGCGATGTCGACCCGGTCAAGGTCGCCGAGGGTCGCACCCTGGGCGACCCGGAGACGGTGCACTACGGGCTGGTCCCGCGGACCAACCGCGGCATCTTCAGCGTCAACGAGCTGCCTGACCTTGCCGAACGCATCCAGGTCTCGCTGCTCAACGTGCTCGAGGAACGTGACATCCAGGTTCGCGGCTACCTGCTGCGTCTTCCCCTGGATCTGCTGCTGGTCGCCTCGGCGAACCCGGAGGACTACACCAACCGGGGCCGCATCATCACCCCGTTGAAGGACCGCTTCGGCGCCGAGGTCCGGACCCACTACCCGTTGGTGCTGGCCGACGAGCTCGCGTTGATCCGCCAGGAGGCCGCCGTCAGCTGGGCCGGTTCGCCGCTGGGCAGCCCTGAGCTCGCCGACCATCTGCTCGAGGTCGTCGCCCGGTTCACCCGGCTTGTCCGCGACGCGCCGCAGGTCGACCAGCGCTCCGGCGTGTCAGCGCGGCTCGCCGTGGCCGCCGCCGAGACGGTGGCCGCCTCCGCGGTGCGGCGCGCGGCGCTGACCGGCGAGGAGACCGCCACCGCCCGGGTGGTCGACCTCGTCTCGATCATCCCGGCGGTGCGCGGCAAGGTCGAGTTCGACCAGCTCGAGGAGGGCCGCGAGGACGAGGTGCTGGCGCTGCTGCTGCGCCGCGCGATCGCCGAGACCTTCCGGGCCCGGCTGGCCGGCGCGGATCTCACCGGGCTGCAGGACCGCTTCGAGAACGACGGTCCGGTCGAGACCGGGGAGCTCGTCCCGGCGACCGAACTGCTACGCCGGATCGGGCCGGTGCCCGGGCTCGCCGCGATCCTCGGCCGGCTCGGTGTGGACGGCGCGGAGTCGCCCGGTCTCGCCGCCGCCGCGCTCGAGCTCGCGATGGAGGGCCTGTACCTCAACCGCCGGCTGGCCAAGGAGGAACTGCCCGGCCGAACGGTCTACGGCGGGTCGTGACCCAAGGGAGGACATCCCGGTGAATTCCGGTACGTTCCGCTACAGCCCGTTCGATGGTGGCCCTGACCCGCTCGCCTCACCGTTCGCCGCCGCCGGCGCCCTGGACGAGATGTCACGCCAGATCCTCGAGGGGCGTACCCCCCGCGAGGCGCTCGACGCCCTGCTGCGCCGCGGCATGCCCGGTCGCCGCGGGCTGGACGACCTGCGCCGCGCCATCGAGCGTCGCCGCCGGGAGGCCCGTTCCCGCGGGCGGATGGACGGCACCCTGACCGAGGTCCGTCGGCTGCTGGACACCGCGGTGGGCCAGGAGCGGGCGGCGCTGTTTCCCGACCCGTCCGACACCGCCCGGCTACGCGAGTCCGAACTCGACAGCCTGCCGTCGGACCCGGCCCGGGCCGTGCGCGCGCTCGCCGACTACGGCTGGCGCTCCCCGCAGGCACGTGAGACCTACGAGCAGATCTCCGAGCTGTTGCGCCGTGAGGTCCTGGATGCCCAGTTCAAGGGCATGAAGCAGGCGCTCGAGCAGGCCAGTCCGGAGGACTTCGCCCGCATCCGCGAGATGATCGGCGCGTTGAACAGCATGCTCGAGGCGGACCTGCGCGGGGAGGACACCAGCGCGGCGTTCGAGCGGTTCATGGCGGAGTTCGGCGACTTCTTCCCCGAGCAACCGCGGTCGCTGGCCGATCTGGTCGACGCGCTGGCCCGTCGGGCGGCCGCCGCGGCCCGGCTGCTGGCCGGGCTGACCCCCCAGCAGCGGGCCGAACTCGCCGATCTGCTGTCCACCGCGCGGGAGGACCTCGGGCTCGCCGCCGAGATGTCCCGGCTCGACCAGGCGCTGCGGGCGGCCCGGCCCGACCTGAACTGGGGTGGACGGGCACGCGGGCGCGGCTCCCGGATGGGCGAGGGCCTCACCGGCGACACACCGCTGGGCCTCGGCGATGCCACCAGCGCCCTCGAGGAGATGGCCGAGCTGGACGAGCTCGCCTCGACCCTGAGCCAGGACTACGCTGGCGCGTCCCTGCAGGATGTCGATCCCGAGGCCGTCGCTCGGGCGCTGGGCCGCTCCGCCGTCGACGACCTGCGCAGCCTGCAGCAGATCGAGCGGGAACTCGAAAGCCAGGGGTTCATCACCCGCCGGGCCGGCAACCTCGAGCTCACCCCGCGAGCGGTGCGCCGCATCGGTCAGGCGGCGCTTGCCCGCATCTTCCGGCAGGTCTCCGCCCGTGGCCGAGGCGACCACGGCCAGACCGATGCCGGGTCCGCCGGCGATCTGCTGGGCACGTCCCGCGCGTGGCAGTTCGGCGACACCCAACCGATCGATGTGGTGCGCACGGTACGTAACGCCGTGCTGCGCGGCGGTCCGACCGGCCCCGGACGTCCCGTCCGCCTCACGGTCGCCGACTTCGAGGTCGCCGAGACCGAACGTCGTACCACGGCCGCGGTCTGCCTGCTGGTGGACCTGTCGTACTCGATGGCGTTGCGGGGCACCTGGGGCATCGCGAAGTCGACCTCGTTGGCACTGCACGCCCTGGTCAGCACCTCTTTCCCCCAGGACAAGATCCACATCATCGGCTTCTCCGACTACGCCCGCGAGCTGCGCCCGGTCGAGCTCGCCGGGCTCGACTCGGAGATGGTCCAGGGCACCAACCTGCAGCACGCGCTGCTCATCGCCGGCCGGCTGCTCAGCCGCTACCCGCAGGCCGAGCCGGTCGTCATGGTCGTCACCGACGGTGAGCCCACCGCCCACCTGCTGCGCGACGGCACCCCTTCGTTCTCCTGGCCGCCGATGCCCGAGACCCTCGAACTCACCCTGGCCGAGGTCGACAAGCTGACCCGGCGCGGCGTCACGATCAACGTCTTCATGCTCGACGACGAGCCCCGGCTGGTGCAGTTCGTCGAGGAGATGGCCCGCCGCAACGGTGGCCGGATCCTCTCCCCCGACCCGCAGGCACTCGGCAGCTACGTCATCCGCGACTACCTACGCTCCCGGAGTCGCCGCCGCGCCGCCCGCTGACCCACCAGCCGCCTTCCGCCGCCCCCGCCTGGCGGGGGTCGCGGAAGGCGGGGCGGTGGAAGACCCTGCGGTGGGCGGGTCGGTGCGGTCTGGCGCGGGGTCGTGGGAGCGCGCGACGATGCGGGGGTCGTTGGCGACGCCGTCCCAGAAGTCGACCGCCAGCTTCTCGTAGGCGAGACCGAGTTCCAGCGTCTGGCGCAGTGACCACACGATCTCCCGCGGTGGCAACGCCGCGAGCCGCTGGTACACCGCCAGCTGCACGCGGTGCGCGTCCGCCTGCTCGCGGGCCAGCCGGGTCACGTCCTGCGGCTGGGCCAGGTCGCCGAAGGCGAGGCGCAGCAGGCCCGGGTCGCGCAGTTCGGTACGGCCCGCGTCGCTGCGCGCCAGCCACTGCTCGAACCGGCGCCGGCCCGCCTCGGTGATCCGAAAGACCCGGCGGCGACGGCCGCCCTCCTCCCGTTCCTCCTCCAGCAGCCCGGCCGCGGCCAGCCGCGGGGGCTCCTTGTAGAGCTGCGCATGGGGAAACGACCAGAAATGCCCCACCGACCCGGCCACGCCCACCTTCAGGTCGTACGGCGTGGCGCTGCCGCGGCGGGCGATCTCCCCGAGCACCAGGTAGGACACGGGCGTCAGCGCGATCTCCTCCATGATCCCGATGATACGGCTTGACTCATACGGTCTCTTTAATACTATTGCCTGGACGGTATGAAAGAGATGGTTGACCCGCCCGACTCGCCCTCCTGGAGATCCGCCATGCCGACCTTCCCCTGGACCACGCCACACAGTCCGACGGCCTCACCGAACCGGCCGCCCGAGCCGGCGGGTGGCGCGACCACCCAGACGATGGCGTCCCGGTTCATCCTGCGGTCACGCTGGCAGACGGTCGCGATGCTGCGCCAGTCCCTGGCGGTGCGCCGAGCACTGCTGACCACACCGGGGGCACTCGGGGTGTCCCTGGTGGCCCGTCCACTTCGGCGCGAGTACTACACGCTGTCGCGCTGGACCGACCGCGACGCCCTCAACGCCTTCGTTCGCAGCGACGCGCACGTCGCGGCGATGCGCCGGTTTGGTCCCGCGATGGCCGATGCCCGCTTCGCCTTCTGGCCCACCGCGGCCGAGGCGGACGCGCCGAGCTGGGAGGACGCCTTCGCCCGCCTCGCCGACGCCCCGTCACGGCCCCACCAGGCACCCACCCGCATCGGGTGAAGTCCGCCGAGAGCTCGGTACCCGACCCCAGAGCGCCACCGAACCACGACCAGTCTGCTACCGTCCGCGATCGTGTTGATGCGGAGAGTGCGAGGGCCGGCGAGACATCGCGACACCGCGCCCCGCCGCGTCGCCAGACCTCGCCCACCCGCCCGCTCCCGGCTACTGGCCGCCGTCCTGCTGACCGCGGGGGTCGCCCTGGCACCGGCGGCCCTGCCCGCCACTCCCGTGCTGGCCGGGGCGTCACACGGAACGATCAGCAGCCCGTCCTCGACGGGAGCCATCCCCGCCAGCCCCGGTGCCACGGCCGCCCTTGGCTCGTCCACCTCGGGCCGGCCGGACGCCCCGAGCGCTTTCGGCGCGCTCACCGCCGCGGAGCAGGAGCAGGTCACGCTCTACTGGACCACCACCCGCCGGGAGCGCGCCTTCGGCTCCCACTCCGCCGCCAGAGCAGACGCGACCGATACCGGCCCCGATGCCGGGGCCGGCATCGGTTCCGATGCGGCTGAGATGTCCCCGTCGGCGGCCGCGGCCGAGACCGGTCAGGGGCCGGCGGGTGCGCCGCCGGCGCCGAGCAACGGCGCTCCCTACCGTGGCGGTGGGCTGGTCACCTCGACGACCGGGCGGCTGTTCACCACCATCGACGGCGCCGACTTCGCCTGTTCCGCCAGCGTCGTCACGAGCCCGGGCCGCAACCTTGTCGTCACCGCCGGACACTGCCTGCACGGCGGGGCGGGCTCCACCTTCGCCCGCAACGTCGCCTTCGTGCCGGGCTACGCCAACGGTTCGATGCCCTACGGCATCTGGACCGCCCGGCAACTGCTCGCCACCCCGGGCTGGTCCCAGCGCGGGGACTTCGATGTCGACGCCGGCTTCGCCACGTTCAACCCGCACGGCGGACGTCGCCTCCAGGACGTCGTCGGCGCCCAGGACATCGCGTTCAACCTGCCGACCACCGTCCGGCAGTACAGCTTCGGCTATCCGCGGCTGGCGCCGTTCGACGGCACTCGGCTGATCTACTGCGCGAGCCCCGCGGCGACCGACCCGTACGGCGGCCCGTCCATCGGAATTCGCTGCCGTATGACCGCCGGAGCCAGCGGCGGCCCCTTCCTCACCGGCCTCGGTCAGCTCGGCCCCGGACACGGCTGGATCGACGGGGTCGTCAGCTACGCCTACGCCGGTTCGACCGACCGGCTGTACGGCACCCGCTTCGGCGACGAGGTCCGCACCCTTTACATCCGCTCCCTCCAGCTGTGAGGCACCCCGGCCCGGGGTGGTCCGGCCGAGTGGTTCGACCGGACCCGCCCCAGCCGGTGTGCCAACCTCCGCCATCGATCGATAGCGTCGGCGCATGCCACATCCGGGTGCCTTCGGGTTGTTACTGACCCTGCACGTCGTCCTCGCACTGTTCCTGCTGGGACCACTCGCCCTGGTCTGCGTGACGGCGCCGGTGCTGCTGCGGGCGGTACCCGGGCCACTGCCGGTGCTGCTGCTGGCCACCCGGCTGGTGCGGGTGCTCGCGGCAGCCTCGCTGCTCATCGTGCTCACCGGCGTGGGGCTCGTCCATCAGGGATCGTTCGGCAGCGTCCGCTCGCTGGGAGACGGCTGGCTGCTGGGCTCGCTCCTGCTGTGGGCGCTGGGCTGCGCGAGCTGCCTGGGCCTGGTCGCACCAGGAATGTCGCGTGCGATCACCGAGGTGGAGGCCGGTGGCGACGCTCGGCGCCGGATCGCCGGCGTCGCCGTCGGCGCGGCGACGAGCACCCTGTGCTGGCTTCTCGTCGCCAGCCTGATGGTGATCAAGCCTGGCGCCTGAACGCCCGCGTCGATCAGCTCGCGGCCGCCAGCGACGCACGGCCCGCCTCGCCCCGATCGACGACATCCTCGAGCTTGTCGAGCAGCCGGTCCCACACCGGCCGGGGCAGGTCGTGGCCCATCCCGTCGATCTCGAACAGTTCGGCGGCCGGGATCGCCGCCGCGGTCAACCGTCCGCCCAGGACGGGCACCAGCGGGTCCGCTCCGCCGTGCACCACGAGCGTGGGGGTGGTGAGCGTCGCGAGATCGGCGGTCCGGTCGGGCGCGCTGAGCAGGGCCGCAGCCTGGCGCAGCAGCCCGTTCGGGTCGCTGCGCCGCTCCCAGTAGATCCGGGTCCGCTGGGCGAGCCATGCCTCGTCCGAGGGAAACTCCGGTGAGCCGAGCACCCGCTGGGCCTCCTGGGCGGCGAGCAGGGACGTCTCCAGGCTGTCCGGGGCCGGGCGCATGAACAGCCCGAGCGCCTCGGGCCTTGGCTGCACCCGGTGATCACCGGGATGTGACATCAGGGATGTGAGGCTGCGGACCCGTCCCGGCTGACGCAGCGCCGCGACCTGGGCGATCATGCCACCCATCGACTGGCCGACCAGGTGGGCCGATTCGATGCGCAGGGCGTCGAGCAGCCCGAGGGCGTCCTCGGCCAGGTCGGCCAGGGTGTACGGGGCATGTTCGAACCGGCCGGCCAGGATCGCGGCGAGATCGGGCTGACCGAGGGCATCGAGATGAGTCGACTCGCCGACGTCCCGGTTGTCGAACACGACCACCCGGTAGCCGCGGCGGGCCAGCGCGACCAGAAGATCTGGATGCCAACCGGCGCGTTGCTGGCCGAGCCCGCCGATCAGCAACAACGGCCGTCCGCCGTTGTCACCGTGAATCTCGTAGGCCAGCTGCAGGCCGTTGGCCATGACGATGCTCATGGCCCGGACGGTAGCCATCCGATGGCGCAGACGCACGCCTTCCCGCCCAAGACACCCAAGCCGGCCCTCGGGGCCCGCCCGGAGGTCCACCGCGAGGCCCACTGCCGGGTCCACCGCGAGGCGAAGGGCATTTAGCCCACAGACTCACTACCTTGTGCGCTTGGTTGACTCTATTCGGTGACGATGACCGTAGGGCTGGCGGATATAGGTGATCTTTCCGACAATCGAGTTCGCGGCGTTCTTCGCCGTGGTCCTGTCCCTGTCGTGGCTGCTCATGCCTCATCCGTGGGCGTGGAAGCCCATGATCCTCGCGGCCTCCTACCTGTTCTACGGCTACGCCGACGCCCGCTTCGTCCTGCTGCTCGTCGCGTCGACCCTGTTCAACCAGACCGCCGCCCGGGCGATCCACCGCTGGCACGACCGGCGGATCCTCGTGGCCGCGGTCGCGGGCAATCTGGGCCTGCTCGGCTGGTTCAAGTACTACGGCTTCTTCGCCCTGTCCGTGGACGAGGCGCTGCGCGGAGTCGGCCTGCCCGCACCGCTGCCGCTGCTGCAGGTGGCGCTGCCGATCGGGATCTCGTTCTTCACGTTCCAGGCGATCAGCTACGTCGTCGACGTCCACCGCGGGGTGACCGCCCCCGCGCCGCTGCTCGACTTCGCGGTCTACGAGGCGTTCTTCCCGCATCTGGTCGCCGGACCGATCGTGCGGGCCAGCGAGTTCCTCCCCCAGCTGACCACGCCCCGCGATCCTCGCCGGGTCCCGCTGTACCGCGCGCTGCTGCTCATCCTCGGCGGCCTGGCCAAGAAGGTGGTACTCGCCGATCTGATCGCGACCCGGCTGGTCGACCCCGTGTTCGCCGTGCCCGCGCAGCACTCCAGCGCCGAGGTCCTCGCCGCGGTGTACGGCTACGCGGTCCAGATCTACTGCGACTTCTCCGCCTACTCCGACATCGCGATCGGGCTCGCCCTGCTGCTCGGCTTCCGCTTCCCGGACAACTTCGACCGCCCGTACGCCGCCCGCAGTCTGCAGGAGTTCTGGCGGCGCTGGCACATGACCCTGTCCCGATGGCTGCGCGACCACATCTACCTGCCACTGG
Organism: Frankia umida; assembly: GCF_023242945.1. Taxonomy (NCBI): domain Bacteria; kingdom Bacillati; phylum Actinomycetota; class Actinomycetes; order Frankiales; family Frankiaceae; genus Frankia; species Frankia umida. The sequence goes on from NZ_JALKFT010000015.1 coordinate 50,826, forward strand.
GCGGCAGCCGTGCCGGCCCGCGGCGCACCCAGCTCAATCTCATGATCACCATGATGCTGGGTGGGCTGTGGCACGGCGCCGCCTGGACGTTCGTGCTGTGGGGCACCCTGCATGGCGCGGCCCTCGCTCTGGAGCGTCGCCTGCGCGCCCGACGGGATCACCTCGGACGCCCCGCGGGACGTTCCGCCGCCCGGCCCGTGTCCCTGCCGCTTCCCCGGCGTGAGGCCGCCCCGGTGCCGGTGCCGGCTGGTGGCCTGCTGACGGAGCCGGCCCTCCGGCCGACGACGACCCCGGCGCACCTCGCGTCCGGTCCGGCCCGCGAGCTCGGGCCCGCACCTGGACCGGCCCCTGGCCCTGCCTCGCCATCGCGGGTGCGGACCTGGATCGGGCGGCTGGTGGTCTTCCACTTCGTCTGCGCGACATGGGTGCTGTTTCGCGCCCCGGACCTGGGAACGGCTGGTCAGGTGTTCGCTCGGCTGGTCAGCATGCCCGGTCCGGCACCGCTGGTCACCCCCACCGTGGTGGCCGCGATCCTCGCCGGGTTGGCGACGGCGGCCGTGCCCCGGGCCTGGTGGATCGTCGTGCGCGGCCAGTTCGCCCGGCTCGGCGCCGGTCTCCAGGTCGTCCTGATCACCGCTGCCGTCACGGTCATCTATCACGCCGTCGGGACACAGACGGTGTCCCCGTTCATCTATTTCCGCTTCTGACCTTCCCCTTCACCTTCGAGCCAGCGTCTTGCGGGACGCCCGACCGCATGACCGCCAGAACAGGACGACGCAGAGATGACCGAGCCCCAGCGCGACGACAGCCAACCGGACGGTCCGACCGAATCGGCCGGGCGGGCGATGCTGGTGGTGCTGGGCGTACTGGGACTGCTGGCGGTGCTGCGGGCGCCAGCCATGGTGCACACCGGGGAGGGGATGCGCCCTGGACTCACCCGGACCCTGGTGCTCGGCGGGGCGCGTCCACTCGTCGAGCTGACGCACCCGCTGCGCCTTGACCTGCCGGATCGCTGGCTGGCCGACCTCTTCGGTCGGGCCCCCGCCTCCTCCCCGTCAAACCCGGGCCTGGCCAGCACCGCCCGCCGGATGACACCACAGCCCGCCCACCCGGCACGGACGGTGCCCGCGCTGCGGGTCCCGAGCGTCGCCGACCCGCAGCGGGTACTGATCACCGGCGACTCGCTCACCGAGACACTCGGCCCGGCGATCGCCACCGCGGCGGGCACCACGGTGCACTCGCGCACCGAGACCCGATACGGGACGGGTCTGGTGCGTCCGGACTTCTTCGACTGGGCTGTCCAGGCCCGCGCCCAGGCCGCGCAGCGCGACCTGGAGCTGGTCATCGTCACCATGGGCGGCAACGACGGGCAGACGATCACGTTGCCCGACGGGACGCTGCTGCCAGCCGGAACACCGCGGTGGGCCGCCGAGTACACCCGACGGGCCGAGGTGGTGATGCGGATCTGGACCGGCGACGGCACCCGGCACCTGCTGTGGCTGGGCCTGCCGCCCGCCCGGTCGAAGCGCCTGGCCGGCTACTTCGACCAGCTCGACACCGCGACCGCCGCGGCCGCGAGGACCGTTCCCGGCGCCACCTACCTGGATCTTCGACGTTGGCTGTCGCGGGACGGCGGCTACAGCGACTACCTCACCACCGCCGATGGCCGGGCCGTACTCGCCCGCTCCCGCGACGGGGTGCACCTCACCCTGGACGGCGCTCGGATCGTCGCGGGGCCCGTCCTCGAGGCGGTTGCCGCCATGCGCCAACCGGGCTGAGCCCCGCCCGCGCGGCGCGGGTCAGCGCGTTCGGAAGCCGAAGCCGGCACCATCGAGATCAGTGCGCGCGCCGGTGACAGCCGTGCGTGCGTCGGCGAGGATCCGCACCGCCCGGGCACCTGCCGGCTCCCGGGCCTCGGCCAGCGCGGCGAGCAGCTCCTCGGCGAGCACGGCCACCTGGTCCGCCAGCGCGTGTGGGGCCAGCTGAGGGGGCCGCGTCCCCGGTGGCGAACCGACACCGGCACGTTCCCCCAGAACGGCCAGCTCGTTGATCAGCAGAACAGTCCGCTGTGCCCGGCTCACTGCGCCTGGTACGGGAACCTCCCAGGACGCGCCGGCCCAGCCGCGCAGCTGCCGCACGAGCAGCCGCACCTCACGGGCGAGCTCGACCACTGAGGTGGACATCCGGGCAGGATACCGGACCGAACCGACGCCGGCCCTTGCCGGGCGCTGTGGTCTGGGGCACGCTTACGACATGAGTCGTTGACGTCGGGTTTCACGACTGGAGGCGCGCATGTCACTACACCGTTCCCCGCAGGTCCGTTCCCCGCAGGTCCGTTCCCCGCAGGTCCGTTCCCCGCAGGTCCGTTCCGCTCAGACGCATCAGTACCTCATCGAGCGAATCCCCAAGGTCACCGGTCATGAGGTGAACATCTGGCTGGGCCGGCTGGCCGAGGGCCCAGGGCTGCTGCGCTTCTCCGAGCGGGTGAACTGGCTACGCGCCGAGCACAACCTGCCGCACAGCTACGCCTCTGCTCTCGTACACGAAGCCGACCTACGCAGGCGGGCGATCCGCACCTAGGCCGCACGTGGCCCGGCTGGGGACGGTGGCCCGGATCAGCGATCCGGTGCGGCCGCCCCCAGCCGCCGGCCGATGCCGCTGGCGAGACCGACGCTACTGACGAAGCTTGGACAGCAGGCGCAGCATCTCCAGGTAGACCCAGACGAAGCCGATGAGCAGACCGAACGCGGCACGCCAGGCCTCCGACCGCGGCGCCCCCGCCTGGATCGCCCGCTCGATGCCGTCGAAGTCGAGGATGAACTGCAGGCTGGCCACGCCGAGCACCACCACGCTGAACAGGATTCCCAGCGGTGACGGATCGTTGATCACTGGCAGGTGGCTGTCGCTGACACCGCGCACCACGAGATCCGCCAGGCCCAGCAGGACAACGCCGAACAGCACGCCCGTCACGATGCGGGCCATCCGCGGCGTGGCGCGAAGCCGGCGACTGCGGTAGGCGACCAGCATCGCGACGAAGATCAGCCCGGTGCCAAGCAGTGCCTGCGGGACGATGTGGGCGAACGCGTCCTCGAAGTAGCGCGAGACCGCGCCGACCGCGACGCCCTCGATCAGCGCGAACGCGATCACCAGCGACGGCCGGATGGTCCCGCGCATCGAGACGACCAGGCTCAGGGCCAGCGCGACGAGACCGGCGCCCAGCGCGATGCCCGGAGCGTCCGGCCCGATCAGCCACCCGCCGACGGCACCGATGCCCAGCACCCCGAACAGGCCGAGGGTGTGAACCACGACGTCGTCGACGGTGAGCGTCGTCGGCTGCCGGAACTGGCTGGACAGCTGCTCCGGGGTGGGCGTGGGCGGCGGCGCGAAGGACCCTGGGCGCAGCGCGGGGTTCGAGGAACGTAGGTCGGCCATCGAGCCGGCTCCTCCAACGACAGTGAACGAGGTGGTCACCGGTCCAACGATCTCGCGCGCGCAGGGGTTCCCGACCGGGACGCGAGGGTGAGTCCAGTCCAACGTCGATCGCCCACACGCGCAACTGGGCGGTGTGGGCGATCGACGTTGAGCAAATGTGCCGGTGGTCGGAGTCGAACCGACACTCGAGCTGTTTTTAGGACAGCCTCCTCTACCAGTTGGGATACACCGGCTCGTCTACATCGCTGCTATTTCTACCACGCTACGTAGGTTCTGGGAATAACACATCGCGGATGAAGCAGTCGGGGTCGACGACACCGACGAAAGCGTGACTCTTCGTGACGGGGATGCCGCTCATTCGCTATGACCTTCGATCAGAGGTGGACCGAGCGGCGACAGTCAAATACTTCGGGCCGTAGGCACAGTTAGCAGATGCCACCGGCCTCGCCGGAATAGCCCACTAAGGTGCACGGAACCCGGCCGACCTCATCTCTGGACAGTCGCCGGCATTCGTGGTGCGCACCGGATGCCGGCCACCACATCCCGCTCAGCTGCCGGACGAGCCCTCCGATGCGCCGGAGGGGGCCGCCGATGCCGACACGGCCGGCGTCGGCGTGGCCACGCTGCGGAACTCCCTGCGCGGATCGGCGAAGGAACCCAGCGAGACGATCTCTCGCCGGAAGAAGAGCGCGAGGGTCCAGTCGGCCATCACCCTGGCCTTGCGGTTGACGGTCGGCACGCGGCTGAGGTGGTAGGTCCGGTGCATCAACCAGGCTGGCCAGCCACGCAACCGCACCCCATACACCTCGGCGACCCCCTTGTGCAGGCCAAGCGACGCCACGCTGCCGGCATAGCTGTGCTCATAGGGACGAATCGGACGCTTCCTCAGCTCTGCGACGAGGTTGTCCGCGAGGCGAGCCGCCTGGCGGACGGCGTGCTGCGCCGACGGACCCGTGGTCGCCCCCTCCCCCTTGGTCAGGTCGGGCACCGCGGCGCAGTCACCCGCGCTCCAGGCGCCGGGCACTCCGTCGACCTGGAGGAAGGCCGTGGCCCGCACCCGGCCCCGTTCGTCGAGCGGAAGGTCCGTCCGGGACAGCACGGGGTTCGGCTTGACGCCAGCGGTCCAGACGACGGTTCCGGCGTCGAAGCGCTCGCCGCTGTCCAACTCGACCCGCCCATCGACCAGACTTTCCACCCGCGTTTTCAGCTTCACCTCGATTCCGCGATGCTCCAGTTGCTTCACGGTATAAAGACCCATCGCCGGAGAAACCTCCGGAAGTATTCGATCGGTGGCCTCCACCAGAACCCAGCGCATCTCGTCCGCACTGAGATCAGGATAAAACGAGCAGGCATCGCGGGCCATGTCCTCGAGTTCGGCGAGGGCCTCGATTCCCGCATAACCGCCACCGATGAACAGGAATGTGAGGGCGCGGCGCCGGACCGCCGCCTCCGTGGCGGAGGCCGCGGCGTCAAGGCGACTGAGGACCTGATTGCGTAGATAGATCGCTTCGGCTGCGCTCTTGAACCCGATGCCCTGCTCCGCCAGCCCCGGAATGGGCAGTGTTCGCGCCACCGAGCCGGGACACATCACCAGCACGTCGTACGTCAGCTCGAAATGATCACCGAGGGGCGACTGGATCACCGCCACCCGTCGCCCATGGGACACGGACTGTACAGTCCCACTGGTCACACGACTGGACTTGAGCACCTTGCGCAACGGGACGACCACATGCCGTGGCTCCAGGTTGCCGGCGGCCGCCTCGGGCAGGAACGGCTGGTAGGTCATGTACGAGTTGGGGTCGACCACCGTGATGCTCGCCTCGCCGCCGCGCAGCTTCCGCTGCAGTCGCAGGGCCGTGTACATGCCGACGTAACCCCCACCGACGATGAGGATGTGCGGTGCGCGCCCATAGCTCATGCGAAAACCGTACCCGCGACGACCGTGTCACACCGCCGCTCGAACCAACCGGCACGACCATTTCCGTGACGCACGACACGTAATACAGATGAGTGCTTTGGACCACGTGCCGTGGTGACGGCCACATTTCGGCCTACATTGTGAACGCACTCAGCCCGGTTCGACCAGCCGTGGGGTCGAGGCAAAAACCGTGTCGAGCATCACCTCGGCGACCCGCCCGGTGAAGGTGTTCTGCCGGCCCGGGTGATAACAGCCGACAACGGTGGCCCGCGCGACAGGCCGACACCCACCCGTCGAGTTCGTCGGTCCCGGCCGCCGTGGCGGCGAACGTCACCACCTGCCCGGCGGACTCGGCCGCTGGTGCGTCCGGCCCCGTGGGAGCGACCGTGGCTCAGCCCGTGACGATGGGTGCGGCGGGGGCCGCGGCCAGGGCCAGCGCGATGCCGTCGAGGATGTCACGCTCGCTGGCCACGACCGCGCTCGCCCCGGTGCGCTCGATCAGCGTGCGCAGTACGAGTGATCCGGCCGCGATGACGTCGACCCGGCCCGGATGCATGACCGCGAGCGCTGCCCGTTCGTCGTGGGTCATCGCCACCAGACGGGCGGTGACCTCGGCGACCTGCTCGGCGCTGGTCACTGACAGGTGGATGCGCTCAGCGTCATAGCCGGGCAGGTCCGCGGCGAGCGCGGCAACGGTGGTGACCGTTCCGGCGACACCGACCAGGGTGGCCGCCCGCTCGATCGGCACGGTCTGCGCGGCCAGGTCGAACGCGGCCCGCGCATCGGCGACGATCGCCGCCACCTGCGCCGCCGTGGGCGGGTCGTCCCGCAGATGCCGCTCCGCCAGACGCACGCAGCCCACGTTCACCGAACGTGCGGCCCGCACCCCGGCCAGGTCGCCCAGGACCAGTTCGGTCGAGCCGCCGCCGATGTCCGCGAGCAGGACCGGCGTCGCGACGGACGCGGTCGTGGCCAGATCACCGATCGCACCGGCGAACGACAACCCGGCCTCCTCGTCCCCGCTGATCACCTCGGGGTCGACCCCGAGGATCTCCCGGACTCCGGCAACCAGATCGCCGCGGTTCCGGGCGTCCCTCGTGGCACTGGTGGCGACCATCCGCACCCGCGTCGCGCCCAGCCGTTCGATCTCGCCGGCATAGTCACGCAGCGCCGCCAGTGTGCGCTCCAGCGCCTGCGGGGAGAGCTCTCCGGTGCGGTCGACTCCCGCACCAAGACGCACGATCTCCATCCGGCGGGTCAGTTCGCGCAGTCGGGGACCATCGACCTCCGCCACCAGCAGACGGATCGAGTTGGTGCCACAGTCGATCGCGGCGACGCGGGTCATGCCGATCCCTTCCTCTTCGCGTTCTCGCGCTCGGCACCGCCGGCGGCGGACACGCAGGCCTCGTCGGGCACGCAGGGGCCACGACGGCCCCAGTCCTCGAGCGCGGCGAGCGCCTCGTCGCCGAACGGGTTGACCCCGGGTCCCGCGGCCAGGCTGTGGGCGACCAGCACGTGCAGACACTTCACCCGGGTCGGCATCCCCCCCGCGCTGGGGGCTCCGGTGAGCGGCTCACGGGTGTCCCGACGGTCGAGGTAATCCTGGTGCGCCGCCGCGTACGCGGCGGCCAGCTCCGGATCGGTCGCCAGCCGCTCGGTCATCTGGCGCATCACCCCGGCACCTTCCAGCCGGGACACCGCGCTCGCCGCCCGCGGGCAGGTCAGGTAGAACAACGTCGGGAACGGGGACCCGTCGGGCAGCCGGGGTGCGGTCTCCACCACATCCGGACGTCCGCAGGAACACCGGTGCGCGACCGCCACCAGACCGCGGGGCTCACGGCCCAGCTGCTGGCGGACAACCTGCGCATCCTGGGTCGTCACGGCCGTCCGCACCACGTTTCCCCCGTTTCCTGGCCGTGGCGTCGTGTCCACGACGATGTCGCCGGCTCCATCATGACGCGGCAGCCACACCGCGCTACGGCGCGGAGATCTGCGACCACAGTCTGCCGTACCAGGCCGAGTCGCCGGCGGACGCGCCGCCGTGGGCCTCGTCCGTCGACGGCGGCGTCGCTGGTGCCGGCATCAGATAGGCCTGCTCACCGGGCTTGAGGTAGTGCAACCGGCGCCGCGCCTCATCCTCGACCCAGGCCTGGTCGCCGTAGCGACCGACCGTGGTGCGCAACTGGTCCACCTGTGTCTGGGCCTGCGCGTTCGCTCGGACAAGCTGGGAAAGCTTGCTCTGCTGACGCAGGTACAACCGCAACGGGTAGGCCAGGGTGAGGACCAGCACGCAGATCACGACGGCGAGCAGGGTCGCCCTCGTCGTCAGTGCGACACGCGGCGCCGGCACCGGACTCAGGCGGACTGACCGTGCCGGGGGAAGGCCGCCGCACCCGCGTACCGGGCCGCGTCGTCCAGCTCCTCCTCGATCCGCAGCAACTGGTTGTACTTCGCGACCCGTTCGGTACGTGCCGGGGCTCCGGTCTTGATCTGACCGCAGTCGACCGCGACGGCGAGGTCGGCGATCGTGGTGTCCTCGGTCTCCCCGGACCGGTGCGACATCATCGCCCGGTAGCCGCTGCGATGGGCGAGAGTGACCGCGTCCAGGGTTTCGGTGAGCGTGCCGATCTGGTTGACCTTGACCAGCAGGGCGTTCGCGGCCTTCGACGCGATGCCGCGAGCGAGCCGCTCGGGGTTGGTGACGAACAGGTCGTCCCCGACCAGCTGGACCTTGTCGCCAAGGCGCGCCGTCAGCTCCACCCAGCCGGTCCAGTCGTCCTCGGCGAGCGGGTCCTCGATCGACACGATCGGGTAGGCATCGACCAGCTCGGCGTAGTAGTCGCTGAGCTGAGCCGCGGTCCGGGTCTGGTTCTCGAACGTGTAGGCCCCGTCGGCGAAGAACTCGGTCGACGCGACGTCCAGTGCCAGGACCACATCCGAACCCAGACGCAGGCCGACCTTGTCGACCGCCTCGGCGATGAGGTCGAGTGCGTCCCGGTTGGTGGGCAGGCTGGGCGCGAAGCCACCCTCGTCACCGACGCCGGTGGCCAGGCCCCGGGCCTTGAGCACGCTCTTGAGCGCGTGATAGACCTCGGCACCCCAGCGCACCGACTCCGAGAAGGTCGGCGCCCCGATGGGAGCGATCATGAACTCCTGGATGTCCACGTTGCTGTCGGCGTGCGCGCCACCGTTGAGAATGTTCATCATCGGCACCGGCAGCAGGTGCGCGCTGGGACCGCCCAGGTAGCGGAACAACGGCAGGTCGCTGGCGGCGGCGGCGGCCTTGGCGACGGCCAGGCTCACCCCGAGCAGGGCGTTCGCACCGAACGCGGACTTGTCAGGAGTGCCATCGAGATCGATGAGGCGCTGGTCGAGCAGCCGCTGCTCCGCCGCGTCCAACCCGATGATCTCGGGCTGGATACGTTCGATGACAGCGGCCACGGCCTTGCGCACACCCTTGCCGCCGTATCGGTCCTCACCGTCACGCAGCTCGACAGCCTCGAAGGCGCCGGTGCTCGCACCGCTGGGCACGGCGGCACGAGCGAGCGTGCCGTCCTCCAGCACAACCTCGACCTCGACGGTGGGGTTACCGCGCGAGTCAAGGATCTCGCGGGCTCCTACGGCCTCGATGGACGGCACGGTTAGACCTCCGAATGCGACGGGGGACGGATCGTCACGGACCGAGACTACCGTCGTGCCTCGGCTGACGAGACGCCGAACGGGCTGCGGCGCGCCGCCCGCCGGTGCCGAAGGTACTCAGTGGATCCGTCCCATCGGCGGCATGGTCAGCGGGCCGGCCACGGGCAGTCCGAGACGAGCGGCCAGTGGCGCGAAGGAGCCCCATCCGAACGACCCGAATGCTGACCCCACCGTCGAGCCCAGCGACGGACCGACGGCCGCGGCGCCCCGATCCTCACTGGATCTGGGTGTACGCACCCGGTCCAGCACCGACGGCCTGGAGGTCAGTCGCACCCGGGGAGTCTCGTCCGCCGGCAGGCCAGCCCGCGACCAGGCCAGCCGCAGGGCGTCGGAAAGCCCGCCGAGTTCGTCGACCAGACCGTGCCGGTGGGCGTCCGCGCCCGTCCACACCCGACCACGAGCCAGCTCGTGGACCCGGTCCCGACCCAGCCCTCGGGAGAGGGAGACCTTGTCGACGAAGTCGGCGTAGACCCGGTCCAGAAACTCCTCGAGCTTCTCCCGCTCGCCCTCGGTGAACGGCCGCCGCGGGGACATCATCAGCGCATGCTCACCCTCCGCGACCGCACCGAAGCCGACGCCGACCTTGTCCAGCAGGTCCCGCACGACCTGCTTGCCGGCGAACACCCCGATCGACCCGGTCAGCGTGCCGGGGTTGGCCACGATCAGGTCCGCCGCCAGGGCGACGAAGTACCCACCTGAGGCTGCCACATCACCCATGGAGACGATCAACGGTCGACCAGTCGCCCGAAACCGTTCGGCCTCCCGACGGATCAGGTCCGAGGCGACGTAGGAGCCGCCGGGGCTGCTGACCCGCAGCACCGCGGCGGCGACATCCTCATCGCGTGCCGCGGCCCGCAACGCCGCCGTGATGGAGTCGGAAGCCAGAGCCTGCCCGGAAAACGGGCCCGCCGCGGGGGAACCGAGCACCACCGGCCCGGTTCCGTAGATCAGCGCGACGACCGAGCGACGCGGGTCTCCGTGCGCGGGCGTGACGGTCGGCGCCAGCGGCGAACTCTGCCGCGCCACCTCGGACCCTGCCTCGGACTCGCTCCCACGGGACGGCGCCGACGGCTCCTCCCGCAGGAAAAGCGCTCCGGGCCCACGCGCGGCAAACGCGGTCACGCGCCGCACCGGCGACTTCTCCCTGCGTTCCGCGGAACGCCGGTAGGCGGAGGCATACATCAGCACCGGCTCGGAGGCGCCGCCCCCACCCTCTCCGGCAGCGTCGCCGACAGCAGCGTCGCCGACAGCAGCATCGCCGTCGTCGCTCACGCCGATCCTCGCCCGGGCGGCGGCGTACACCTCGTCGCGATAGCCGAGCCGGTCGACCAGCCCGGTGTCCAGTGCGACCGTGCCGGTCAGCGGGCCAAGGTCGATCAGCCGCCGAACCCGGTCGGCGGGAATACCGCGGCCCTGCGCGATACCCGCGACGACCTGCTCCGCGGACGACTCGATGATCCGGCTCACGGCCTCCAGGTGGGCTGGCGTGAAGTCCCGTTCGACGAGTGTGTTCACCGCGTTCTTGTACTCGTAGCGCTGTCCGATCTCGACGGTCACGCCCAGACGGTCCAGCGCACCGCGCAGAAAGGGAGTCTCCATACCGAGCCCGGTCAGGCCGCAGTCACCACAGGGCGCAAGCCAGATCTCGTCGAAGGCGGTCGCCAGGTAGTACGGCCCCGTCCCACCTCCGAACTCGCCGAACGTGTCGGCGTACGCGATGGCGGTGCCCCCCGCGGCGCGGAAGGCGCTGATCGCCGCTCGAATCTCCTGGATGTGGGCCAGTGGCATCCCGCACGCGGCGATGTGCGCGACCACGACCGGAACCCGGGCATCATCCGTGGCGTGGCGCAGCGCCTCCACGATGTCGCGCAGCGTGTTGCGCCGTCGAGAAAGGGCGAACGTCACCGGGTCGGCCGGAACACCTTCGAGCAGTTCCACCGTGAGATCAAGCTCGAGGACGACTGGCGCCGTCCGCCGCGCCGCGATCTGCCGGACGTCGGCCAGCGCCTTACGTGGGATGGCAGCCATGCTCAGAGGCTAATCGCCGGTCCGGCCATGCAGGAAGGCCAGCACCGAGCAGAGTTGGCGCGGAGGCGGCGCCACGGGCGGCCTGCCCGGGCTACCTCGAAGCCAGCCTGCCGGCGGGGAGGTCAGCCTGCCGGCGGGGAGGTCAGCCTGCCGGCGGGGAGGTCAGCCTGCCGGCGGGGAGGGAGATGGCCACAGCGTGCGCCACCGTTCGGCGGGCAGCGGGTCGGGCGGTGCGGCGCTGTCCGCGCGGGCGGCACCCTCGGCCGCTGCGAGTTGATCGCGGAATCGGCGCGCACGTGCGCGCAGCGCCTGCTCGGGGTCGACCCGCCCGGCGCGGGCCCACGCGACGGCGGCGAAGAGCAGGTCGCCGACGGCACGTTCGGCGTCATCGCTCGAGGAGAGCGGGGTTGTCGCCACGTCGGCGACGATGGACAGGAGGGCTCCTTCGACACCGGACACGGCCTGATCCGTAGCCGCGACGGGGACGGGGACGGCGACGTCCAGCGGGACGCCGATACCGCTGGCACGTCTGAGGAGCTTGGCGGCGAGTGAGAGCGCCGGCTGCGACAGCGCGACCCCCTCGGTCACCGAGACCCGCCCCTTCTCCTCGGCCTTGATGGCGTTCCAGTTGGTGACGACGTCCGCCGACCCGTCGACGATCACATCGGCGAACACGTGCGGATGGCGGCGGATCAGCTTGGCGGCGAGCCCGGTCGCCACGTCGTCGACATCCCAGGGGTCCTCGGGGCGTTCGGCGGCCACCCGGGCGTGGAAGAGGACCTGCATCAGGACGTCGCCGAGTTCCTCGCGCAACTCGTCGAGGTCGCCGTCCTCGATCGCCTGGTAGGCCTCGTAGGTCTCCTCGATCAGATAGGGGGCGAGGGATTCGTGGGTCTGCTCGGCATCCCACGGGCAGCCACCAGGTGAGCGCAGCCGATCCATGACGGACACCGCGTCCAGCAGCGCCGAGCCGGGAAGCTCGGCGGTGGCGAGGAGCGTGTCGACGATGAGGTCACGCGCGGCCTCGTCACCGTCCGGCGGGGTGGTCTGGGCCAGGCGGTCCAGCTGGCGATCGAGATCGCTGGGTGCGACCGGATCGGCGAGCCAGGCGATCCGCGCCGCGTCCGGCGGTACGTGCGGGGACAGCCAGGCGGCGAGCTTCTCGTCCGCGGTCTCCCGGTGGGAGTCCTCGCCGGTGATGACGGTGACGGCGGCGCCGGCCGCGCGCAGGGCGTCCAACTGCGGATGGGCGGGTGACGCCGTGAGTACCGGCAGCTGGCGAAGCAGGTCCCAGGCGGGCGCGGTGAGGATGCCCGGAGCGACCCGCGGACTGGTAACGATCATTGTGACCCGCAGCGGCATGTCTTCTCTCTCGCAGGCGTCAGGATTTCGCAGGCGTCAGGGCAGCGCCGGGGGTCAGGACTGGAGGGTCGTGTCCAGGGTGGGGGGCGGCACGACGCTGGACGCGATGGTGCCGTCGGCGGCGACGATCCCGAACTGGGCGGTGTCCCAGCGACCGAAGCGCGGGTTGACCGAGATCGGGTTCTTCTTCTCAGCCTGGTCGAGGATCGGCTTGAGCGCGGCGGCGCGCACGTCGGCGGCGATGAACCGGGCCAGGTAGGGCTTGGCCTGGGCATAGGTGAGCGGAATCCGGCCGACCTGGCTGACGATGCTGTCGTACTGGCTTCTGGTCTGGGCGTCGGTGGCGACCAGCGTGGGCGAGATCCGGTCGCTGAGCGCCGACTGGATCGCACCGGATCTCACGATCACCGCGACGTCCCGCTGGGCGAAGCCGACCGCGGCGGCGCGCTGCTCGAAGGCCCTGACGCTCCCGAACTGCAGGATCGCGTAGGCCTGGTAGTAGGCCGACACGTCGGCGTCGCTCACGGTGATACCGCGGCGGTGGGCCTCGTCCGACATGAGTTGTAGCTGGACGAGGGTGGTGAGTGTGCGTCGCTGCAGGGAGGGCTGGTCGAGCGGGCTGGCGGCGGACTGGCCGGACGGCGACAGGGGCACGGCCTGCGCGGCGGAGAGACCGCGTTCGACGATGCTGCGCAGCTGGGAGGTCTCGATCGCGTGCGATCCGACCTGGGCGGCGGCGCCGGCATGCGTCGTGCAGGCCGAAGCGGCGAGCACGACGGTCATGCTCAGTCCGACGCCAGCGAGAAGGCGAGGAAGCTTCACGAACCCAGACGCTATCCGCTCAGGTGTGGTCAAGCACACCTCCGGTCCTCGAAGCCCGCGATTCAGCCGGCCGCGGCGGCGATCGAGTCTCCGACGACGGCGGCGAGCAGATTCCCGGCCCAGGCCAGCAGCGCCCGGTCACGCAGGGGACGAGAGCCGATCCGTCCGGTCTCGGTGGGTGCGGGAACGAGTACGGTGCGCGCCGCGGCCTTGACCACCGCGCCCTTGTACAGCCGGGCCAGGCGAAGACCCTGGCTCTCCCGCAGCTCCAACGGCGCGAAGCGGATCTGACGACCGGCCGCCGTGATCTCCGTGACCCCGTGGCGGCGGGCGAGCACCCGCAGGCCGGCGACGGCGAGCAGGTTCTCCACCGGCTCCGGTACCGGGCCGAACCGGTCCACCAGTTCGCCGCGCACCTCGTCGATCTCGGTGTCGGTGACCGCACCGGCGAGGCGCCGGTAGGCGTCCAGGCGCAGACGTTCGCTGGGCACGTAGTCGTGCGGCAGGCTCGCGTCCACCGGAAGTTCGACCTTGACCTCCGGCGGCGCCTCGACGGAGTCCTTGCGGTATTCGGCGACGGCCTCACCGACCATCCGGACGTACAGGTCGAACCCGACCGAGGCGATGTGGCCGGACTGCTCACCGCCGAGCAGGTTGCCCGCGCCGCGGATCTCCAGGTCCTTCATCGCCACCGCCATGCCGGCGCCGAGGTCGTTGTGCTGGGCGATCGTGGCGAGACGGTCGTGCGCGGTCTCGGTCAGTGGTTTGTCCGCGGGGAACAGGAAGTACGCGTAGGCGCGGTCGCGGCCCCGCCCGACCCGTCCGCGCAGCTGGTGCAGCTGGGACAGGCCGAAGACGTCGGCCCGCTCGACGATGAGCGTGTTCGCGTTGGAGATGTCCAGGCCCGATTCGACGATCGTGGTGCAGACCAGCACGTCGAACTTCTTCTCCCAGAAGGAGACCATGACCTGTTCGAGGGCGTCCTCGTGCATCTGGCCGTGCGCGGTGGCGATGCGGGCCTCGGGAACCAGTTCACGCAGCTGCGCGGCGGCCCGGTCGATCGACTCGACCCGGTTGTGGATGAAGAAGACCTGGCCCTCGCGCAGAAGTTCCCGGCGGATCGCCGCGGCGACCTGCCGGGTGTCGTAGGCGGCCACCGAGGTGAGCACCGGATGGCGTTCCTCCGGCGGGGTGTCGATCGTGGACAGCTCGCGGATGCCGGTGATCGACATCTCCAGGGTGCGCGGGATCGGCGTGGCGCTCATCGTGAGCACGTCCACGGCGGTGCGCATCTTCTTGAGCTGTTCCTTGTGCTCGACCCCGAAACGCTGCTCCTCGTCCACGATCACCAGGCCCAGGTCCTTGAACCGGGTCTCGTTGGACAGCAGCCGGTGGGTGCCGATGACGATGTCGACGCTGCCCTCGGCGAGGCCGTCCAGGGTGACGCGTTGTTCGCTGGCCGAGTTGAACCGGCTCATCGCCCGCACGATGACGGGGAACGCGGCGTAACGCTCGCTGAAGGTCTGGAAGTGCTGCTGGACCAGCAGGGTCGTCGGCACCAGGACGGCGACCTGCTTGCCGTCCTGGACGGCCTTGAACGCGGCGCGCACCGCGATCTCGGTCTTGCCGTAGCCGACGTCGCCGCAGATCACCCGGTCCATCGGGACCGGCTTCTCCATGTCCGCCTTCACCTCGTCGATGGCGGCGAGCTGGTCCGGGGTCTCGCGGAACGGGAAGGCGTCCTCGAGTTCGCGCTGCCAGGGATTGTCCGGGGCGAAGGCGTGCCCGGGGGCGGCCATCCGCGCGCTGTAGAGACGGATCAGTTCGCCGGCGATCTCCTTGACCGCCTTGCGGGCGCGGCTCTTGCGCTTGGCCCAGTCGGCGCCGCCGATGCGGTCGAGGCTCGGACCCTCGCCGCCGGTGTACCGGCTGATCTGTTCGAGCTGGTCGGTGGGGACGTAGAGGCGGTCGCCGCGGGCGTACTCGAGCAGCAGGTACTCCCGCTTCGCCCCGGCGACCGTGCGGGTGACCATCTCGACGTAGCGACCGACACCATGGGCGTCGTGGACCACCAGGTCGCCGGGGGCGAGCGCCAGGGGGTCGATACCCTTGCGGCGCCGACTCGGCATCCGGCGCATGTCCCGGGTGGTGACACCACGAGCACCGGCGATATCACTTTCGGTTATGACCGCCAGGCGCAGTGTGCTGCTGGTGAATCCGGTGCCGAGCTGGCCTCGGGTGACGACGGCGACGCCGGGCACGAGTTCGGCGTCCTGGGCGTACCGGGCGCCGAGGTCGGCCTCCCGCAGCATCTCGACCAGCCGTTGCGCCGGCCCGTGCCCCTCGGTGACGATCAGCACCCGTCGCGACTCGGCCAGCCAGCCCTTGACGTCCGCGATGACCGCGGCGGTGTCACCGTGGTAGAGCGGCGCCGGACGCAGGCTCGCGACAACCGTGTTGTCGCCCTCGAGGGCGTCCCGCCCGCCGTCCTCGGCGAGGGGGACACCATCAGCGGCCGCCGCGGCGAACGGGCTGACCGACCACCAGGGCAGGCCGCGCCCGGCGGCCCGCTCCCGCACCTGCGCGATGGACCGGTAGGCGGCCGCGCCCAGGTCTATCGGCGCACCGCCACCGAGCGCGGCGACGCTCCAGGACGCCTCGAGGAACTCCTGGCTGGTCCGCACCAGCTCACCGGCCCGGGCCCGGACCCGCTCCGGGTCGCAGACCAGTACGTGGGTGCCGGCGGGCAGCTCGTCGAGCAGCAGCGACATGTGCTCGACCAGGACGGGAGCGAGCGCCTCCATACCGTCCGCGGGAATGCCGTTGGCGATCTTGTCCAGCAGGTCGATCAGTTCGGGATGCTCCCCGGCCAGGGCCGCGGCACGCGCCCGGACGTCCTCGGTGAGCAGCAGCTCGCGGCAGGGCGGAGCGAACAGCCCACGCGGCACGCCCCCGCCTGGCCGGGTGTCCGTCGACGACGGCTCGTCGTCGACGAGGGCCCGCTGGTCGGCGACGGAGAAGCGGCGGATGTCCTCCACCTCGTCACCGAAGAACTCCACCCGCAGCGGATGCTCCTCCGTGGGCGGGAACACGTCGAGGATTCCGCCACGCACCGCGATCTCGCCGCGCCGCTCGACCAGGTCCACCCGGTGGTAGGCGATGCCCACCAGCCGGGCGACCACATCTTCGAGGTCGGCGGTGTCACCGGTGGTGAGCTGCACCGGGGCGAGATCACCAAGCCGGGCCACCTGAGGCTGCAGGACGGCGCGTACCGGAGCGACCACCACCTTCGGCGCGGGACCACTGGCCTCATCCGGATGGGCCAGCCGGCGCAGCACCGCCAGGCGCTGACCGACCGTGTCCGCGCGCGGCGACAGCCGCTCGTGTGGCAGGGTCTCCCAGCTCGGATAGACCGCCACCGCGTCCTGACCGAGCAGATCGCCGAGGGCTGCGGCCAGGTCCTCGGCCTCCCGCCCGGTCGCGACCACCGCGAGCACCGGCCGACCGGCCCCACCAGCCCCGCCGCCACTGGTGGACGCGGCCAGCGCGGCCGCGGCGAAGGGCCGCAACGCCGCGGGCCCCGCGAGGTCGAGAGTCGACTGGCCGGCGGTGCTGATGGCCCGAGCCAGGGCCGGATCGCCGCCCGGCCGGGCGATCAGTGCGTCAAGTAGCGGCGCGAGGGTCATAAACCTGTCCCTGGGCCTCTCCGGAACGGCGCATCCCCGGGGCCGTACGTCCCAGGGGAGGTGGCGCCTCGAGAACAAGCGGAGTGACGTACACCCACGCGCGACGCGGAAAGTCGGCCGGGACGCCGTCCTCAGCCTACGACACCGACGGCCGCCAGGGTCGGTACGAGCCTCCTCCACCGTCGCGGCACCGCCACACCAGGGAGCGCGTCCGGGGACAGATCGACGTACAGTCGACTCCCCTGGCGACCAGCCGGCCGCCCGGCACCCATACCGAGGCTGGGGGCGAGTTGTCCACCACGCGCCGCAACGTTTCGGGATCGGGCGCGGGCCGCGGTGACGTCCATCAGATCGGCGAGGTCGCCGAGCAGGTCGGCCTTTCCCTGCGCACCGTGCGGTACTACGAGGAGGCGGGCCTGCTCACGCCGGTGGACCGGACGGTGGGCGGGTTCCGACTTTACGATCGCGACGCGATCGAACGGCTGCTGCTCATCCGCAAGATGAAGCCGCTCGGGTTCAGCCTCGAGGAGATGCGCGCGCTCCTGTTACTGCGGGACGAACTGGGCGCGCCGGGCCTGTCCCCTGAGGTCCGGGGCCGCCTGCGCGAACGGCTGGCCACCTGGGTCACGCTCGCGGAGCAGAAGCTGGCCTCGCTACGCGACCAGGTCGACGTCGCCGAGGCGTTCGTCGACGGTCTCCATCTCGACGCGGACCGCACCGGCACCTTCTGATCAGCCCCCGCCCCACAGCCGCTGGTAGGCGACGGCGGACGCCGGGTTGAGGTTCGGGTTCACCAGGGACGAGCGGACATTGTCAGATTCGGCGTCGGAGAAATACGCCTCGTAGGCAAGAATGTCTGCATTGTGGCGAAATGTATCGTACATTTTCTGCACGTAGACGGGATTGTCGCCACCGGCGGCGCCCGACCGACCGGCCTTGCTGCCCTGCTGACTGACCACGCCCCACTCCGGCACGGAGAACAGCTTGTTGTGGGTGCGGGCAAAAGTGATCACCTGGCAGAGGCCGGCGTCGCCGTTGCACTGATCGTCGAAGGCGGCGGCGGTGGGACTCGGTGGATACTGGTCGTAGCTGTCGACCCCGATGACGTCGACATACTGGTCGCCCGGGTAGAGATCGAAGGCCCCGACCGGGGTGGTCGACCCGTGCGCGTTGAGATTCCAGTCGATCCGGACCGTGGGGCTGGTCGACCTGATCGCCGATGAGGCGTGCCGGAAACACCGGATCCAGTTCTGCGGGTCCGTCGCGGCCCAGGCGAACCAGAGTCCGTTGAACTCCCAACCGAGGCGGACGAACGAGTCACCGCGTCCCTGGGCCACCAGCCAGCGACCGAACTGCCGCCAGTAGCTGTCGTAGTTGCCGGCGGCGCAGCTGGCGAGGTTGCCCTTCTGCGGCCCGGAATCCGGGAACAGTGGTTGCGTGAGCACCCAGGTGCCCGCGTACCCCGCGAACGTCGACGTGCCGCGCCCCACCCACGGTGAGGTGATCGCACCCCAGCTGCTGCGTTCGGTGTACATGACGACCACGTCGTTGGGTCGGCCGCGGAAGGCCGCCCACGCGTTCGCCTGCTCGAGTGAATGCGCGGCCACACCCGTCGCGAACAGCCCGCCGGTCGTCGCCCGGGCCACCCGCTGCACCCCGGCGGCCACGGCCGTCGGCGCCACGGACGGTTCCGCGGGACGCGGCTGCTCGGTCCGCGCCACCCCCGTGCCCGCGCCCGGCGCTGGCGCCGCCACGTTCTCGCGCCCGGACGGCACGAGCACCAACGCGATACCGGCGGCCAACGCCAGCACCACCGCCACCGCGACCGCGATGATCGGCAGGTTCGGGATACGGCTTGCCCCACCCCAGTGCGCGGTGATCCACGCCGCCACCCTGGATCGCCGCGACAGCGGCACGTCCCGCGGGACACCCGTGCGAACATCGGCCGCCCTGGCACCGCCGGATCGACCGCCGCCGGTGGCTCCCCGGGCACCAGCGGCACCAGCGGCGGAACGCCGCTGCGCCGGGCGCCGGTTCGGCTCCGGATAGGGGTCCGGCTCCGGATGACGGTTCGGCGTCGGGTAGCGGTTCGTTTCCGGCCGGGCCGCGCCGCGGCCGTCCTCGCGCGGGTACGGCCGGTCCTCCCGCGGGTACGGCTCCGGCCACCGGCTCGGCGGCGCGTCCGGGCGGCGACGGTGGGCCCCCGGATCGCGCGGACCGGTCCGCGGGGCAGGAGCACCGCGCGGATCACGACGACGATCCGCGGCAGCGTCCCACCCGCTGCCAGCCCGGTCACGGTCATCGGAACGGTCACGGCGATCGACGCTGTCGCGGTAGTCGTCACGGTCGCGGTAGTCGTCACGGTCGCGGTAGTCAGCGCGGTCGCGGTAGTCAGCGCGGCCGGGCCGGCGGACGCGATCGGGATGGCTGGCTCGGTCGGGATGGCTGGCTCGGTCGCCGTTCGGGTACGCGGGTGGGACGCCGGGCCAGCGCAGCACCCCCGTGTCCTCGGCGCTGGGCTCAGGTGCCCCATCCCAGCCGGCGTGACCCCGGGCGTCGCGGCTCGCCACATCACGGCCCCGGATGTCACGACCCCGCGCGTCACCGCTGCGAATGTCACCGCCCCGGGTGTCACGGCGGGCTGGGAGGCGGCGGACGTCGAACAGCGCGGTGCCCTCGTCCGTCCCGTCCGGCGCCGGACGGGACTCGCCCGAGCGGCCGCGCGGCGCAGGCTCATCCGACCAGGGGCGCTCATGCATGCGCATCACCCCTGATCGTGATCCACGGCCCGACGGCACGGATCTGCCTGAACGGCCTACCGGCTCTCGTCCGTCCCGTCGCGACGGACGAACCGTAACAAGAGCGTACGAAGCGCGATGATGCCAGGCCGAAGCTGTCACGTACCGCAACAGGCATTCGACCTCCTCCGTGTTGTCTCACCAGAGATGACGTCGGATCGGACAGGTACGTTGCCGCCACCGCCAGGATCGCGACATCACCTGGACCTCTGATCGCGACAGGGTTCGGGCCGCGGTCGTGCCGGAGCGGTCTGCGACGGTACCCCGCCACCACGCCCGAGCCGGCCTGGCGCCGCGTCCGACCCCACGCCACTCAGCACACTGATCAGTACACGGACTAATACGGCCCTCGGCTCCGGGAACCGGGTCCGCCAGGGGCCGGCCGCAGCAGCTGACGTTGCCGCCGGGAGGAGCCGGCCAGCGGGTGGAGGGTCGTACGGTACCGTTGCGGCGAAAGTACCGGGGGCCCGAGAGCAGGTGGTTCGCCCGCCGGTCTGCCCACCAGACGCCACGGGCCGTTGGGCGCTCTGTCGCGGGCAACGTGCCGCCTGCGCCCATCCGCCCGCCGCGGCCCGACCGGGGCACGAGCACGGGAGACGCAACAGTCGTGAGCACCGACAGCGCACAGCGCACCGAATCCGTAGATCCCGCCGACATCCCCGTCGTCATCCTCTGCGGAGGCATGGGGACGCGCCTGCGGGAGGCGAGCGAGAAGCTGCCCAAGCCACTCGTGGACATCGGCGGCAAGCCGGTGCTGTGGCACATCATGAAGACCTATGAACACTACGGGTTCCGCAAGTTCGTCCTCTGCCTCGGATACAAGAGCGACCTGATCAAGAACTACTTCCTCGCCTACCGTGAGCAGGTCGCCGACTTCACGCTCACCCTCTCGGATGACCACACTCCGCGTTTCCACAACACGGTGGGCGACGAGAAGTGGGAAGTCACCTTCGCCGAGACCGGTCTGCTCACCGGGACGGGCGCACGCCTGCGCCGGGTCGCGCAGTACCTGACCGGACCGCGCTTCATGCTCACCTACGGTGATGGCGTCGGCGCCATCGACGTCGGCACCGTACTGGCCGACCATGTGGCCAGCGGTCGGATCGGCACGGTCACCGGCGTGCGTCCCTCGAGCCGCTACGGCGAGCTGGAGACCGACGGCAACAAGGTCAGCCTGTTCGCGGAGAAGCCGCCGCAGTCCGGCTGGGTCAGCGGCGGGTACTTCGTCTTCGAGCGCGAGTTCATCGACAAGTACCTCGACGATGATCCCTCCCTGCTGCTGGAGCGGCACCCGCTGCAGCAGCTGGCCCGCGACGGCGAGCTCACCCTGCACACCCACGAGTCGTTCTGGATGGGTATGGACACCTTCCGGGACTGGACCGAGCTCAACCAGCTGTGGGACTCCGGCACCGCGCCGTGGCGCGTGTGGGCCGACTGACAGTGGATCCGGTGACAGCAGTGGATCCGGTGACAGCGGCCGACACCGGTGCCTGGCTGCACGCTCTGGTCGCCGAGCTGCTCCCCCCGATGCGCAGCATCACCGGTGCGGGGGTGCGCGCGACGCTGCGCACCGTCGCGCGGGCACTCGGACCGGAGATCCCCCTGACCGTGCACGAGGTGTCCAGCGGGACGCAGGTGCTCGACTGGTCGGTGCCGCGGGAGTGGAACGTCGGCTCCGCTCGGCTGATCGGGCCGGATGGCAGGACCGTCGTCGACGTGGCCGACAATCCGTTGCACCTGCTCGGGTACAGCACGCCGATGCGGGCCCGGATGGGGCTCGACGAGCTTCGGCCACATCTGTTCTCGATGCCCGACCGGCCGGACTGGGTGCCCTACCGGACGTCGTACTACAACGAGAACTGGGGCTTCTGCCTGACCGACCGGCAGCTGACCTCGCTGCCCGACGGCGAGTACGAGGTCGAGATCGACACCACTCTCACCGAAGGTTCACTCACCTACGGTGAGATCGTGCTGCCGGGCGAGACCACGGACGAGTTTCTGATCACCACGCACACCTGCCACCCGGCGATGGCCAACGACAACTGTTCGGGCATCGCCACGGCGACCCTGCTGGCTCGGGAACTCGCCGCGGCCCCGCGGCGGCACACCTTCCGGTTGCTGTTCATTCCGGGAACGATCGGTTCGATCACCTGGCTGGCCGGCAACCGGGACATCGTCGGCCGGATTCGGCACGGCCTGGTGCTGACCGGCCTCGGCGACCGCTCCGACCCGACGTACAAGCGCAGCCGGCGCGGTGACGCCGCCGTCGACCGGGCCGCCGCCATGGCTCTGGCGGAAAGCGGTCAGCCACACCGGATCGTCGACTTCTCGCCCTACGGCTACGACGAGCGGCAGTTCTGCTCGCCGGGCTTCGATCTGCCCGTCGGCCGGTTCGGCCGCGGCCAGCACGGCGAGTACCCGCAGTACCACACCAGCGCGGACGATCTGGACTTCGTCACGCCCGGGTCGCTCACCGACTCGCACGCCCTGCTACGCCGCATCATCACGATCTGCGATCAGAACCGGACCTGGCGCAACACCGCGCCCTACGGTGAACCGCAGCTCGGCCGGCGCGGCCTGTACCGGGCGATCGGCGCGACGATGAACCGGCAGGCCGTCGAGATGGCCCTGCTGTGGGTGCTCAACCTCGCGGACGGCAGCCGCAGCCTGCTCGACATCGCCGAGCGGGCGGGCCTGCCGTTCGACACCATCGTCGAGGCCGCGGACGCCCTCGCCGGCGTCGACCTGCTCGCCGAGGTCGAGGTGGGCGGTGTCTGATCGGGGTGGGCCGGTCTGGACGATCGTGCTGGCCGCCGGTGGCGGGACCCGCTTCGGTGGGCGCAAGCAGTTCTTCGACCTGGGCGGCGAGCCGCTGGTCGCCCATCCCGTCAGGGCGGCCTGGGCGGCCAGCGACGGCATCGTCGTGGTGCTGCCCGGCGACGGCGACAGCGATCCGGACGGGCTGGCCACACCGGGGGTGCTGACGGTGCCCGGTGGGGCCTCCCGAGCCGAGTCCGTGCGGGCGGGGCTCGCGACCGTCCCGCGGGACGCGGCGATCATCGTGGTGACGGACGCGGCGCATCCGCTGGCCAGCGCCGATCTGTACCGGCGGGTGATCGCCGAGGTCCGGGCCGGTGCCGACGCGGCCGTACCCGGCCTGCCGCTGACCGAGGTCGTCAAGGCGGTCCGGCCCGAACCCGGGCCAGGTGGCACCGAGCGGCTGGTGGCGGGGGCGTCGCTGGTCCGCGAGACCCATCGGCTGGTGCAGACACCGCACGCCTTCCGGGCCGACCTGTTGCGCGCCGTCCATGCCGGCGCGCCCGAGGCGGTCGAGGATTCGGCGATGGTCACCGCGGCGGGCGGGCGCATCGTCGTCGTCCCGGGGGAACCCGCCAACATTCATGTCACCACGCCGGACGAACTCGCCATGGCCCGGTTGTTGCTCACCCACGTCCGTCAGATGCGTTCCGAAGGGGAACCCGATGAGTACGGTACTGGTCGAGTCCGCGCTGTCCGATGACGAGCGGCGGGCCCAGCTCTATCAGGGCGACCTGTTCGTCTACGCGTCGAAGCCGGCGACACGAGAGTTCGTCGAGTTCAGCCGGGCGCTGATCCGGGATGCCTTCGGCGAGCTCGACCCGGAGACCGCGCAGCATCACATGCCGGTGGAGGACTTCGCCGCGCTGCTCGCCGAGCTCAAGCCACGGTTCATCCACCATCCGACCTGCAAGGAACTGCTGCCGGCGATTCTCGCCGAGCACGGCTGCGACCTCACGAAGACCTACTTCGACGTGCCGCGGCTGCGCACCTCGACGTCCGACGACTATCTGACCTCCGGTATCGCGTACGCGTTCCACCCGCACCGCGACACCTGGTATTCGGCGCCGTTCTGCCAGCTCAACTGGTGGATGCCGATTTTCGACATCGTGGCGGAGAACGGGCTGGCCTTCCATCCGCGGTACTTCTCGCAGGCCGTCGCGAACGGTTCGCGGGACTACGACTACTACGAGTGGAACGCGAAGAACCGCGCGAGCGCCGCCAAGCACATCAGGTCGGACACCCGTAAGCAGCCCAGGCCCGAGGAGGAGGTGGAGATCTTCCCGCAGACCCGGGTCGTCGCCCCGCCCGGCGGCATGCTGGTCTTCTCCGGCGCCCAGCTGCACTCCTCCGTGCCGAACAACACCGGACGCACCCGGTTCAGCATGGACTTCCGCACGGTGCACCTGGACGACGTCCTGAAGCACGTCGGCGCGCCGAACGTCGACTCGGAGTGCACCGGCACCACGATGCGCGACTACCTGCGCGGTACCGACCTGAGCCGCATCGACGAGCAGGTCTGCCTGTCCTATGACACCGCGCCGCCCCGCGCGGACGCCGTGCTGGTCTTCACCCATCCGGGTCAGGCGTGACGAGCATGCCGTCCGCCGGGCGGGTGGCGGTGGTGACCGGGGCGACCAGCGGGATCGGACGGGCCACCGCCCTGCGGCTGGCCGCCGACGGTGCCACCGTGTACGCCCTCGGCCGGGATCAGGGCCGCCTCGACAGCCTCGGCAAGCAGGCCACCGGCCCGGGCACGCTGCTGCCGGTCCGGCTCGACCTCACCGACGACGGCGCCGTCGCGGGCGCCGTCGAGCTGATCGTCGAACGGCACGGCCGGGTCGATCATCTGGTGCACAGCGCCGGTGCCTACAGCAGCGCCCGGGTGGAGACGGCCACCCTGGCGGAGCTGGACGCGCAGTTCGCCGCGAACGTGCGGGCGCCCTTCGCCCTCACCCAGCGGCTGCTCCCGGCGCTTCGGGTCGCGGGAGCCGACAGCGGCGCCGATGTGATCGTCGTCAACTCGACCCAGGGTGTCCGCGCCGGCGCCGGAACCAGCCAGTTCGCCGCGACCCAGCACGCCATGCGCGCCTTCGCCGACAGCCTGCGCCAGGAGATCAACGCCGACGGTATCCGGGTCGCCACGATCCATCTGGGCCGCACGGCCACCCCGCGGCAGGAGACGATCTACGCGCGTGAGGGCCGCGCCTACACGCCGGACCTGCTCGTGCAGGCCGACGACGTGGCCGACCTGGTCGCCTACCTGATCGCTCTGCCACCCACCGCGGAGATCACCGAGCTGCACCTGCGGCCGGCGAAGAAAAGCTACTGAGCCTCGCCCGAGCAGGCGGCCGACGGGCCGCTCGGGTCCCATGAGCGCGCCAGAGCTCACGGGACCCGAGCCCGACCGGTGCGTACCACGACAGCCGGTGCGCAACCACGTTCGATGATGCCCATCGGATGACGACGGACGGTCATGGATCTGCGGCAGTTTGGCCATGAACGGCGGGCCCGGGGGTAGCCGAGACCGTCCGACGGTGGCGAAACAGGGGCTGGTTAGACTTGCTGACCGGACGGCTTCCGGTCACAGATGTCGGAAACGGGAGACGGGAGACTCGTGGTCACCACCACTCTCACGACCAGAATCCCCCGGTCGTGGGTGATCCCGTCCCAGACGGCGGGTAGTAGTCGCGCGGTCAACGAGGCGACACTGCGGGTACTGACCTTCCTGATGTTCTGCGAGATCTTCCTGCAGCGGATCGCGCTGCCGGTCGGTGCCTCGCAGGTCCAGGTCATTCTGCCGATCACCTATGTGTGTCTGGCCATCATGCTGCGCCGCGGTGGGCTCGCGCGTAACTCCGGGCGGATGACGGGCTACCTGGTGGCGATGGCGGGTTGTTCGCTGTCGGCTCTGGTCTGCTTCCTGCGACAGAAGCAGGACACGTCCTTCACCTCGTTGTTGCTGCTGCTGGCGACGTATGTGCCGTTCATCTACGGCCTGCGCCCGGCGGATGCCCGCGCGCTGCTCCCCCGGGTCCTCGACCGCTTCCTCATCATGATCACGGCACTGGCGGGGCTCGCCCTGTTCCAGTTCGCGATCCAGCTCGTCGGCGTGCCGTACACCGATGTCGTGCACGACATCGTGCCCCCGGACTTTCTGATGCACGGCTTCAACACGTCCTACCCGGTCCAGTACGGGTCGTCGCTGTACAAGTCGAACGCCTTCATCTGCCTGGAAGCGTCGTTCTGCTCGCAGTTCCTCGGGTTCGGCATTGTCGTCTGCGTGCTGCGTGGTGGCCACTGGTGGCGGCTGCCGATGTTCATCCTGGCGATCCTGAGCACCGTGTCCGGAACGGGTCTGCTGCTGCTGGCCTGCGCCGGGGTGCTGCTGGCCGTGCACAAGGGCGCGAAGTTCGCGCTGAGCGCGCTGGCCGGGGTCAGCCTCATCGTTCTGATCGTCAGTTTCACCCCGGCGTCGAGCATCTTCGCGGCCCGGGCGACGGAGACGTCCTCGTCGACCTCCAGCGGCAGCCTGCGTTTCGTGCAGCCCTACCAGCGGACCTGGGACTCCCTCGGCAAGGATCCGCTGACCGTCGTGTTCGGCACCGGCCCGGGATTCGCCGACCGCGACGCGAGCGCCTTCTTCACCCGCACCGGCCTGCCGTTGAACTACGCCCTGGTGCCCAAGCTGATCCTGGAGTACGGCGTGCTTGGCACGGTCGTGTTCCTCAGCTTCATCGTGGCCATGTTCGTGCGCGGCTCGCAGTCGTTTGTGCTCTCCGGGTCAGTACTGATCTTCTATACTGTGCTGTCCGGTGGTCTGCTGGCACCGGTCGTCACCGGACTCGGCCTGCTGCTGGTCGCCTGGTTCACGGTGAGCCCGCAGGACGAGGCCCAGGCCCGACTCGACGGCGCTGGTCCCGCACCACCGAACTCGCCTCCATCCACCCAGCGCAGGGCTCACGCGGGCGTCTGAGGCGTCCGGCCGCGGGCTCGGGCGCACAGCCGCGAAAGGCGGACCTCCCGTGACCGAAGTCGTGGAGCGCGCGACCGTCGTCGACGACTATCTCGTGCGTGCCCTCGCCATCGAGGACGATGCCCTGCGGGCCGCCCGCGCCGCGAGTCATGCCGCCGGCCTGCCCGCGATCGAGGTGACCGCCAGCCAGGGTGCGCTGTTGTCCCTGTTCGTTCGCATCCTCGGCGGGCGCCGGGTGCTGGAGATCGGCACTCTCGGTGGCTACTCGGCGATCTGGCTGGCCCGTGGCGTCGGCCCGGACGGCCAGGTCGTCACCCTCGAGATCGAGCCGAAGCATGCCCAGGTCGCCCGGGAGAACGTCGATCAGGCGGGCGTCGGCAAGTCCGTCGAGATCGTGCTCGGCGCGGCCGCCGACTCGCTGGACGCCCTGATCGCCGCCGGCGGTGAGCCGTTCGACCTGGTCTTCCTGGATGCCGACAAGCAGAACAACGCCCGCTACCTGGCGGCCGCCCTGCGCCTGACCCGGCCGGGCAGCGTCATCGTCGTCGACAACCTGGTGCGCGGCGGAGGTGCGCTGGCCGCCGCGGAGGGCACCGGGGGACCGGCCGCTGACGGCGCCCAGGAACTGCTCGCCCTCGTGCGCGACGAGCCCCGACTGACGGCCACAGCCGTGCAGACCGTCGGCGGCAAGGGCTGGGACGGCTTCCTGCTCGCCCACGTCAGCTAGCCCCTCCACGCGAACGGCCCCGCGGCGCATATGAGACGCGCAACGGGGCCGTTCGTCGCTGGCTGGGAAACGCCCGCCCGGCTTAGGGGGTTGCTACCGGGCGGGACGGGCGTAACGGTCGGTGGGCTCGGCGTCCATCGGGTTGCTGTTACGGCTGCTCGACGCGCCGTCGCTGACCGGTGAGCTCGACGTGATCGACTCGACCGAGGAGCGCCGGTCCGGCGTGTTGCTGGTGACGCGGCGGATGCCGGTGCGGCCGTCGTGGACGACCCCGACGACCCGCTC
Organism: Frankia umida; assembly: GCF_023242945.1. Taxonomy (NCBI): domain Bacteria; kingdom Bacillati; phylum Actinomycetota; class Actinomycetes; order Frankiales; family Frankiaceae; genus Frankia; species Frankia umida. The sequence goes on from NZ_JALKFT010000015.1 coordinate 78,376, forward strand.
GGCGAGCGCCGGCCAGTCCCGCGGGACCTGCTCGAGTTCCTTGAGGTGCGTCTCCGGCGAGGTGATCACCACAACCGCGTCGGCCTGGATCGCGGACGCCGCCGTCATCGGCAGTTCGGCCAGCGCCGAGGTGACCAGGATGACCAGGTCGACGACCGGGGCCCGGTCGGCCAGGATCGGCGCGAGACCGCCGGGGCGGGCCGCCCGGGCCGGCGAGACCCGGTTGTACAGGATGTGGCCGCGCCCGGTGCCTGACGAGCGGGCCAGGCAGGTCGGTTCGTGCGCCCAGCGGGGTAGCTCGGCGGAGGTCGCCCGCGGCAGCCCTTCCAGCGACGCCCGCACCTCCGAGGACGGGGACGTGTCCAGGATCAGCACCACGCCCTGGTCGTCGGACCAGGCCGCGGCGACCGATGACACCAGATCGGCGGTGAGGTCCCCACGGGACGCCGGTGTGAACGCCACCACCTTGCTGGTCGGCGACATCACCGCCGACATCGCCGAGACCAGTGTCTCGGCCGCGCTCGCCGTGGTACGCCCCGGCTCCAGCGCCGCGATCAGCGGCACGCCGAGCGCGTCGGAGGGGTTGTGCGGGTCGAGGATCGTCGGCCGCCGCTGGTACATGATCCACACGGCCAGCACCGAGAGCAGCAGACCCACGATCGCCGCGACCAGCGTGTTGCGCAGCAGACCGGACGCGCCCTGCCCGGCGGACACCGGCGGTTCCGCCAGCTTGATCGCCGCGCTGCCGAGCGCCACGGTGGTCTGGGCCTTGGTGATGTCACCGCTGAGCCCCTGCAGCTGGGCGGTGAGGTCCCCGGATTCGGTGCCGGGGGTGGCCTGCGACGTCTGCAGCCCCTGCAGCTGGGTGGTCAGCTGCGTGCGCAGCTTGAGCATTTCGGTGAGGGTCGTCTGGGTGCTGCTGATCAGCAGCTTGCCGTAGGCCGTCTCGGCCGCGGAGACCAGGTCGACCGCCGCCGCCTCGGAGGCACCCTCACCCTTGATGACGAAGAAGTAGCCGGAGTCCGACGGCGTGGTGCTCAGCCGGCCGGAGACGTCGCTCTCGCTGAGCTTCAGCGCCTTGGCGATCTCGGTGACGGCCGCGGAGGACTGGGCGAACTGCGCCTGGGTCTGGACGTAGCGGGTCACGTCGACGGAGCTCACGCCGAGCGAGTTCTGGTCCGTCGACAGGAAGACGCGGGCGCTGGCGGTGTACGAGGCCGTCTGCGCCTTGGAGTAGATCGCCGCGAGCGCCGCGAAGATGACCACCACGATGGCGATGATCAGCAGTCGCGGCTGAATGATTTTGAACAGCGACGGAGCTGACGGGGCCCGGCTGGTCTCGCCACTGGCCGGTGCGTTGCGGCTCATGACCCGCTCACCCCGATCTGGGGACGAGGGGCAGCCGCCCGCACGCGGATCGAAGCGGCGGCGGAACCCACCGGCAGCTCCGGCAGGACGTGAAGCGGACTCAATGTAGCCCCCCAGAGGAGCATCCGGCTGACTGCCGGACCCACGGTCGAGATCTGACGAACCGATTTGCGAGCTTAGCCGATAGCGGATAGTAAACGGTCATAGCTACAACTGACGCAATGCTGCCGTTCAGGACCCGGGGTGGCCACGCCCGGGCCTTCCCGCCCGCTGACCGGACCGGCCGGGCCGGGGGCCGTTCCCATCATCCACACGTGACCTGCCGCCCGGTGATTCGGCCGGCGACCGCGCGCCACCCCGACGCAACTCTTCCGGAACGTCGGACTTACGAACTTTCGTCCGGGTACTTCCCTCGCCGTGCCGCCGGGCATTCGCCGCCCGCAGCGCGGCCTGCTCCACATCATGCTCGCGGCCGAGCCGGCGCAGCAGAACGAACCACACCGGGGCAAGTCCCCAGAAGGCGAGGTTGAATCCGACAACGGCGCCGCGCGCTTCGCCAACAAGCGCCCCCACGACCGGAAGACCCAGCAGGATCGGCGCGAAGGCGAGGTTGAGCCGAAATGTGATCTTGGTTTTGCCCAGCGCGTACACCATGCACGATGGTCCTACCGGCACCGCCGCCGCAAGATAGTGCAGGATCGACAGGCCCAGGATGCTCTTCACCCCGGGCCAGCTGTCCCCCAACAACGACTGCCCATAACGATCCGGCAGGAACAGGAAGATCAGGCTCCACACCGATCCGACCCCGAGCACCACCGCGGTCAGGGCATACGCGGCCCGCTCACGGGCCCGGACGTCCATCGACGTCCGCCGGGAGAACTCCGGCAGCGCGAAGCTCACCACGCCGACACCGACCACCGTGATCGGCCCCAGCAGCGTCCGGGCTCCCTGCAGCGCACCGATCGTGGCCAGCGACCCGAACGCGCCGATCAGCAGCATCGACGTCTGCAGCGCGCCCTGCACGGTCAGGAACTCCCCCGCCAGGTAGGTCGCGTCGGTCCGGTTCTCGGCGAACCAGCTGCCGGTGGCGCCCGGGGAGGGCCAGAAACCCGCCTGGACCACCCCGAGCAGCGCCGCGACCAGCGCGGACACCCCCCAGGCCAGCAGCAGCGGCGAGGCCTCGGTGACCCCGCGGTGCATGAGCAGCCAGATCCCCAGCAGCTGCACGAACGCCCACGCGACGTCGTTGACGAACGCCGCGGACGCCCGACCTGTCGCGAAGAAGACATACCGCCAGGCGTCCTGCAGCAGCAGCCCGGGCAGCACGAGCCCCATCGCCGCCAGGGACGACCCCACCGCCCCACCCACACCCAGGCCGATCACGGCGAGCACCGCTCCGACGCCGATACCGAACGTCAGCGACGCCCCCGTCATCGCGGAGGACGCCGAGCGTAGCGAGGCACGCGATCCGGCCGTGTAGAACATGCTCAGCGGCATGCAGGTCGCGCCCCGCGAGATGCCGATGATCAGGGCGAACAGCGTGTACGCGACGCCGAAGGCGCCGTACTCGATCCGGTCCACCTGGTGGGCGATGAGAAACGAGATGGCGGCGTTCGTCGCGCTGGAGACGGCCTGGTCGGCCAGCGTCCACAGCGCCTTCGACCGGGTGCTGCCGCCGGCCGCGCCGTCCTCGTGCTCCGCCGCCGGCTCGACGCCGGCCGCGGTCGCCAGTCCACGACGGCGCCCGGGGTCAGCGTCGGCGGTACCGGTGTCTGCCTCGCGTGTGCGACCGGAGCTGGACGGGCCCGCGCCCCGCGGGGCGTCCGGCCAGCTCGGGGTACGACCGCTGGGCCGGTTTCCGATGGGACGCCGCCCTCGGCGTGCGGGCGGGGGCGTCCCGCGGGACACCACCTGGGTGGCCTCGACGTCGGCCGGGCCGATCCGCAGCCGCGTGGTCGTCGGCGCGGGCTCAGGGGCGCGGGCGAGGGCCGTGGTGTGCTCGGCCTGTTCCCGAACGGTTCGTTCCCGAACGGCCTCCCGCTCGCGCGCGACGTGTTCGGCCCGCAGCCGCGCCTGTAGTGCGCTGAGATCCATCGTCGAGGTGATCGTGGCCGGCAGCGGCGCCGACCACGAGGGCGCCGCCCCCGGCGGGGGCGTCCCGCGGGACGCGTCCCGCACCGGCCCACGCTGGCCCAACGCGGTCGTCGGCGGGGACTGCACCGGCGGCGGGGACGGCACCGGCGAGGGGGGCTGTACCCGTGAGGGGGGCCGTCCAGCCGCCGGTGCGGGTCTGGGCGCGGGTGTGCCCGCCAGCCTCGGTGGTGGTCCGGTGGCCGGGGGTGAGGGCACCGGCGCGACGGCCGGCGACGGGGCCGCGGGCGGGGAGGAACCTGGCAGCGCCCACGCGGCCGGTGGGTTGGCCGGCGCGGACCGGCGCGGATCCGGGTTGGACGGCCCCGTCCGCCAGGCCACGGGGGCCGGCATCGGACGGGCGCCGGCCACGGGCGACTGTCCGCCAGGACCGCTGGGCGGGCCCTGGCCACCGGATGTGCTCGGGCCGGTGACGGACCAGCTGGGACGGCGGGGGCCGGTCGGATCCCGGCCAATGGCAGGAATCCGACCCATCCGATGACCATCGCCGGGTGTGGGCCGGGGCCGGGTCTGCCGGGGCTGGGCGGGCCAGGACGATCCCTCGGGACCAGGTGCTGGGGGTGCTGGGGGTGGCGGTTCGGCGCGGGGCGGGAGCACCGTGGAGACCTCGAAGCCCACGTACCCGGGGTCGTGGGACCCCGGGTCGCGAGGGCCAGGGTCAGGCCTGGGCGGCAGATCGCCCGGTTCGTCCGGATTCCAGCTGCCCACGTCGATGTCCGCCATGCTCACCCTTCCAGCCGGCGGAGATCCGCTGGCCGGAAGCCGGCTGACGACAGGAACAGCTGACGGCGACCCGACTCCACGATGTGGGTACCGCCTACAACACGACCGGACGGGGTACCGGGACGATGAACCGGCCACCGTGGGCGGCGTACTCCTCCTGCTGGGCCATGATCTCCTTCTTCACGTTCCAGGCGAGCAGCAACAGGTAGTCGGGCTGGCGCTCGAGCAGGGCCGCCGGGTCGAGGATCGGCAGCCGGGCGCCGGGAATGTAGCGGCCCTGCTTGTGGGTGTTGCGGTCCACCACGAAGTCGATCAGATCGGTGGTGATCCCGCTGGAGTTCAGCAGGGTCGCGCCCTTGGCGGCCGCGCCGTAGGCGGCGATCGTCCGGCCCTCGGCCCGCAGGCCGCGCAGCAGGGCGACGAGGTCCTGCTGGACGGCGCGGACGTCGTCACCGAAGGTGGCATACCGGTCGAAGGTGGCCAGGCCCGCGTCGTGCTCGGCGCCGAGCACCGAGTCCACCGAGGCGGTGGGCTTCGCGGCGGCGGCGTGCTGCATGCTCCAGCGCAGGGTTCCGCCGTGCAGTTCGGCGAACTCCTCGACGCCGACGAGCTCAAGGCCGTGCCGGCGCATCAGGGACTGCACCGCGATGGTCGAGAAGTAGCAGAAGTGCTCGTGGTAGACGGTGTCGAACTCCGTGTGCGCGAGCAGCGCACCGACCCCGGGGTTCTCCACGTCGACCAGTCCGTCGTCGGCGAGCAGGATCCGGAAGCCCTCGACGAAGCTGTTCAGGTCGGGCACGTGCGCCATCACGTTGTTCGCGATGATCACATCGGCCTTCAGGCCCTCGGCGACGAGCCGCTGGGCGAGCTCCGCACCGAAGAACTCCTCCCGGGTCGGCACGCCGGCCGCACGGGCCGCGGCGGCGGGGCCGGGGGTCGGCTCGATGCCGAGCACCGGGATGCCCCGCTCGACGAACGCCTTCAGCAGGTAGCCGTCGTTGCTGGCCACCTCGACGACCAGGCTGTCCGGCCCGAGGTTGCGGCTGGCGATCAGGTCGATGACGTGCTTCTCCGAGTGGCGCACCAGCATGTCGGAGAACGACGAGAAGTACGGGTAGTCCGCGTCGAAGATCTCCAGCGCCGGCAGCTCGTGGGTGAGCTGCACCAGGGTGCACGCCTCGCAGAAGCCGACCTCGAGCGGGAAGGACGGGTCGGTGGCGTCAAGGCCGTCGGCGCGCACCAGACGGTTCGCGATCGGTGTGGACCCCAGCGAGAGGAACAGCCGTGGGGCGGGCCCACCGCAGGACCGGCAGGCGGTGACGGGTGTGGCGGCCGGAGTTCCGGATGACATGCGCTCCCCTTGCACAGATGAGGACGGACGGCTGGGCGGGCCGAACATGATGCCAGCGCGCGGTCGGGCGGGACCGCGAGAGCGCGCGGCGGGGTGTCGGCGCCATCGTCCCCGTCCGCGTTGATTTTCGCAGGTCCGTCGGAGGACGGGACAACGGGGGGCGACGGCGCCGACAACGTCGGCGGGATCAGGGGGCGGTGCGGGCGCCGACCGGCTCGGCGGGCGCGGCGGCGAGACCGCCGATGGGACCGTCCGGCAGCAGTGACCAGGCACGATCCTTGTCGGAGATGACCGACACGGGCAGCGGCCAGGCGATGGCCAGCCGCGGGTCGTCGAAGCGCAGGCCGCGGTCGTGTCCCGGGGTGAAGGGGACGTTCATCTGGTAGGTCGCCTCGGTGGCGTCGACCAGGGTCTGGTAGCCGTGGGCGAGGCCTGCGGCGATGAACAGCGCCCGGTGGTTGTCGGCGGACAGTTCGACCGCGACATGGCGCAGGTGGGTCGGCGAGTCCGGCCGGACGTCGACCACGACGTCCAGCAGCGCCCCGCGGGTGACCCGCACGAGCTTGGTCTCGCGGACCGGCTCGTGCGCCCAGTGCAGGCCGCGGATGGTTCCGGCCGTGGCGTTGTACGCCACGCTGGCCTGGGCGACCTCGACGGTGAGCCCCGCGGCGGCGAACTCCCGCGCGCAGAACGTGCGGGCGAACATGCCGCGGGCGTCGGTGAACGGCTCGACGTCGACGATCCACACACCGTCGATCGCGGTCGGGGTGACGATCACGGGGTCGCCGTGGCGGGTGCCGCCCAGAACAGGTCGGCGTCGAGCTGGCCGGAGCCGATCAGGTACTGCAGCTGCTTGAGCCGGGTGTGTCCGCGGCCGGTGAAGGTCTCCGTGTCGAGCTGGATGCGGGTGAACACCTCGTGCAGCTGCTGGGCGCCGCGCAGCGCGTTCCAGTCGCAGGAGAACCCGGGCAGTGTCGTCGCGATCTTGTCGAAGGACACCCGGTAGCTGCGGTTGTCGCCACCGTTGTCGCCGAAGCTCAGCCGGCAACCGGTGAAGACCGAGGCGACCGCGTCGGCGATCTCCTTGACCTGGTAGTTCTGCTCGCTGTCGCCGACGTTGAAGATCTGGTTGTGGATGACGTCGCGCGGCGCGGCGAGCACCAGGCGGATGGCCTTCGCGATGTCGAGGCCGTGCACCAGGGGGCGCCAGGGGGTGCCGTCCGAGGTCATCGCGATCTCGCCGGTGGTCCAGGCGACCCCGGCCAGGTTGTTGAGCACGATGTCGAACCGCTGCCGCGGTGACGCCCCGTAGGCGGTGGCGTTGCGCAGGAAGGTCGGCGAGAACGTGTCGTCGGCCAGCGGGGTGACGTCGCGTTCGACGTAGACCTTGCACTCGGCGTAGGGGGTCTGCGGGTTGACCGGGGAGGTCTCGGTGACGTCCGTGCCGGTGGCCACGCCGTAGACGCTGCACGAGGACATGTAGACGAACCGCGAGACACCGGCCTGCCTGGCCAGGTTCGCCAGCCGCACCGACCCGACGTGGTTGACCTTGTAGGTGACGTCCGGGGCGAGCGCCCCGAGGGGGTCGTTGGACAGTTCGGCCATGTGCACGACGGCGTCGACGCCCTCGAGGTCGTCGACGGTGAGGTGGCGCAGGTCCTTGTCGAGGGTCAGCGGGGCCCGGTCGGTACCCCGGTAGAGCCAGCCGTACTTGTAGTAACCGGTGTCGACACCGATGACCTCATGGCCATCGCGCATCAGTTCGGGCGCGAGCAGGCACCCCAGGTACCCCTCCGTGCCGGTCACGAGCACCTTCATCCGCGAGTATCCCCATTTCGGCCGAGGCGCCGGGCCACCCGTTCGGGCCACCCGTTTCCGGGCTCAAACCGTACCGACTGGCTCGCGGGCCCGAGGCGCCGACGTCCCGCGGACACTGCCCGCGACAGGTCGACCGCGGCGCTGTGACCGGCACCGGTCAGCGTGGATGTCAGGTGGAGGCGGGGCGCATCACCCGGGCGGGCGCGGCGAACACGGTCGCGCCGGGTGGGATGTCGGTCATCACGATCGAGCCGGGACCGATCCTCGCGTCGTCGCCGATCGTGATCGCACCGATGAGGTGTACCGCGGGGCCGAGCTCGACCCGGGAGCCGACGTGCGGCACCTCGTCGGGTGCGGCCGAACCCCCGGCGTAGCCGATGGTCAGGTTGTGCCGGACCGTGCAGTCGTCACCGATCACGCAGTGCGGCGGGATCAGGATCGCCTGATGGTGGCCGATCAGCACCCGGCGTCCGAGCCGCGCGGAGTCGGGCAGCTCCACGCCGTACACATTGCGGATGACCAGGTTGTTCAGCGCCTTGTACAGCACCGTCGCAGCCGCGCCCACCGCCCCGCCGCGCGAGCGCCGCCACTGCCCGAACCGGTAGACGGCGAGCACGTGCAGACCGGGATGGGTCAGCGAGCGGTAGTGGCGGTGGTAGTCCTCCCGCAGGATCTCGCGCAGTCCGAGCTCCGCGGCCGTCCGCACGTCAGGCGGCATGGCGCAGCTCCTCGATGTGCTGGCGCAGATCACCCACGGACGCGAAGCTCGCGAGGCGGTCATCGGCGATCTGGATCGAGAACTGTCGCTCCACCGCGTAGATCAGGTTGATGTGCGCGAGGGAGTCCCAGCCCGCGACGTCGGCGGCGGTCATCGTGTCGGTCAGGACGAGGTCGTCGTCGGAGAAGATCTCGCGGAAGATCCGCTGAAGCTGATCCTGCACCATCTAGCCAAGCACCTCTTCCATCCTGTGGTCGGCGGTGACGACCCGGATCAGGTTCCGGGACGCGTACGGTTCGTCGACGCGACGGCTCCACCAGGTCACCTCGGCGTCGGGCGGGACGTCGGCCGGGAGGACGCGGGTGAAGCCGAGACGCTCGTAGAGGCCGGCCACCAGGGCGTTCTTCGCCGAGGCCCGGTAGTGGCCGGCGACGCGGGCAAGGCCCCGGCGACGGGCCTCGGCGAGCAACAGCCCGGCCAGTTCGTCCTCGAGGGTCCGGCCGATCACCCGGCAGCTCATCAGCCAGGTGTCCACCGCCAGCGCGTCCCCGTCGACGACGGCGATCAGGACGGCCACCAGGCCGTGGTCGGCGAAGCGGTCCGCGAGGCGCAGGCAGATCGCGGCGGTGGTGGGTCGGGCGGCGAGCGCGGCCAGGTCGTCGGCGTCGCGGCGGCGGCCGGTGAGGTTGAACTGGTTCGTCCTGGCGACCAGTTGGGCGACCCGGGGCAGGGTGAGCTCGTCGAGGGCGACGACGGTCGCGGTCATCGCGAGGCCGCGGTGGAAGTCCTCGAGGGAGCCCGCGGACTCCCGTACCGCGGCGAGACCGGCGGCGAGGTCGGCACGGGCCCGGTAGGTGGCGGTGCGGGTGGCGTCCTCGGCGGTCAGGGCGGTGGTCTCGAAGAACGGATAGTCGGCCAGGGCCCGCAGGTAGCCGTGCGGATCGGTGGGCAGGGCGATGACGTCGACCTCGCCGGCGAGCTGGCGGACCGCCTCGCGTTCGGCCGGGTTGTCATCGACGAACACCAGTGCGTCCAGGCCGAGTCCGAGGGTCGCGGCGATGCGGCGCAGCTGGGTCGGCTTGTCGTCCCAGCTGGCGCTGAACATCGCGATGTCGCTGAGGCGCAGCCGCATGCCCGGATGCCGCTCGAACGCCTCGCGCGCGTCGGCCTCGTTGTTCTTCGAGCAGATGGCGAGCACGACTCCCCGCCGGGACAGTTCCAGGGCGTAGTCCTGCACGGCGGCGAACGCCTCGCCGAGTGGACCCTCCCCGAGGGCCAGACCGGCCAGGCCGTCCTCGCCGAGCACCCCGCCCCACAGCGTGTTGTCCAGGTCGAGGACCAGGCACTTGCGGCTCGCGCCGAGCTGGGCGCCGATCACCGCGGCGGTGTGCCGGGCCAGCAGGGGGACGCAGTCCAGCGCGACGGCCTGCCTGGCCCGGTGCCAGTACCGCGGGTCGAACCAGGTGCGCCGCCCGACGCCGGCGGCGAGCCGGTCACAGTCGACCAGGCAGACCGCGTCCCCACCGCCGGCCCCGACCGCCGAGGCGGCCCGGCCAAGCTCGGCGTTGACCCGAGCCAGCAGCTGGTGGCGCGCCCCCGCGGTGCGCAGGGCCAGGTGCCCGAGCGCGACCTCGGCCGGCAGCGCGAAGCCATGCTGGACGATCCGGGCGCCGCTACGGGCACGCACCGTGTCCCACAGCGACGTCCAGCGGGACACCTCGGCGGCGACGGCACCCTCGGGATCGTCAGCGATCGCGGGCAGCGCGACGTCCCCGGCGTGCACGGCGAGCACCACCACGTCCGGCCTGAACTGGTACAGCCCGCTGGCCGGGTCGAGGATCTCCTGGCGGTACTGCCCGTAGCCGCCCTCGTAGATCTCGATGGCCACCCCCGCCCGCGCCGCGGCCAGCGGGAGCAGTGCCGTGAGCTGGGACGTCGTGGAACTGCCGAGGACGGCCACCCGCGCCGTGCGGGCCAGCGGCCGGGTTCGCGGCAGGCAGCGGCGCAGCACACCCGCGGCCGCACTCCAGGCCGCGAGACCAGCACCGGCGTCCGCGGAGGCGTCGGCGTCGGTGAGCGCCAGCGCCCAGCGCACGGCGCCGTTCGGGTCGTCGGCCCGCTCGTGCGCGACCGCGAGCTCGCGGCACAGCTGGGCGGACGGCAGTTCGGTCGCGGCGGCCCGCGCGACCAGTGCGGTGAGCGGACCGGTCGGGGTGTCCGTGCCCGCTCCTGGTCGCGCCATCACGTCGACCCCTCTCCGCATCCGGCCGACCCGCTGTCGGGTCCACCGATCATGGTCACCGCCCGCGGCCGCGGACAGCCGCTCAGACTCTACCCTCACGTTAGAGTTGGTTTGCACCGCGCCCGCGGACCAGGCGAGTACGCGCGGCTCTATCCGTTCCCTGACATTCGGCCGGAAGCGCTCGAACGCTGTGTCAAGCTGACGGGACGGCGGCAGTGCGCATCAGCCCGGACCGCCGGCCGTCGCCGCCGGACCACCGCGTGGCCCCGTCCGCAGGCAGGTCCGCATGCAGCAGGTCACCCGCCTTCCCCGCTCGCCCTCGGGCACAGCTGGGAAGCACCAGGGCCCGCTGCTCGCCAGCATCCTGCTCACGGCGCTGCTCTGGGGATCGCTGACCTGGGCGGCGGCGCCGTCGGCCCAGGCGGCCACCCCCACCCCCACCACAACGCCGCACCGCCCGGCCGGCGGCCCAACTGGCAGCACAGCCGGTGGCCCGCAGTGGTACCAGTCCGCGCTGGATCTCGACCGGGTGCAGCGGATCAGCCAGGGCGCCGGGATCCTCGTGGCCGTCATCGACGGTGGGGTCGACGCGACCAGCCCGAAGCTGCGCGGGCAACTGGTCCGCGGCGCGGGCGTCGGCCCCGACGCCGCGGTGGACGGTTGGCGCGACGACGACCCGGACGGTCATGGCACCGCGATGGCGGGCCTCGTCGTCGGCCGGGTCGACGGCGGTCCGGCTCAGGTACGGGGCATCGCACCGGCCGCCCACGTCCTGCCGATCTCGACAGGTGCCGAGGCGGACTCGGCGGAGGTCGCCATCGCCGTGCACCTGGCGGTCGATCTCGGTGCCACCATCATCAACCTGTCCCTGGGTTCCGCGGACGATCCGACCTCCGACGAGCGGGAGGCCGTGCGCTACGCCCTGGCCCACGACGTGATCGTGGTCGCCTCGGCCGGCAACGTCGAACCCGACGATCCGCCGGGCGACGCGGCGATCATCAACTCGCCGGCGAGCATCCCCGGCGTGGTCGCCGTCACCGGGTCCACCGCGCACGGCGGCTTCTGGGACGGCTCGGCGCACGGCCCGCAGGCCGTCGTGGCCGCGCCGGCCCCGGGCATCCGCGCCCCCGTACCGACCTCCATCTCCGCGGACGGCCTGGACACCGGCTCCGGCACGTCCAACTCGGCGGCGATCGTGTCGGGCGTCCTGGCCCTGCTGCGGTCCGCCTTCCCGGAGCTGACCGCGGCGAACGTGATCGAACGGCTGATCCGCACCGCACGTGACGCCGGTCCACCCGGACGCGACGTCGAGTTCGGGTTCGGGATCATCGACCCGCTGGCCGCGCTGACCGCCGCCGTCCCACCCGTGCACACCAGTGCGCTGCTGGCCCCACCGACCCGCTGGGGTGTCCCGAGCGAACCCCCCGCGGCGGACGCCTCCCCCGCCCGGCCCGGGAGCCAGCCGGCCACCGCCGATCCGCCCGCCCTCGACCCGGCCGGCACCAACACGGGCACGGCCGGCCCCACCGCGGCGACCAGCGGCGGCGGGCTCGACGCCATCCCATCCCTGCTCGTCTGGACCCTCGGGACGGCCTTCGCCGGCTGGCTCGGCGGGGTGCTCGGCCTCGGCGCGCACCTCGCACACCAGGCACACCAGGCGCGCCGGCGGCCCCGGACCGACCAGCCACCCGTCCCGCTCACCGAACCGTACGGACCGACGCCATACCGACCGGCGCCATACCAACCCACGCCATACCGACCGGCGCCATACGGACCGGCGCCGTATCCGGAGCCGAATCCGGTGCAGGCGCCCCCCGCCGGCACCAGCTGGGTGCCCGCGTCTCCGGGGGCACAGTCGCGTCACTTCTAACATGGCCCTATGACAAACGCGCTCCTGGACGAGCTGTCCTGGCGTGGACTCATCCACGACAGCACCGATCCCGCCGAGCTTCGGGACCACCTGGCGGGCGGTGGGCGGCGCTGCTACATCGGTTTCGACCCCACGGCACCCTCGCTGACCATCGGCAATCTGCTCCCGATCACGCTGTTGATCCGGGCCGCACGGGCCGGGGTCGGCGCGGTGGCGCTGTTCGGCGGCGGCACCGGGCTGATCGGCGACCCGTCCGGCAAGTCGGTGGAACGCGCTCTGCTGTCCGCCGAGGACGTGGCTGGCAACGTCGCCCGACACCGGGAGATCATGGAGACGATCTTCGGCCGGGCGCTCGGCGCGGACCAGCAGCCCAGCTTCGTCGACAACGGCGACTGGCTGGGCCGACTCGGCATGATCGAGTTCCTGCGGGACGTCGGCAAGCACTTCCCGGTCACGGAGATGGTCCGGCGGGACTCGGTGCGCCGCCGTCTGAACGATCCCGAGGTCGGCCTGACCTACACCGAGTTCAGCTACTCGCTGCTGCAGGCCTACGACTACCGGCGGCTGTGCGAGGACCACGGCGTGACGCTGCAGCTGGGCGCGTCCGACCAGTGGGGCAACATCGTCGCGGGGATCGACTATGTCCGCCGGGTGCTGCGCACCCAGGTGCATGGCCTGACCTGCCCGTTGCTGCTACGCGCGGACGGTACGAAGTTCGGCAAGTCGGAGAAGGGCGCCGTCTGGCTGACCGCCGACCGCACGTCGCCGTACACCTTCTACCAGTTCCTGCTGAACCTCTCCGACGTCGATGCGCACACGTTCGCGCTGTTCTTCTCCCTCACCGAACGGGAGCCGCTGGAGCGGCTGTTCGCCGAGCACGCCGAGGCACCGGGCAAGCGGGCGCTGCAACGCCATCTCGCCCGCGAGCTCACCACGCTGCTGCACGGTCCCGGTGCGCTGGAGGCGGCCGAGGCGGCCTCGGCGGCGCTGTTCAGCGGGGACGTGAAGGCGATCGGGGCGGACCTGATCTCGGACGTGTTCGCCGATGTGCCCACGGTCAGCGAACCGCTGGACCGGCTGTCCGCGGACGGCGGCTGGTCGGTGGTCGACCTGCTGATCGCCACCGGCCTGGCCAGTAGTCGCCGCGACGCCCGCGAGCATCTCGGCAACGGCGCGGTGCTGGTCAACGGGGACCGGATGGCCGCGGACAGCACCGTCACCGAGAAGGACCTTCTGCACGGCTCGGTGATCCTGATCCGCCGCGGCCGCCGCGAATGGCGAGTGGCCAGGTTCGCCTGAGCCGCACCCCCGCCGCCCCGCACCCCCAGGGCATCCCATGGCTCCCCAGGACGGACGGCCCCGGACGGGCACCCGAGGGTCCCCACCGCACGCGGCCGGCCGGCCAGCCGGCCAGCCGGTCGGTCGAGCCCAGGTGCGGCGGGGTGCGGCCGGGTTCAGTCGCTCAGGGTGCGGGCGGGCCGACGAGCAGGCCCTTGATGTACGCGGCATGCTCGTCGGCGGTGGCCTTCTGACCGCGGGCCCGGGACAGCACGGTTCGGCCCGCGTAGCCGGCGACCAGCATCGAGCGCATCACGTTCACCCGTCCCGGGGCGTTGTGCTTGCGCAGGTAGCGGACCATCGAGGCGCCCCGCATCTGCAGCATCCAGGTCTTGCCGGCGCCGCTGCCGCCGGCGCCGTGCGGCACCAGCAGGTCGGTGCGCAGCTTCTGGCGCAGGCCCGCCTCCCGGATAGCCCGGCCCAGCGCCATGTCCTCGTTGTAGACGTAGAACGTCTCGTCGAAGGCGCCGAGCTCGAGGAACATCGTGCGACGCACGGCCATGCAGGCCCCGGTCAGCCATTCGGGGTTCATCGGCCGGCCCGGCGTCGGGCGGGCGAACAGCGCCGACGTCGGGGCCACCTTGTGCGCGCCCAGGACGTGCAGCAGCACCCGTCGTGGCGTCGGCTCCCAGCCGCCGTTGCCGAGTTCGGGCTTTCCGTCGTGCCCCTTCATCGTCGCCGCGCTGGTCACCAGCTCCGGGTCGGCGAGCAGATCGTCGACGAGGACGTCGATGACGTCGACGGTGGGGCGGCTGTCCGGGTTGCCGAGCACGACGAACTCGTACCGGGACGACCGGATGCCCATGTTCGCGGCCTTGGAAAAGCCCTTGCCACCGCCGGAGTCGAGATAGCGGCTGTTCGGCCGGTCGGCGATCAGCTGCTCGACCCCGTCGGCACCGGCGGCGTTGTCGACCACCACCACCGGCATGTCGGTCGGCAGCGTCGCGAACAGACCCTCGAGCTGCTCGCGGCTGTGGTAGCTGACCAGCACGAGTTCGTACTGCCAGGTGGACCGCTTCGGTCGCTCGACGGCCACGGCGACACGCTCCTCACTACCTGATGTGCGGAACTACCTGATGTTCCGGCTGCTGCTCACGGACGGGTGGGGCTCAACGCATCCGACGTCGAACCCGGCGGCGTCACCGGGGACGATCCGGACGCGGGCGGCAGGCCGGCCGGCGCGGACGCCCCAGCCGGCACCGCACCGGACGCGGTCGCGGTGGGCGCGACCCGCTCGGGCTTGGGCCACACGGCGGGACGGTCACGGGCCAGGAAGCGGCGTACGCCGCCGAGGGCGACGGCCTGCAGGAAGAAGACCTGCGCGACGAGCCTGGTCGGGCCCGGTGGGGTGCGACCGGTGAGCAGGGCGGCGGTGCTCGCGGCGCCGACGGCGTTGCCGGCCAGGAACACCCGGGCGACCCAGCTGTGGCGGGCGGCGGGAACGGCGATCCCGATCAGCACGACCTGGGCGACGGGCCCGAACGACGAACGGACCAGCCGGTGCCCCCACAGCTGCGGGGTGACCGGCAGCGCGCCGGGCACCAGCGCGGCGCGACGCCGCCAGAGCATGTCCAGGTTGCCGGCGACGATCCTGGTCCGACGTTCCCACTCGCCGTTGTAGTCCGGCGCGGCGGGCTCGAGGGAGTACGCCTCGGGCTCGTAGACGACGCGCAGGCCACCTTCGAGGACGTCCAGGGCGAGCCAGGCGTCGTCGACGGCGGTGTCCGCGGGCAGCGGGCGGAAGGCCTGGCGGCGAAACGCGAGCATCTCGCCGACGACGCCGATCGTGGCCCCGGTCGCGGACTCGCAACGCTTGAGCCACGACTCGAACTTCCAGTAGAAGCCCTGGGCGCCGTCGGGGTCGTCGACCCGCTTCTCGCCGGCGACCGCCCCGACCGTGTCGTCGGTGAAGTGGCGGGCGGCGGCGCGCAGCGCGCCGGGAGCGAGCACGGCGTTCGCGTCGGTCAGCACGACGACCTCGTGGGAGGCCGCGGCGACCCCACGGTTGACCGCGCGGGCCTTGCCGAGCCGCTCACCGGAGGAGAGCACCCGCACGCCTGGACGGCGCGATGCCTCGGCGGTCTCGGCATCGTCGGCGACGACGATGATCTCCATGGTCCCGGGGTAGTCGGTACCCGCGAGCTCGTCGAGCTTCGTGCCGATGACCGCGGCTTCCCGATAGGCGGAAACGACGACACTCAGGCCCGGCCAGCCAAGGGGATCGGGGTCCGCCGGCACCGGTGTCTCCAGGCCCCGACTACGTAGCCCGATATAAACCGGGTACAGAACGTGACCGTACACGGTGGCGGCTCCGAGCGCCGCGACGGCGGCACCTCGACTGATGGTCCGGACACCTGTCATGTCGTCAACCGTAGCGTTGCACCGTGGGCATCCGGCCATGGGCTCCTCATGCCGCTCGGCGCGCTACCTCCCGCAGGGGCCACCGTCCGCACGCCCGTTACAGTGGGTCGGGTGAGTGACTCCACACGTTGGATCGTCGTGGTCGAGGAACCGTTTCTCCCGGCCGATGCCGGCGGTCGGGTGGAGACCCTGAGTTTCCTGACCGCGGCCGCCGCCGCCGGTATCCGGATGCAGGTCCTCGTCCCCGCGCGCGACGACATCGACATCGCGGCGTACGAGGAGGCGATTCCCGGTTCCGCGGTCACCCGGCTGCGCCGGGACGACAGCCCGCGCGCCCACCTGACGCCGAAACCGTTCATGCACGCCTCCCGGCCGGTGGGTCCGCTGCGCCGGGCGTTGGAGGCGACCCCACCCCGCGCCGACGCCGTGATCAGCTACAGCTGCCGATCGTCGCATCTGGGTGAGGAGATCGCCCGGATCTGGAAGCTTCCCCATCTGGTCCGGGCGCACAACGTCGACTCGGAGTTCTTCCGGGTGCTGGCCCGCAGCGGTTCGGGGCCGCGCGCCCTCGCCTATGAGGTCGAGTACCACAAGCTGCGTCTGGCCGAGCTTTCCCTGCACCATTCGCCGCTGGTCACCTGCATCGCGGACATCTCCCTGGAAGATCACCAGTGGCGGCGGGCCCGGGCGAGTGTGCCGACCTTCCACCTGCCGCCGTTCCTGCCGGTCGGCGCCCTGCGGGCCGGCGTCGGCGCGGATGCGGCCACCGATCCGGCGAGCGCCGCGCCCCGCGACGGGCAGCGGCTGGTGTTCGTCGGCTCGCTGGACACCCCGACCAACATCGAGGCGTTGCGCTGGTTCCTCGGCGGATGCTGGCCGTCGGTGCGGGTGCGCCATCCCGAGGCGACGTTCCAGGTCGTCGGACGGCGACCGGAGGACGGCCTGGCCGCCTGGCTCGCGGGCTTCGACGGCGTCGAACTGCACACCGACGTCCCCAGCGTCGTCGGTTACCTGACGGCGGCGACCCTGTCGGTGAACCCGATGCAGTCCGGTTCCGGCGTCAACATCAAGGCCATCGAGGCGATGGCGACGGGAACTCCGGTGGTGAGCACCCCGACCGGCAGCCGCGGGCTGGGCTGGACACCAGGCACCGACCTGCTGGTGGCCGAGGAGCCGGCCGCGTTCGCCGCCGCCGTCAGCGACCTGCTGGCGCAGCCGGCGCGGGCCGCCGAGATCGGCGCGGCCGGGCGTGCCTATGTCCTACGGGAACTCGACCACGGCACGCTGATCCGCACGATCGAGGAGCATCTGAACCCCGCCGTCTAGAGCAGGGCGTGGTAACGGTTCTGGGTGGGCTCGAGGCCGTGGGTGATCAGCATTTCCACCGAGTCGGCGGCATGCTCGAGCAGCAGCGGCAGGTCGCGGCGCTCCGCGGTGCCGAAGTCGCGCAGGACGAAGGCGGCGGCGTCCATCCGACCCGGGGGCCGTCCGACGCCGACCCGAACGCGCAGGTAGTCGCGGGTGCCCAGCGACGAGGTGATCGAGCGCAGGCCGTTGTGACCGTTGTCTCCGCCGCCCTGCTTCAGGCGAACCGTCCCGAAGGGGATGTCCAGTTCGTCATGCACGACGATGATCCGAGCCGGCTCGATCTTGTAGAAGCCTCGAACGGCGGTGACGGGGCCACCGGAGAGGTTCATGAACGACAGCGGCCGGGCGAGAACCGCCCGGGCGCCGGCGAGGCGAACCTCGGCCACATCCGCCCGCGAGCGGTGCGACTTCAGCCGCGCCCCGGCCCGCTGCGCCAGCAGATCGACGACCATGAAACCGGCGTTGTGTCGGTTTCCGGCGTAGTCCGGGCCGGGGTTGCCCAGTCCGACGACGAGCCAGGGCCCGTCGTCGGTCGGGATGTTCGTCATGGCCCGTCCATCCGCATGTCGTCATCGGGTGGCATCGCAGGTCCAGTAGTGCGTGTGCGTGTGCGGGTGGTGCAGGTTCAGGTGCAGGTGCAGGTGGTGCGTGTGCGGTGGCGCCGGGTGTCGACGGAGGGATCCCGCCCGCGTGGTTACGCGGACGCGGTCGCCGCGCCGGCTTCCTCGGCCGCCGGGGTCTCGCCGAGCGCTGCCTCGACCTGAGCGGTGGTCCGCTTGGCCAGGCACTGCACGACAACGAGATCCGGATCGGCGTCGAGCACCGAGCCCGCGGGCAGCGCGAGCTGACGGGCCAGCACGCTGGTGCCGGGCTCGAGACCGGTGATGTCGATTTCGATCGGGCCAGGCAGACGGGCCGCGTCAGCCTTGACCGCGATCGTCATGACCTGCTGGTCGATCAGGGTGTCGGGGTGTGCATCCCCGATGACCTGGACCGGGATCTCAGCGACGATCTTCTCGCCCCGGCTGACCAGCACCAGGTCGATGTGCTCGAAGCTGCCCTTGATCGGGTGGCGTTGGACGTCCTTGGCGAGCGCGAGCTCGATGCCGTCGCCGAGCTCAAGGGTGAGCAGGACGTTGGTACCGGCGTCGGTCTTGAACGCGTGAAGCAGGTCGTGCGCGGGAAGCGCGATGTGGCGCGGCGGCTTGCCGTGCCCGTAGAGAACGGCCGGTACCTTGCCGGCGCGGCGGGTGCGACGTGCACCGCCTTTACCGAACTCGGTGCGCGGCTCCGCGGCGATGCGGACCTCGGACATGGCGACGCACAGTCCTTCCAGACGTGGGATTCTTCGCCGGAGGGCGGACGAGCCACCGCGGCGCGGTCCTTCACAGTACCGGACTCCACGCGCGCAGGGGCCACCGCCCGGAGTTGTCAAGTTCCGCGCCGCCGGAGACCGCCCCCACTATGGCGCCCTGCACCCCACCGACCCGCCCCGGATACGCCGTACTGCTCGCGGTCCGCCCGCCCCGGACCGCGAGCCCGGGCACCTTCGCAGGTCAGAGGCGACCGGGCGGCGGATTACGCGCAGGTCAGACGGCCTACGAGCCGCCTGGCCCCGCGATCGGCGCGGCCGGGACCCGGCGCGTCCGACCGGCACGTCAGTGCCCCGTACGCAGCCTGACGGTGCACCCGAGCGGCCCGCCCGCGGCCTTCCACCCGCCCGGCGCGGACGGGGTCAGGCGCCCCGTCCCGACCGGGCCGACCGGGCTGTCCGGGCCGATCCGCCGGCTGGCTCATGCCTGGCCGGCCGATCATCCCTGCCACCCTCGGGCCGGCGTCACCACTGCCGGTGATCCCCGCGTAGGTGACGACGCGCCGACCACCGGCGCCGGTACACCGACCACCGGGACCGTTTCCCCGCCGCCCACTCGCCGGCCGCCCACTCGCCGGCCGCCCACTCGCCGGGCGTCCACTCGCCGGTCATCCGGTCTGCGGCCGTCCAATCGCCGGCCGCAGGGTCTCCCGAAGTCCGGTCGTCCGCGGCTTCGAGTTCTCTGCGCGCGTTCGCCGCGGCCCGGTCCCGCACGCGTCGGCCACCGGCGATCCGACGAGCCGCGGAACGGCGACCGCGGTGCGACGCCGACCGCGAGCGCCGAGCCGTGGCCGACGCGGCACCGGCACCTGTCGACGGCTGCGCCGAGGTCCGCGACGCGGTCGCGCGGGACCTCGCCGCCGTGGCCTCGGGCTCGGTCTTGGGCTCGGGGGCTCCGGTCATGTCCGCATGCAGCGCACGCAACTGCTCGACCCGCGTCTGTGGGCTGAGGTCGGGGTCGTGATGGGTGGCACGGACGAAGGCGCGCAGCTGGGCCCGGCGGCGTGCCGCCTCGACTCCCTCGATGCGATCCGCCGGCGGCCGCGACGCACGCCCGACCCCACCAGCCGCGGACCTGCCAGCCGCGGACCCGCGGGCTCCGGACCTGCCTGCCGCGGCTCCGCCGGAGCGGGAGGTGGTGCTGGTGGAGGTGGTGGTGCTGCTGGAGCCGGCACGCGTGGTGTCGGGCCGGGATGTTCTGGTGGTGATGGTCATGATGATTCCTCCCCCGCCGCGCCTGGTGAGACGGTGGACCGCGGCGCACGCGCAGCGGGGAGGGAGCCTTCCGTTCGGGGGCACCCACGCCAGCGACTCGTTCGTATCCGCCGCTGCACCAGCCCGACTGTGGGCGTACCCCGTGGCCGGCGGACGTACGCCGTGGGTGGAGCGCGATGCGCCGCGGAGCCGGCGGATAGGTTGGATCGCAGGCCACGCCGCACCGTGAGCCGCCAGTGAGCGTGAGCCCGCGCCCTCGAGGCCGAGCCGACGAGTCCGAGTGAAGGAGCCTCCGCTGACTCGATCCCACCCGGCGCCGCGCCACGGCGCGCACGCCGGTTCCACCGTCACCGTCCGGGCTCCAGCCAAGGTCAACCTGCATCTCGGTGTCGGACCGCTGCGTCCGGACGGCTATCACGACGTGATCACCGTCCTTCAGGCCGTCTCCCTGTTCGACGACCTGACGGCCACCGTGCCAGCGACCGCCCCGGGCACGTCGACGACCGCCAGCACCCCCACGGCCGTCGACCAGCCGGGTTCTGACACGTCCACCGGCCTCGAGATCACCGTGGCGGTGACCGGCGAGGGTGCCGCCGGGAACAGGCCGGCCACGTCCACGCCGGACGTGTCGATCGTCCCGACCGGGCTGGACAACATCGCCGTGCGGGCCGCGCACCTCGTGGCCGAGGCCGCCGGGATCACCTCCGCGCGGCTCCACCTCGCCCTGACCAAGGGGATTCCGGTCGCCGCCGGGATGGCCGGGGGCAGCGCGGACGCCGCCGCCGCCCTCGTCGCCTGCGACGCGCTGTGGCAGACCGGTCTCGACCGGGCCACCCTCGCGGAGCTGGCCGCTCGCCTCGGCAGCGACGTCCCGTTTCCGCTGGCCGGTGGCACGGCCCTGGGGACCGGACGAGGTGAGCAGCTCACCGATGTGCTGGCCACCGGCGAGTACTACTGGGTCTTCGCGCTGGCCGACGGTGGGCTGTCCACGCCCGCGGTGTACGCCGAGTTCGACCGGTTGTCCGAGGGCAGACTGCGCAGCGGGCCGACACCGGCGGACGACGTGCTGGCGGCGCTGCGCACCGGGGATCCGCGTCAGCTCGGCGCGGCGCTCGTCAACGATCTGCAGCCGGCGGCGCTGCGACTGCGTCCGGCGCTGCGGCGGGTCCTGTCGACCGGCACCGAGCTTGGCGCGGTCGGCGCGATCGTGAGCGGCTCCGGTCCTACCTGCGCTTTCCTCGCCGCGGGCGCCACCGAGAGCATCGAGTTGGCTGCGAGCCTGGCCGGGATGGGCGTGGCCCGTGCGGTCCGTCGCGCCGCGGGCCCGGCCGCCGGTGCCCGGGTCGTCGCCGGTGCGGGCACCGCTCCGGTGGGTCCCACGGGCGACGGGCCGTGAGCGTCTGGCGGCTGAGCTCGACGAACGTCCACTCCGATGATCGAATCACCCGAAGGGCTGGGATGCGCTAGTGGCTGTGCCGTTGGTGGGCGCCGAGGCGCTGCACCTGGAGTACCCGACCCGAGTGGTGTTCGGTTCGGTCACCGTCGGAGTGGTCGAGGGCGACCGGATCGGGATCGTCGGGCGTAACGGGGACGGCAAGTCCAGCCTGCTCGGGATGCTCAGCGGCCTGATCGAGCCGCACGGCGGCCGGGTGACCCGCCGGGGCGGGGTGCGCGTCGGGGCGTTGTCGCAGAGCGATGACCTGGACTCGGCGCTCACCGTGGGCCAGTCGATCGTCGGGGATCAGCCGGAGCACGAGTGGGCCGGCGACGCCCGCATCCGCGACGTGATCGGCGGACTCGTCACCGACCTGCCCTGGGAGGCGCGGATCGGTGAGCTCAGCGGCGGTCAGCGACGCAGGGTGGCCCTGGCCACCCTGCTGATCGGCGAGTGGGACGTGATCGTGCTGGATGAGCCGACGAACCATCTCGATGTCGAGGGCATCTCGTGGCTGGCCGAGCACGTGAAGAACCGGTGGGCGCGCAACTCCGGCGGGCTGCTGGTGGTCACCCACGACCGCTGGTTCCTCGATGAGGTCTGCACGCAGACCTGGGAGGTCCACGACGAGATCGTCGAGCCGTTCGAAGGTGGTTACGCCGCCTACGTGCTCCAACGGGTCGAACGCGACCGGATGGCCGCGGCCACCGAGAGCAAGCGGCAGAACCTCATGCGCAAGGAGCTGGCGTGGTTGCGCCGGGGCGCGCCGGCCCGCACGTCCAAGCCGAAGTTCCGCATCGACGCGGCCAACCAGCTGATCCAGGACGTGCCGCCGGCCCGTAACCCGGTCGAGCTGCAACGGCTGGCGGTCACCCGCCTGGGCAAGCAGGTGATCGACCTGGAGGGCGCCGGGGTTCGCTACGGCGACCGGGAGGTCCTGCGGGACGTCACCTGGCGGATCGCGCCCGGTGAGCGCACGGGGATTCTGGGGGCCAACGGCAGCGGCAAGTCCACGCTGCTGGGCCTGATCGCCGGCACGGTGGCGCCGACCTCCGGGCAGATCAAGCGGGGCAAGACCGTCCGGCTCGGCCTGCTTGACCAGCAGTTCTCCCAGCTCGCGGAGATCGGCGGCGACCGGGTGCGCGAGGTGCTGGCCCGCACCCAGACCACGTTCACCATCGACGGCCGCGACACGACCCCGGCGCAGCTGCTGGAACGGCTCGGTTTCGCCCGCGAACATCTCCAGGCCCGCGTCGGCGAGCTTTCGGGTGGGCAGAAGCGACGTCTGCAGCTGCTGTTGTTGCTGCTCGACGAGCCCAACCTGATCGCCCTGGACGAGCCCACCAACGATGTGGACGCGGACATGCTGGCCGCGACCGAGGACCTGCTGGACTCGTGGCCGGCGACCCTGCTCGTGGTGTCCCACGACCGTTATCTGCTGGAACGGGTCACCGACCAGCAGTACGCGATCCTCGATGGGCAGCTGCGGCATCTGCCCGGCGGCGTGGACGAGTACCTGCGGCTGCGCCGTGAGCAGGCATCCTCGCGCGCGCCGGGCGAGGGCGCGTCGAAGGCGTCCCAGCCGGGGTCGGGGTCCTCCGGGCTTTCCGGCTCCGAACGTCGGACCGCGCAGAAGGAGGTCTCGGCGATCGAACGTCGCCTCGACAAACTCCAGGCCGAGATGACGAAACTGCACGCCCGGATGGCCGACCACGACCAGAGTGACTACGCGGGCCTGCAGAAGCTCACCGGTCAGGTGCGCGCCGCCGAGCGGGAGACCGTCGAACTCGAGGAACGCTGGCTGGAACTGTCCGACCTGATCGGCTGATGCCGGCCGGCGCCTTTCTGCGCTTTCCGGTCGTGCGGGCAGGCCGCGCGCTTCTTCGGCAATCACCATGGCAAACCGCAGCCACCGAAGCGTCACATATTGATTATCGTGGCTCATCGCTGGCATAGAAGACATGTACCGGGCGCACAAGGCGCACAAGAGGAACCGTCTGACGCTGGGCGAGCGAACGTCGATGCCGGCCGGGCCACCGGGCCGGCATCGACGTTCGGATGGTCGCCGGTCAGGTCACGACGCGGCTCCCTCCGGGGTGGCGGGCCGCGCGGTGACGCGCTTGGCGGCCAGGCGGGCCGGGTCCGGCCAGCGGACGTCCCAGGCCACGTGGGTGATCTCCATCAGTTTGATCAGGTAGAAGCTGGTGTCGATCTGCCAGGGCCGCACGCCGTGGCGGGCCGAGGTGGGCTCGGCGTGGTGCAGGTTGTGCCAGGACTCGCCCATCGACAGCAGGGCCAGCGGCCACACGTTCGTCGAACGGTCACGGCTGCGGAACGGGCGGGTACCCAGCACGTGGCAGATGCTGTTCACCGACCAGGTGACGTGGTGCAGCAACGCGACCCGCACCAGACTCGCCCAGAAGAACGCCTGCGCGGCCGCCTCGAACGAGCCGCCCCACAGCCCGCCGATCAGCGCCGGCGCGGCCAGGCTGACGAAGGCGCACAGGCCGAACGCGCGGCTGACCCGGACCAGGTCGGGATCGTCGAGCAGATCGGGGGCGAACCGCTGCTGGTCGGTCTGCTCGACGTCGAACAGCCAGCCGACGTGCGCGTGGTACAGACCCTTGAGCATCGGCAGCGTGCCGGGGCCGTAGCGCCACGGCGAGTGCGGATCACCCTCGGCGTCGCTGTAGGCGTGGTGCCGCCGATGGTCGGCGACCCAGCGGATGACCGGCCCCTCGATCGCCATGTTGCCGGCGACGGCCAGCGCGATCCGCACCGGACGGGACGTCCGGAAGCCTCGATGGGTGAGATAACGGTGGAAACCAACCGTTACGCCGTGGCCGCTGATGCCGTAGAACACGACGGCGAGGATGACGTCCCGCCAGGTGATCCAGTGGCCCCACAGGGCGGGAATCGCCGCGATCAGCGCGACCAGCGGAACCAGGATCACAAGCAGCAGCGTGATCTGCTCGGCGCGGGCCTTGGCCATGGACCGTGGCACGGTCGCGTGGCCCTGGGCGTTGGCCGGATCGGCCCGCCGCCGGGACGTCGAGCCGTCCCGCGGGCCGGGTTCGTCGTCTGGGCCCCGACCGTCGTCGAGGCCCAGGGCCTGCTCGAGCGCCTGGGCGTCCTCGAGTGGCTGGGCGCCGGCGGCCCGGGCGGCATCGCCCGGCACCCGGCCGTCCCCGGGGCTTACCGTGTCGGTAGCGGTCATGGCCTCGTTCCGTCCGTCGCGGCAGGTCAGTGCACCGGCGGGTCCCATGACCGGCGCAACACGGTCACGGTAGCCCGCCGATATGACAACAGTCCCCACTGTCGACGTCCAGCACGCAAACCGGCGGACCCGTGGACCGATGGAAGCACGGAAGCCGGCCCGAAGCCGACCCGGTGCCCACAGTCACCCACCATCGCTGACGACCCTGCTCGCGCGGGAGCGATCACCGCCTGCGGCCAGGAACGCTACCGCCCTGCTCACGGGGCTGACCCCGAGCAGACTTTCTCTTCCAGGGGACCCTCGATGGTAGAGTTGACGTGTTTTCCCGCAGTCCGCCGTAGTGTAATAGGCAGCACAGGAGATTTTGGTTCTCTTAGTCCACGTTCGAGTCGTGGCGGCGGAGCACTACCAGTAATACCATCCACAAGAATTCATCGAAAGCACCGTGGCTGGCCGGTCACCCCGGGCCGCCGTTTCCGGGGCCGTGGTGGCGTCGGTGCCGCCCCGGTGGCAGCCGGCTGATCGCGTCGGCGGTGTGCCCGCCCTGCCAGGAGACACGGGGTGGGCACGGTACTGTGTCGGCGTCGCCCCATCGTTGTGTCGACCGAGGATTCGGGGGGATCGTGTGACACCACCACGACCGGCAGCCGTAGTCGTTCTGGCGGCAGGTGAGGGTCGGCGGATGCGTTCGTCGCTGCCCAAGGTCCTGCACCCCCTGGCCGGTCGCACCCTGCTCGAACACGTCCTGCACGCCACGGTCGCGCTGGACCCGACGCACACCGCGATCGTGGTCGGGCATGGCCGCGAGCAGGTCACGGCGATGCTCGCCGAGCGGGCGCCGAAGGCCGTCACCGCCGTACAGGAGCGCCAGCTCGGCACCGGGCACGCCGTCCGGGTCGCGCTGGACGCGCTGAGCACCCCCGCGCAGGGCCCGTCGGCGGGGCTCGCGGCGGCGGTGGGGCTCACCGGTGACGACACCATCGTGGTGCTGCCGGGCGACACCCCGCTGCTCACCTCGGCCACGCTGAGCGCGCTGGTCGACCAGCACCACCGCGGCCAGGCCGCGGCGAGCGTGCTGACCGCGGTGCTCGAGGACGCCACCGGTTACGGCCGGGTCGTGCGTGCCAGCGGCGGCGACGTGCGGGCGATCGTCGAGCAGCGTGACGCCGACGCCGCCACCGCGGCCATCCGGGAGATCAACACCGGGGTCTACGTCTTCCAGGCTGGCCCGCTGCGTTCCGCGCTCAGCCGCCTGACCACGCAGAACGCCCAGGGCGAGGAGTACCTGACCGACGTCATCGGCCTGCTCGTCGGCGACGGCGCGGTGGTCACGGCGCTGGCGGTGGCCGACCCGGCGGAGGCGGCCGGGGTCAACGACCGGGTGCAGCTGGCGGCCGCCGGACGGGCGCTGCGCGATCGTCTGGTCGACGCGGCGATGCGCGGCGGCACCACCGTCATCGACCCGCAGACCACCTGGATCGACGCGGACGTCACCCTCGAACCCGACACCACCATCGCCCCGCACACCTTCCTGCACGGTCACACCCGGATCGCCAGCGGCGCCGTCGTCGGCCCGGAGTGCACGCTCATCGACACGGTCGTGGGCGCCGGTGCCACGGTCGTACGCACGACGGCGGAGCGCTCCGAGATCGGCGCCGGCGCCACCGTCGGCCCCTACAGCCATCTGCGCGGCGGCACCCGACTCGGCCGCGAGGGCAAGATCGGCTCGTTCGTCGAGACCAAGTCCGCCCACCTCGGGGACGCCACGAAGGTCCCCCACCTGGCCTACGTCGGCGACGCGGTCGTCGGTGACCGCAGCAACATCGGCTGCACCACCGTGTTCGTCAACTACGACGGCGTCACCAAGCACCGCACGGTCATCGGCTCGGACGTGCGGATCGGCAGCGACACGATGCTCGTCGCACCGGTCACCATTGGTGACGGCGCCTACACGGGTGCGGGTTCGGTGATCCGCGAGGACGTCCCCCCCGGCGCCCTGGCCATCCGCGAGGGCCAGCAGCGCAACATCGAGAACTGGGTGGCCCGCCGCCGCCCCGGCACACCCGCCGACCAGGCCGCCACCGCGGCCCGTGCCAGCACCGGCACCGGCGGTGGCGACGGCGGCGCGGTCGTCGGCGGCCAGGGTGACGTGACGCACAACCAGTCGGAGACGGCCGGCATCACTGGCGTTCCGGGGGCTGAAAGCAGAACGTAGAAGCGATCGTCCCAACGCTACGACCAGCGGAGGGAGTTCTGACGCCCGATTCGTCCCCAGGATGTTCGGGGCCTGCGCACGTCCCAGTCGTCCGGCACGCCCGAGGAGAACGTGGTGGCCTACCAGACCGAGAACCGGCGCAACCTGATGCTCTTCGCGGGACGATCGCACCCGGATCTGGCGGCGGAGGTGGCGGCCGAACTTGATGTGACGCCGGTGCCGACGAACGCCTACGAGTTCGCCAGTGGCGAGATCTTCGTCCGGTTCTCCGAATCGGTCCGCGGCTGCGACGCGTTCGTCCTGCAGTGCCACACGGCACCGGTGAACACCTGGCTGATGGAACAGCTGATCATGGTGGACGCCCTCAAGCGCGCGAGCGCGAAACGGATCACCGTGGTCGCGCCGTTCTACCCGTACGCCCGCCAGGACAAGAAGCACCGCGGCCGGGAGCCGATCTCCGCCCGGCTGGTGGCCGACCTGTTCAAGACCGCCGGCGCCCACCGGCTGATGTCCGTCGACCTGCACACCGCGCAGATCCAGGGCTTCTTCGACGGCCCCGTCGACCATCTCTTCGCGTTGCCGCTGCTGGCCGACTACATCGAGAACAAGCTCGACACCTCCGAGGTCACGGTGGTCGCGCCCGACTCGGGGCGGGTGCGGGTCGCCGAGCGCTGGACCGACCGGCTCGGCTGCCCACTGGCTATCATCCACAAGCGTCGCGACCCGGACGTCCCGAACCAGGTCAAGATGTTCGACGTGGTCGGTGAGGTCCGCGGCCGTACCTGCGTCATCGTCGACGACATGATCGACACCGCCGGCACGATCACCAAGGCCGCCGAGTCGCTGCGGGCGCACGGCGCGTCGAACGTCATCGCCGCCGCCACGCACGGGGTGCTGTCCGGCCCGGCCGCCGACCGACTGAAGAACTCCGAGATCAGCGAGGTCGTCCTCACCAACACGCTGCCCCTGAGCAGCGAGGCCCGCATCGACAAGATCACCGAGCTGTCGATCGCACCGCTGCTCGCCGCGGCGATCAAGGCGGTCTTCGAGGACGGCTCGGTCACCGGCCTGTTCGGCGGGGACGCCTGAGCCAGGTTCCGCCGCCCCCTCCGTAGACTTCCCTGCCATGGCAGCGGAACAGCCGAAGGTGTCGCTCACCGGTATCAAACCGACCGGTGAGCCCCATCTCGGGAACTACATCGGCGCGATCCGGCCGTCGCTGGAACTCACCGAGACCTACGAGTCGATCTACTTCATCGCCGACTACCACGCCCTGACCTCGATTCGTGATGGCGCGGAGCTGGCTCGGTACACCCGCTCGGTGGCGGCGACCTGGATCACACTCGGCCTGGACCCGGCGAAGACGATCTTCTACCGGCAGTCCGACGTCCCGGAGATCTTCGAGCTGTCCTGGGTGCTGTCCTGTGTCACCGCGAAGGGCCTGATGAACCGGGCCCACGCCTACAAGGCCGCCCGCGACCGCAATGTCGAGAACGGCGTGAAGGACCTCGACGCCGGCATCAACATGGGGCTGTTCAACTATCCCGTGCTGATGGCGGTCGACATTCTCATCATGAACACCGATGTCGTGCCGGTCGGCCTGGACCAGTCGCAGCACGTCGAGTACACCGCCGACATCGCCGGCACCTTCAACCATCTGTACGGCGGGGACTTCACCCTGACGGTGCCCACGGGCATCTACCCGGCGGGCGTGTCGGCGAAGTCACTGCCTGGCACGGATGGTCGCAAGATGAGCAAGTCCTACCGGAACACCATTGCGCTGTTCGCCCCCGAGAAGCAGCTCCGGAAGCTGGTGCGCGGGATCGTCAGTGACAGCACCCCCGTCGACGAGCCCAAGGATCCGGACACCTCCGCCGCCTTCGCCCTGTACGAGAACTTCGCCGCCGCCGAGGCGGTCAAGGACATGCGCGCCCGGCTGGAGGCCGGCGGCACCGGCTGGGGCGAACTGAAGAACACCCTGTTCGAAACGCTCAACGACTGGCTGTCGCCGTTGCGCGAACGCTACGACGCGCTGGTGGCCCCCGGCAGCGAACTCGACGCCATCCTCGCCGACGGCGCCGAACGCGCCCGGGAGCGGGCCCGTCCCGTGCTCGCCGGTGTCCGCCACGCGGTCGGCATCACCACCGGCTGACCTGCGGCCGGCCCCGGCCGGCTCAGGTCGCCGCGGCGACCTCGCGGCGGGCCAGGGCCAGCCGGCAGTAGGCGTGGACGTCGAGGGTCTCACCGCGGGCACCTGGATCGACGCCGGCGGCCTCGGCCAGCGCGGTGGCCCTCGCCGGTGAGCCCGCCCAGCCGGCGAGGGCGGTGCGCAGGGTCTTGCGACGCTGGGCGAAGGCCGCGTCGACGGCGGCGAACACCTCCGCGCGCAGGTCCGGCGGGCCCGGCGGCACATCCCGGCGGGTGAAGGCGACCAGGCCGGAGTCGACGTTCGGCTGCGGCCAGAACACCGGCCGCGGCACCCCACCCGCCCCGCGGCTGTGCGCGTACCAGGCGAGTTTCACACTCGGCGCGCCGTACACCCGGCCGCCCGGGGTGGCGGTGAGCCGGTCGGCGACCTCCGCCTGCACCATCACCAGCCCCCGCCGCAGCGACGGAAACCGCTCGAGCAGCCCGAGCAGCAGCGGAACCGCGATGTTGTAGGGCAGGTTGGCCGCCAGCACCGTGGGCGGCCCCGCCGCCAGATCGGCGGGCAGGTCCGCCGGGACGACCCGCAGCCCGTCCGCCAGCACCACCCGCAGCTGTGCGCAGACCTCCGCCGGCAGCCGAGCGGCCGCCGTCGCCGGCAACGCACCCGCCAGCACCGGATCCACCTCGATGGCGACCACCGCCCCCCGCGGCCCCGCCGGCTCTGCCCGTCCGGCCGCGTCGGGCCGTCCCGCCGCGTCGGACGGTTCCGCGGAACCGGACAGCAGCGCCGGACCGGCCGGTCGCGTGGCACCGGAACGCTCGGCGGCGACGGCGCTGACCAGGCCCAACGTGAGCGAACCGAGGCCGGGGCCGATCTCCAGGACGCAGTCGCCGGGGCGGACCCCGGCCAACCGGACCAGCCGACGCACGGTGTTCGGATCGACCAGGAAGTTCTGCCCGCGGCGCTTGGTCGGATGCACGTCCAGCGCCTGCGCCAGCGCCCGCAGATCCGCCGGGGCGAGCAACCCCTGCAGCGGCGGCGCGGCCGAGGACGAGGCCGCCGAAGACGCCGAAGACGCGGACCGCGGTGGCGAACCGGTGCCCGGCGCGACGTTGCCTACCAGGGCCCGAACACCCGCTCGGCGTTGGCCGCGATCGCGGCTCCCAGTTCGGCGACGCCGACTCCGCGGGTCGCGGCCAGCACGCGCAGCGTCAGCGGGATGAGGTACGGCCCGCCGGGACGGCCCCGCCACGGCACGGGCGTCAGGTAGGGGGCGTCCGTCTCGACGAGCAGCAGGTCGGCCGGGGCGACCAGAGCGGCCTCCCGCAGGTTCGCCGCGTTCTTGAACGTCACGTTCCCGGCGAACGACATCACGTAGCCGGCGTCGGCGCAGACCTTCGCCATGGCCGCGTCGCCGGAGAAGGCGTGGAAGACGACCGTCTCCGGCGCACCCTCCTCGGTGAGGATACGCAGCGTGTCCTCATGGGCCTCGCGGTCGTGGATCATCAGCGCGCGGCCGGTCTCCTTGGCGATCGCGATGTGCCGGCGAAAGCTCTCCTGCTGGCGGGCGTGACCTTCCGGCGGGGTACGGAAGTAGTCCAGGCCGGTCTCCCCCACCGCCCGAACCTTGTCCTTGCGGGCTAGTTCGGTGACAGCGAGATACGTCTGTTCGCTCACGCCCCGGGACGCCTCGTTGGGATGGATCGCCACCGCGGCGTAGACCTGCGGGTGGGCCTCGGCGACCTCAACCTGCCAGCGGCTCGTCGCCAGATCCACCCCGACGGTGACCGCGCGGGTCACGCCGACGGCGGTGGCGGCGGCGAGCGCGGCCTCGACCTCGCCGTCCATAAGGTCGAGATGGCAGTGACTATCGACCACCGCGACGGGCAGCGGGTCGGGCGACGGCGGCGGATCACCGGTACGACCGGAGCTTCGGGTCAGCTCACCCACCACCTTCCACCTGACGTGTCGTGACCTGGCACCCTGATGCCCATGGCCGTGCTGGCGGACGACGCGGGGCCGTGCGATCGCCGGGCCGTCCACGCGATGTCAGGAAATTCTACGGGGAGCTTGCGGCGTCCCGCGGCCCGGCCCAATCGGGCATGGGACGCTTATCGGGTGAACCACTGCAAGGATTCCCTTCGATGACGACGCCGCTGACCGTTGCGCTCGTGACTCCCCTGACCGGCCCGAATGCCGCCCAGGGTCTCGCGGGGCTGCGCGGTGTCACCCTCTGGGCTCGGGACGAACGCCTGCCCGCCCCCTGGGACGAGGTGAGTCTCACCGCCTACGACGCCCATCCTGAGCCGGCGGCGGCGATGCGGGCGGCCGCCGCGGCCCATCCCGATGCCCTGCTCGGGCCGTACGGCAACCGTGCGGCCCTGGCCGCCTACGGGGCGACCGACCGGGTGGTGTTCAACACGGGCGCGCCGTCCACCCGGTTCGTCCGGCAGGCGTTCCCCAACGTGGTCAACATCGCCGCGGCCACCTCGACCTGGCCGCGCGGCGTCCTGTCGCTGGTGCGCGCGAACGACCGGCGGGCACGCAAGGTGGTGCTGCTCGCCTCGGGTGACAACGCTGTCGAGATCACCTCGTTGACCCGGGCGGCGGCCGCGGCCCAGGCCTTCGAGGTCACCTCGCACGTCTTCCCACCCGGACGCGCCACACTGGCGGCCAGCCGGCTGCCCCCCGGCGACATCCTGATCGTGCACGCGGCCCCCGACGACGAACTGGCCGCGGCGAACATCCTGCTGCGCCGGCCGTGGCGGGCGGCGGCGTTCTCCACCGCGGTCAGCGCGCAGGCCACCGCCAGCCTCGGCGACCTGCGCGAACGCCTGCTCGCGCCGGGCAGTTGGCTACCGGAGAGCACCCGGGCGACCTCGACCGGCCCGACCGCCCGCGAGTTCACCGCCGACTACACCGAACTCCACGGCGTCGCCCCGACCGAGACCGCCGCCTGGGCGTACGTCAGCGGTCTGATCCTCGGCCGGGCGATCCGCTTCTGCGGTGGCATCCAGGACACGTCCGTGCTGGCCGCGGCCCGCGGCATCGACACGACCACCCTGCTCGGACGGTTCCGCCTGGACGAGGCGACCGGCCTTCAGGTGGGCCATCAGATCCCGATCGTGCAGTGGCAGGACGGCATCTCCCACACGGTGTGGCCGCGCGACGCCGCCCGGGCGACCTTCGCCCACCCCCGCCTGATCACCCGCTCCCCCGCCATCGCCCCGCGTCCCGTCGCCCGCTGACCCGCTGACCCGCGTTGACCCGCTGACCGGCGGCACCGCGCGCCGCGGTGCTGGTCCGGCGCGGCGTTACGGCGGGTGACGCACCTGGCGGGTGTGAATGGTGGTTGGCTCGGCCCAACCGACGCGAGGACGGGAGGCGTCATGGTGTCCCCACCATCCGACGACGCGCCGCCCGCCGCTCCCCCGGCGGTGCGGGGACGGCGGCGACGGCTCGTGCTGGCGGGTGTGGCGGGTGTGCTGGCGATCGGGTTCACGCTGGCGACGGTGCGTCTGTTCGTCCTGCCGCACCGGGACGCACCCGCGAAGGCGGACGCGATCGTCATGTTCGCCGGCAGCACCGGCCGGCTCGAACGCGCCGTCGCCCTGGCCCGGGCGGGCTACGCACCGGTGCTCGTCGTCTCCACGCCGACGGCGGACGACCCGTGCCCCCGCGGGCTGACCGAGGTCGAGGTGATCTGCTTCGCGCCCGTACCGCTCACCACCAGGGGCGAGTCACGCTGGCTGGCCGCCGCCGCGGCCCAGCGGGGCTGGCGTTCCGTCCTGGTGATCACCGCGACCACGCAGACCACCCGGGCGCGGCTGCGCCTCGATCGCTGCTACCACGGCGAGGCCCGAATGATCAGCGTCCCGCCGCCCCGCGGCATGTGGCCCTACATGATCGCCTACGAGTGGGCCGCGATGGGCAAGGCGCTTGTGCTGCAGCGCGGCTGCTGACCGGACGGCCCGTCCCGATCAGCGGCCCGGCCGGGCGGGGCGGGCCGGGCGGGCGGCGATCTCGGCGGCGTAGACGTCGTTGCGGGACAGCCCGTAGTCGGCCGCGACGGCCCGTCGGGCCTCCTTGCGCGACATCCCGGTCGCCGCCCGCCGCTCCACGTCCGCCGCCAGCACCTCGGCCCGCACCGTCTCCACCTGCCCCGGCGGCGTCTCGCCCTCGAGGTCGCCAGCCTCGAGGTCCGCCTCGACGCCAGCCATGGCAGCGATGGCAGCCCCGGCAGCGATGTACGTCCTGGCAGCGGAGTCCGCCGTCGGAGTGGCTGTGTCCGTCCCAGCGGTGCCGGCGGGGGCGGGCAGAGTCACATCGGCGGGCAGAGTCACATCGGCGGGCAGAGTCACATCGGCGGGGGGACCGGTGAGGATCGTGGGGGGTGGTCGGCGGGGGGCGCCGGCGAGGACGAGGGTGAACTCGCCGCGGATGACCCGACCATCGGTGGCCCAGGTGAGCAGGTGGGCCAGATCGCCGCGGACGATCTCCTGATGGGTCTTGGTCAGTTCCCGGCACAGCACGGCGGCCCGCTGCGGCCCGAAGGCGGCCGCGAGGTCGCGCAGCCCGGCCTCGAGCCGGTGCGGGCTGTCCAGGAACACCATCGTGCGGGATTCGGTCCGCAGTTCCCGCAGCCGGGTCCGCCGGTCGGCGCCGCGGCGCGGCAGGAAGCCCTCGAACGTCCAGCGGTCGGATGGCAGGCCGCTGACCGCGAGCGCCGCCGTCACCGCGGACGGGCCGGGCACGACGGTCACCGTCATCCCGGCGGCCGCGGCCGCGGCGACCACCCGGAAGCCCGGATCGGACACCGCCGGCATCCCGGCGTCGGTGACCAGCGCGACGGTGTCACCCCGGCGCAGATGCTCGGTCAGCTGGGCCGCACGGGCGCCTTCCACCGCGTCGTAGCAGGACACGATGCGTCCTGTGATGGTCACGCCGAGCCCGGCCGCCAGACGCAGCACCCGGCGGGTGTCCTCGGCTGCGATCACATCCGCTGTGGCCAGGATCTCGCCCAGACGGGGGCTCGCGTCCCGCACATCACCGATGGGTGCACCACAGAGCACCAGGGTCCCGGACACCCGACCAGTGTCGCAGGCGGTAGGACCTACCCTGATCGGTGTGACGGTGACAACGGCCCCCGTGCCCCGGAGTGTGAGCGGACGCGCGAAGGGCACGTCCTCGTCCGCCGTGGGCGGTTCGAGTGCCCACGGCCGGCCACCCGCACCAAGCCTGCGTGACCGGCTGTGCCCGCCGATGCCGGGTAACCCGCTGGGCGGCTGGCTGGCCACCCTCTCGGTCGCGGTGCTCGCCGGCATCCTGCGGTTCTGGAACCTCACCCAGCCCCGCGGCGTCTACTTCGACGAGGTCTACTACACCAAGGACGCCGCCGGTCTGCTCAAGGCCGGCTACGAGATCGACTCGAACTCGTGTGTCGGCCCGGCGTTCGTCGTCCATCCACCGTTCGGCAAGTGGCTGATGGCGGCGTCCGAGGGGCTGTTCGGCTACACCAGTTGCGACGGGACGCCGCACGGCAGCCCCGAGCTCGGCTGGCGGTTCTCGGCGGCGTTGTTCGGCACCCTGGCGGTGCTGGTGCTGGCCCGCGCGGCCCGTCGGATGTTCCGCTCCACCCTGCTGGGCTGTTTCGCCGGTCTGCTGCTGGCGATGGACGGTCTGGAGTTCGTGCAGAGCCGCATCGGCATCCTCGACATCTTCCTGATGACCGGCATCGTGGTGGCGCTGGCCTGCCTGCTGGCCGACCGGGACCACGGACGGGGCAGACTCGCCGACCGGCTCACCGCCGCCGCGCTGGCCACCGCCACCGCACCCGCGTCCGCCACCTCGGCCGCCTCCGCCACCTCCGCCACCTCGGCCAGCTCCGATGCGGCCGCGATATCGGCGGTGCCCGAGGCGGCCACGTCCCAGGGGCTTGACGCCGGGGCGCCGGTGGCTGTCGCCGGGGCCGGGCCGCCGGTGGACGACCGGCGGGCGCGGCTGGGCGAGCTGTACGGCCCGCGGCTGGGCCTCCGGCCGTGGCGGCTGGCGGCCGGGGCGGCGCTGGGCCTGTCGATGGGCGTCAAGTGGAGCGCGCTGTACTCGATCGTGGGGCTGTCCGCGCTGGCGCTGGCCTGGGACATCGGTGCCCGGCGCACGGGCGGTGCGCGCCGGCCCGTCCTCGGGGCGCTGCGGCGGGACCTGCCCGGCTGGCTCGCCGGCTTCGTCGCCGTCCCGATCGTGGTCTTCCTCGCCACCTGGACCGGCTGGTTCGTCACCGACGGCGGGTACTACCGCCACTTCTACGGCAACGGTTTCGTCGATGCCTGGCGTGGCTGGTGGAAGTACCAGATGGCGGTGCTGCACTTCCACGAGGGCCTGCACCAGGGCCACGCCTCCGCGTCGCACCCCATGAGCTGGCTGGTGATGGGCAGGCCGGTGGCGTACTACTGGTCGGCTCCCGCCTACGGGAAGTCCGGCTGCCACGACCCGTCGGGCTGTTCCCGCGAGGTGCTGGCGCTGGGCAACCCGGCCATCTGGTGGGTCGGGGTCGCGGGGCTGCTCGCGGTGCTGGCCTGGTGGATCACCCGGCGCGACTGGCGGGCCGCGCTGGTGCTGGTCGGGTTCGGCTCGGCGTTCCTGCCCTGGCTGCTGTTCCCCGCCCGGACGATGTTCTTCTTCTACGCCCTGCCGTGCCTGCCGTTCCTGGTTCTCGGCCTCACCGGCCTCGCTGGCCTGGCACTGGGCCCACGCGGCGCCTCCGACACGCGACGCCTCGTCGGCGCGCTGTCGGTCGGGCTCTACACGATCGTGGTGGTGCTGCTTTTCGCGTACTTCTATCCGATCCTCGCGGCCCAGGTGATCCCGTACTCCTCCTGGCGAGCGCGTATGTGGTTTCCCGGCTGGATCTGACCGCCGCACAGCACATCCACATCCATCGTGGATGTGTCTTGTCTCACATGTCGCGACTCGCACGCAATGTGCACACCGAACGCATTTATCCAGTCACGCGTGGCGATATGGTGGCCAGATCGACGCCGCCCTCGCACTCTCGATGATCATTCGAGCTCGGAACGTGATATTCCCCGGGTTTCGAGGCCATGACCGCCGCCCTGGATGGAGGGGCCGTCGCACACGGCATGGGCACCATCGGGGATGGTGAGTCGGTCATCATGCCCACGTCCACACGGCGGGTCGGACCCGCGCGTGGATCTCCCTGCGACCTCCGCTCACCGGAGCCGGATGCCGGGGGCAAGAACCTGGAGGAAACAGACCATGGCGGATGTCTCGGTACGCTTCGCGATGACCGACGACAGCGAGATCGTCCTGAACCTGTCGCTGACACAGGCGATCCGGCTCACCGAGGCGATCGCGTCCAAGGTCAGCCAGGCGATGACCGAGCAGCCGCGGGCCGGCATGAACGGCAACGCCTACGGCCCCGGCGTGCGTCCCGGCCCGTACTCCACCTCCTGACAGACACCGCGACCTCCTGACGCCGTGTCCCGCTGACGGTGTCCCGCTGACGCCGCGGCGTCCCCGGCCGCGTCCCGCTCAGCCGCGGTCGGCGGGGCCGCCGGTGAGCTGGGCGATCAGGGCGCGTAGGAGATCGAGGTCGCGGCGGCGACGCTCGGCGGCGGCCGCGGCCGCGGTGGCCTCGTCGGCCGGCCGTCCGGAGCCGACCGCGGGCGCGGGGGTGAGGGCGGCGCGGACCCGGCGCAGCTTGTCGCGCAGCGAATCCAGGGCGACGGGGGGCAGCAGGCCGTCGCGCAGGACGAGGACGACGTGACCGCCGTGCTGGACGACGTCCACCGGCTCGGCCATCGGCACCGTGACGACCCGGACGCCGACGGGTGCCTCCTGGTCGTAGACGAGGCAGAGCTGGGCCTCGTCGAGGACCTCGGCGCTGCCGTCGTCCCACAGGACCGTCGCGCGGGCGCAGATCAGTGGTGCCGCCGCGGGAGACACCTCCACCCGCACGGAACCGGTCTGGTCGCTTGGCGCGCGGCGACCGGCGGGGTGAACAGCGAGCACGGTGCCGCGACGGGACCAGATACCGCCGCCGAGGTCGTCGATCGGGAAGACCCGGTCCCCACGAGCGAACATCACCAGTGCGGCGGGACCGTCCTCGGCGGTCTGGAGGTGGGCGCCCATGGCGTGATCGTAGGTGCCCCACCAGAGGGGGCGCGCGGCCAGACCCCACGGGAGTGGGCAACGTGATCGGCCTCGATACCGGGAGCCACCCGTGGGCGTGGTCGGCACCACATCCCTGACCAGCCCGCTGACCATGGACGACAGGCAAATCCACGGTGGCGACGCGGCTGGCGTTACCGCGGGTTCACATTGTCGCCGGGGGCGACGCCAGGGTTTACCGACGGGCGTGGGCGAGGGTGCGATGGACGGGTTACCGTCGCGTGGTTGCCCCGAACGCCCCATCTCCAACACAGCCTGGCTCGGCGCCCGGCTACAGCGCTCGTCCCCCTCACGCCTCGCGGAGTCCCTGAATGGCCCACACCGACTATCCGCCCATCGAGGAGCACGCGGTCATCGGTGACCTGCGCACCGTGGCGCTGGTCGCCACGGACGGCACGATCGACTGGTACTGCCCGCAGCGTTTCGATGCGCCGTCGGTCTTCGCGAGCCTGCTCGACGCCGACCGCGGCGGGTCCTTCCGCATTCACTGCCCGCAGTCACGGGCGAAGCAGCTGTATCTGCCCGACTCGAACGTGCTGATGACCCGTTTTCTCGCACCGCGCGCGGTGGGCGAGGTCGTCGACTTCATGGTGCCGATGGACAGCGACGTCACCGAGACGCCGCATGTCATCGTCCGCCAGGCTCGGGCGGTGCGCGGGACGGCGTCGTTCCGGCTGCGCTGCGACCCGCGGTTCGACTACGGCCGGGCGGCCCACACGGTGACGCTGGTTCCCGGTTCGGGGGCGGTGTTCGCGTCCACCACGGGGACGCTGGTGCTGCGCACGTCACTGCCGCTGCGCATCGACGGTACGGCCGTGCACGCCGATTTCGACCTGGCCATGGGCGAGACCGCGGACATCATCCTGGAATGGAACGCCTCCATCCGGCCGCTGGCCACCGGCGAGGCCGACGCGCTGTTCAACCGGACGTTGAAGTACTGGCAGTCGTGGATTCGCCGGGGGCGTTACCACGGCCGCTGGCGGGAGATGGTGCTGCGCAGCGCGCTGGTGCTCAAACTGCTCGTCTACCGGCCGACGGGGGCGCTGGTGGCGGCGCCGACGACGTCGCTGCCGGAGGAACTCGGTGGCGTGCGCAACTGGGACTACCGCTACACCTGGATCCGCGACGCCGCGTTCACCACCTACGCGCTCATGGCACTCGGTTTCACCGACGAGTCGGCCGCGTTCATGGACTGGCTGGAGCAGCGCTGCCACGAGGCGCCGAAGGAATCCGGGCTCTACGTGCTGTACAGCGTGGACGGCAACGCCCACCTGGACGAGATCGTGCTGGACCACCTGGCGGGTTACCGCGACTCGAAACCGGTGCGGATCGGCAACGCCGCCGCCGAGCAGTTGCAGCTCGACATCTACGGCGAGCTCATGGACTCGGTGTACCTGTACAACAAGCGGGTGCCGATCTCGTTCGGGCTGTGGGAGGCGCTGGGCCGTCAGCTCGACTGGCTCGCGAAACACTGGGACTCACCCGATGAGGGCATCTGGGAGACCCGCGGCGGACGGCAGCGTTTCACCTATTCGGCGCTGATGACCTGGGTGGCGTTCGAGCGGGCGTGCCGTATCTCGCGTCAGCGCGGGCTGCCCGGACCGACCAACGACTGGAAGGAACTCGCCGGCCAGGCGTACCGGTTCGTCCAGAACGAGGCCTGGAATCCGACTCGTGGCGCCTACATGGAGTTCCCCGGTTCGCCGCGGCTGGACGCGTCGCTGCTGTGCATGCCGCTGGTGAAGTTCTCCGGGCCGACCGACCCGCGGTTCCTGTCCACCCTCGACCGGTTCGGCGAGGACCTGGTCAGCGACAGCCTGGTCCGCCGCTACGCCGCCGACGGCAGCGACGGGCTGACCGGCGACGAGGGCACCTTCAACCTCTGCTCGTTCTGGTATGTGGAGGCGCTGACCCGCGCCGGACGGGTGGATGATGCCCGGCTGGTCTTCGAGAAGATGCTCACCTACGCCAACCACGTCGGCCTCTACGCCGAGGAGATCGGCCCGTCCGGGGAGGCACTGGGCAACTTCCCGCAGGCCTTCACCCATCTGGCGCTGATCAGTGCCGCGATCAACCTCGACCGCGCGCTGGGCTGACCGCCGCCCCAGGCAGGATGGGAGCCGGCGCGGTGACAGCTCTGGCACCGCGCCCGACACCGGGCCTGGCACCACGCCCGGTGCCGCGTCCCGCACCGGTCGCGAGCACGACAGGACCACATCGGCGCATCCGACGCCCACAGACAGGTCAGTGCGACGAGGATAGGGCGATGGCCGGCAGGTGACCGCAATCGGCCAGGTGGACGGGGACCA
Organism: Frankia umida; assembly: GCF_023242945.1. NCBI lineage: Bacteria > Bacillati > Actinomycetota > Actinomycetes > Frankiales > Frankiaceae > Frankia > Frankia umida. The sequence continues at coordinate 117,786 of NZ_JALKFT010000015.1, forward strand.
GGCAGGGACGCGGACGGGGGCTGGCCGGGAATCCGGCGGGCCGCGGCAGGACGGCTGGCACGTGGCGAGGATCGCCGCGCGGCGTGGACGTGGGGACGAGAGGCGAGTCATGGCGGGTCTGGACCATTTCCGGGTGGTCGTCGAGTCCGGGCGCACCGAGAGGACCGGAGTGGTCGTGCGACTGCCCGGGGCGCTGGTCGTCGCCCGGGTCGACCAACCCGAGACCGCGGAGATCACTACCCGGTTGCTGGGGCTGTGCGCCGAGGTGGCCGCCGAGGTCGGCACGTCCGAGGCCACGATGGGCAGGCGCCTGGTGCGCCGGGTCGCCGGGGTCCTGGCTGACGCCGACCCCGAGCGGGTACCCGACTTCAGCCTGCTGACGACCGTCAACGACCGGGTCGCGGCACTCGTGCACGGCGCGATGGACGTCGTGGTCAGTGGCCCGTCCGGGCTGACCCTTTCGGGGGTCGACTCGGCCACCTGGGTCGACCGGCTGCTGCCCGCCGACTGTCAGCGCATCGACGTGGCGCCGACCGGTCTGGTCGACGCGCGCGCCGGGGATGCCGGCGGCCTCGACTTTCCGCTGGACCTGCGCCTGGGCACGGTGGCGGGGGTCGGGGTGAGCCTGCTGCTCAGCGACGCACCGGCGATACCGATCTCCAAGTCGTCGGCGGACCGCATGCTCGCCGCCTTCGACCCGTCCCAGGATCCGAAGACCGGCGCGGCCCCCATTCCCGCCTCCGGCGCCCGCGTCCCCGACCCGTCGCTGACCACGCCACCGGCGCTGGCCCCCCTGCTCAGCCAGGAGGAGGAGGCCCACCGCCGGCGCGCCGCCGCCGAACCCACCCAGGCCGCCGACCTCGACGAACTCGACGAACTCGACGCGGACCCGGCGACCGAACTCGCCGGCCGGGACCTCTACGGCGAGGCGCTGGGCCGCTCCGGTCACGACCCCAGCCCCAACGGCCAGCTCGGCACCGACCACGGCGCCGCCGGTTACGGCCACGGCGCCTCCGCCGGACCCGGCGGGCCCGGCGCCGCTGGCCCCGCCTACGGCCACGACGCTGGCGGGGCAGCCTACGGCCATGACGGCGGCGGCTCCGCCTACGGCCACGACGGCGGCGCTCCCGGCTACCGCCATGACGGTGGCGGCCAGGGCTTCGGCCATGACGCCGGCGGCTCCGGTTTCGGCCCTGGACCCGGCGGGTCCGGGTACGGCCCGGGCGGCGGGGCCATGGGGCAGCAGGAGCCGCTCACCGACGACCTCACCGATGACGAGCACGACGCGCTCACCCAGCTTCCCGGGCAGACCTTCACCGTCTCGGACCTCATCGAGGACGACGAGGCGCCCACGATGCTGCCGAACAGCTCCAAGCCCCAGGTCGAGGGCGTGCTGTGCCCGAACGGCCACTTCAACCATCCACAGTCGCCGTACTGCGTCGAGTGCGGGCAGTCGCTGGCCCAGCAGTCCGGGCACACCGTGTGGGGTCCACGCCCACCGATCGGCATCCTCGTCTTCGACGACGGGATGACGCTGCCCGTCGACATGGATCTGGTCATCGGCCGTCAGCCGGACCGCGACGACGCCGTGCGCGCCGGTACCGCCCGGGCTCTGCCCGTCGAGGACGGCGAGAGCGCGATCTCCCGCGTCCACGCCATCATCACGCTCACCGGCTGGGACGCGGTGATCACCGACCAGGGATCGGCGAACGGTACCTACATCGCGCCCCCGGAGGCGACCGTCTGGACCCCCCTGAACCCCCATCAGGAGGCCCCGCTGACCCCCGGCACCCGTGTCCAGGTCGGCAAGCGCACCTTCGTGTTCAACTCCAACCTGCACCCCTGACCCTCCGGCGGGCCGCCTCGAACCGGGCGGTGGGCGGGGGTGGCGCGCAAAAGGTCGGCACCTACGTCAGACTTGACGAACGATGAGCGATACAGACCCGCGCGCCGGGGTCGGTCTGCCCACCCCGGCCGCCACCGTAGAGGCACGTACCGGCGACCCCGGCGTCGACGACCGCGGCGCCACCAGCAGCACCGATCCCCGCCCCAGCTCCGGTCAGAACACTCCCACCGCACCGGATGCCGACGGCCGTGAATCCGATGGCCTGGTCGGTGAGGGCCATACCGGTGAAGGCCGCGACGATGACGGCCGTGCCGGCGACGGCCGGCGTCGGCACGGGCGGTCGGCGTTGTGGTGGACGCCGGTGGTGCTCGTCGTGGTCGCGGCGCTGCTCGCCGCGGGCGCCGCGATCGGCGGCCTGATCGACCGGTCCCCGGGGGAGAACTCGGTGGATGTCGGGTTCGCCCGGGACATGTCCGAGCATCATTCCCAGGCCGTCCAGATGGCGATGATCGAGTTCAGTCGTGGCGCCGACGCGACCAGCCGCAGCGTGGCGCAGGACATCGCGCTCACCCAGCAACGCGAGATCGGTGTCATGTCCACCTGGCTGTCCGGCTGGGGCCGCACCCAGTCCAACACCGGCGCCGCGATGCGCTGGATGGGCGCCACCTCGACCGACGGCTCGTCCACCCACGACATGGACGGCATGGCCGGCATGAACGGCTCCGGCTCCGGCTCCGGCTCCGGCTCCGGCTCCGGCTCCGCTGACGACAGCGCACGGATGCCGGGGATGGCGACGCCGGCGCAACTGCGCCAACTCGCCACCCTGCGCGGGCGCGACCTTGACGTGCTGTTCCTCACCCTGATGATCCATCATCATCGTGGCGGGCTCGCGATGGCGCAGTACGCCTCCCAGCACGGCGAGCAGGACCGCACCCGCGGCGTGGCCCGGGCGATGGTGCTCAACCAGTCCGTCGAGATCGACCAGATGCAGCAGGACCTCGTCCGCCTCGGCGCACCCCGAGCCTGACCCGTGCCGTGTTCGGGCGTCCCGCACGCCACCCGGACACCGATTCTGACTACTCGAGGTTCGTTGCCATGCCTTCTGCCGCCCTGTCGGCCGTACCCGGCGTCACTGTGACCGTCGCCGCATGACCGAGATCTCCGCTCGCACCGGCACCGACAGCTCCGAAGCCGACACCAGCACCAACCCCGACGCCGACCCGACCGGTGTCGCCGCGCCGTCCACCGGCGGGCCGGGTGGTCGTGGGTGGGCGGTCGGCCGCTGGCTTGGCGCGCGCTGGCCGGGGCGGCGTCAGGTGCGGGTGGAACTGCTGGCGGGGCTGGTGACCGCGCTCGCGCTGATTCCGGAGACGATCTCGTTCTCGGTGGTGGCCGGGGTCGATCCGCGGATCGGGTTGTTCGCGTCGTTCACCATCTCGATGGTCATCGCCTTCACGGGCGGGCGGCCCGCGATGATCTCGGCGGCGGCCGGGTCGATGGCCCTGGTGGCCGCGCCGCTGGTCCGGGAGCACGGCGTGCAGTACCTGATCGCCACGACGATCGGCGTCGGCCTGCTGATGTTCGTGCTGGGGCTGCTCGGCGTCGCGCGGCTGATGCGCTTCATTCCACGGACCGTCATGATCGGGTTCGTCAACGCCCTGGCCATCCTGATCTTCACGGCCCAGCTGCCGCACGCCGTCGGCCGGTCGTGGACGGTGTACGCGCTGGTGGCGGCGGGGTTGGCCATCCTGCTCACGATGGGACGGCTGACCCGTGCCATCCCGGCGCCGCTGGTCGCGGTGGCACTGCTGACCTTCGTGACGGTCTGCTTCCATCTGTCCGTCCCGACGGTCGGGGACGAGGGGCGGCTGCCGTCGTCACTGCCGCGACCGGGCCTGCCGAACGTGCCGGTGGACTGGGAGACGCTGCGGATCGTCGCGCCGTACGTCCTGGCGCTCACGGCCGTCGGGTTGCTGGAGACGCTGCTGACCGCGCAGATCGTCGACCGGATGACCGCCACCACCCACAACCCCGACCGGGAGAGCTGGGGTCTGGGCATCGCGAACATCGTCAACGGGTTCTTCGGCGGCATGGGTGGCTGCGCGATGATCGGCCAGACGATCGTCAACGTCAACGCCGGTGGACGTGGCCGGCTCTCGACGTTCGCCGCGGGCGGGTTCCTGTTGCTGCTGGTCGTGCCGCTGCGCGACCTGGTATGCCACATCCCGATGTCGGCGCTGGCCGCGGTGATGATGCTGGTCGCGGTGATGACCTTCGAGTGGCGCAGCATCGCGCCGTCCACGCTGCGGCGGCTGCCGCGCGAGGAGACGCTGGTGATGGTCGTGACGGTCGCGGTGGTCGTACCGACCCACAACCTGGCCTACGGCGTGGTCGTCGGCGTGGTGCTCTCGGCGTTGCTGTTCACCCGGCGGGCCGCCCGCCTGGCCACGGTCACCAGTGTGCTCGACCCGCACGGCGGCGAGCGGATCTACGTGGTCCGCGGCTCCCTGTTCTTCGCCTCGACAGCCGACCTGGTCGAGGCGTTCGACTACGCGCAGGATCCGCCTCGCGTGGTCGTGGACCTCGCCGCGGCGGACGTGCTCGACTCGGCGGCGGTCGCCGCGCTCGACGACGTCCGGACGAAATACCGCGAGCGGGGCGTCGAGGTCAGTCTGGTCGGCCTGAGCCCGGCCGGCGCCGCCCTGGTCAAGGGACTGTCGAAGGTCAATTGACGGCCAATACCGCCCCACTGTGAATACACTCCGCCATCAGGTGCTCACAATGAGGATGGTGGCGGGATGGGCGAGAAGGGGCTCACCGGCGGGCTGGTCGACTTTGCCCGCCGCCAGCCGGGCATGGTCGTCCTCGTCCTTGTGCTTGCCGGGTTGTACCTGTCGAAGGCCGGCACAGGCGACAACGACCGGGCGGTGATCGTGGCGAACGTCGACCTGCCGGCACCGTCGCTGGTCACCCACAACCGCACGACCTACGCCGTCGGGGTCGACCCGCGGGCCCCCGACGCGATCCAGCTGCTGTCCAGCCGCGACCGGCACACCTGGACGGTCCACCCGAACGCCCTGGCGGCGCCGCCCAGCTGGGCGGATCCCAGCGGCGGTCTGGGCCCGGCCGCGATCGGCGTGTTCGACGGATCGTTCGTCCTCTACTACACCGCCACCGTGCGGGGACTCGGCCTGCGCTGCGTCTCGGCGGCGACCTCGAAGCATCTCGACGAGCCTTTCGAGGACACCTCACTCGCCCCCTTCGTCTGCCAGACCGCCGAGGGTGGCAGCACCGACCCGAGCCCCTACGTCGATGCCGCCGGACGGCCCTACCTGGCCTGGAGCAGTCCCGGCCAGGCCGGCGGGAGCGGCCCGGCGCTGTGGGCCCAGCCGCTGCGCTCGGACGGTCTGGTGCTCACCGGCGACCCTGCCGTCCTGCTGCGCCCGAGCCTGCCCTGGCAGGACGGCAGGGTGGCGTCCCCCTCCCTGCTCGAGGACGACGGGCACTACCACCTCGTGTACTCGGCGGCGCCGGAACTCAACGACCGCCAGGTGGTCGCGGACGCCTCCTGCCGCACCCCGCTGGGCCCCTGCCAGCCCACCGACCGTCCGCTGCTCACCGACTCCCTGGCCGGCTCCGGCCCCGGCGGCGCCCATGCCTTCGCCGACACCCGCCACCACTGGTGGCTGGGCCTGCACACCTGGGATTCGCCCCCCACCGGCGCCTACACCCCCGTGGGCCAGTTCGTCGTCGTCCCCCTCCAGCTCCACGACAACAAACTCAAGATCGATATCACCTCCACCGCCCACGGCACCCTGCGCACCCCCACCCGCCGCGACCACGACGACACCGACTCCGGCGGCACCGATCGCACCGAGCACCGCCGGTTCGACTTCAACCGCGAGAACCGCGACGCGCAGGACCTCGACCGCAACTGACCGACACGTCCATGATCCGGGGCACGCCGCAGACGGCGAGGCGTGGTCGCTGAGCACGAAAGAAATCGGCTCAGCGACCACGCCTCGACAGATGGGCGCCGCCGGATCACGACGACGCGGTGGCAGCTCTCAGGCCGAACTGCCGGGGGCAGCGGTGGCGCTGACAACGGGTTCGGCGGTGGAACCGGCGGCCGAGGCGGCGGTGGGCTCGGTGGTGGTGGCGGCGGGCTCGGTGGCGACGGGCTCGGTGGCCGCGGGGTCGGCGTGCCCGGGGGTGCGCGGGGTCTGGGCGGGGATACCGTGTTCGCGTTCGAGCGCGATCTCCTCGGCGTCGGGGACGCGGGGTTCGGGGCGGGTCAGCGCCCAGATCCCGCAGACGACCGCGAGGAACAGGTAGCCCAGGGCGACCTGGCCACCCCCGGCGTTCCACTCGACCTTCTCGGCGTGGATGAGGCCGATGAACGCCAGTCCCGCCCCGGCCACGGAGGCGATCGTCGCCGAGATGAACCGTTTGTCGATGATGAACGCGACGATCGAGCCGAGCACCAGACCGGCGAGCACCGCGCCGTCCCCGAGCAGATGCAGGCCATGCAGCAGAACGCTGTTGCCCTCGAGATCGGCGTCGGTGACGGTCAGTTTCACCGCGGGATCGAGGTTCGCCGCGACGCCGACCGCGGTCGTCACCGTGTTGTCGATCAACCCGGCGGCCCAGGAGGCGATGTTCGGGATGATCGCCGCGATCACCGCCGCGCCGTGCGCCTTCGGGGAGACCTGGAAGGCCTGGGCGCCGATGAGCAGTCCGATGTAGAGCAGGATCGGCACGATCGCCGGTAGCGGCAGCACCGCGCCCAGCAGGCCGAACATGCCACAGAAGCACAGCAGTGCGATCACCCCGCCGGTGGCCAGCGAGTAGCCGGTGCGACCGCCGGCGGACTTCCAGCCGGGGTGACCGATGTAGACCGCGGGCGGGAACGGCGAGCCGAGCGCGGAGCCGACGATCGCGCCAAGACCGTCCGCGAGCAGGATCGGGCGCAGGTTGTAGTTGTCCCCGGCGGACGCGGCGCTCTCCACGTTCGTCATGCCCTCGGTGAAGTTGTAGACGCCGAGCGGGATCGCGGTGGCCAGCAGGGGCGAGATGTCGCGCAGACCGTCGAGGAGCCGGTCGAAGTGGAACGTCGGCAGCGACAGCGCGATGTCCTTCGCCGCCTCGGAGACGGCCGGGGTGTCCATGAACCCGCCGATCCAGCCGATCGCCGTGCCCACGGCCAGCGCGACCGCGCCGATCGGCAGGTTCCACGGCAGCTTCAGGTCGGTGAGCAGCCCGACCAGCAGCAGGCCGAACACGGGCAGCGCGATCCAGGCCGCGTCCCACATCTGGGCGGCGGGACGCATCGAGATGAACGCGATCGAGATGCCGGCCAGCGTGCCGAGCATCGCGGCGCGCGGGGCGTACCTGCGGATCGTCGGGCCGACGAACGCGCCGATCACGACGATGATCCCGATGATGAACGCCCAGGCCAGGCCCGCCTGCCAGGCCTGCATCGGGTTCTTCGTCTTCAGGTAGATCGGCAGCATGATCACGAAGACGACGATGAACATGTGCGGAACGCTCGGCCCGTACGGCATGGCCGTGACATCGTCACGGCCCTCCTTCGCCGCCAGCCGCCGGCCGAGGTAGGCATAGAACAGGTTGCCGATCAGCATCGCGATGCCGAGCGCCGGCAGGATCGCGCCGAACACCTCGTCCTTCGGGATGTTGACGACGAACAGGCACAGCGAGGTCAGGACGATCACGTTGACCAGCACGTTGATACCGAGGCCGAAGAAGGCGTTGGTGTCGCCCCTGGTCCAGTAGGGCAGGCTGGGCGCCGAGGAGCCCGCGGCCGACGGCTGCGCCGACCGGTTTCCGATCTTGATCATGTGACGAGGACCCGTCCTGTCTCAGGAAGCCGTGGAGGCGGCAGCGGCGGTGGCGGTGGCGAGCAGGGGTTCGAGGGCGGCCAGGAACGCCGGCGACGGGGCGACCCAGCCGAAGATGCCGCCCTGGGCCGCGACCATCTCGAGGGCGACCCGCTGGAAGTCGGGGAAGTAGGAACCGACGCAGTCGCTGAGCACCAGGCACTCGTAGCCGCGGTCGTTGGCCTCGCGGACGGTGGTGTGCACGCAGACCTCGGTCGTCACACCGGTGACGACGAGGCTGGTGATGCCCTTCGCGCGCAGCACGTCCCCGAACGCGGTGGCGTAGAAGGCGCCCTTGCCGGGTTTGTCGATGACGGTCTCGCCGTCGATCGGCGCCAGCTCGTCGATGATGTCCTGGCCGTACTCACCCCGGATGAGGATGCGGCCCTTGGGTCCGACGTCGCCGATGCGCAGGGTGGCGTTGCCGCGGTGCAGCTTCGCCGCCGGCAGGTCGGACAGGTCGGGCAGGTGACCCTCGCGGGTGTGGATGACGGTCAGCCCGGCGGCACGCGCGGCCGCCAGCACCGCCCGCAGCGGCTCGATCGTGCCGCGTAGCTGGCCGACGTCGTTGCCGAGGCTCTCCCCGAAACCGCCCGGCTCGAGGAAGTCGCGCTGCATGTCGATGAGCACGAGCGCGGTGGTCGCGGGGTCGAAGGCGAAGTCGTAGGGTCGGGCGCCCACCGTCAGCGGCGTGCCCACGGGGCCGGTCGGGGTTTCGGTCGGAGTCGATGCGGTGTCGGTCATGCCAGCTCTCGCCATCCCGGGTCCACTGGTGCGGGTCCTCGTGTCTGGAGATGAGGGTCAGCGGGGGTCGTTTCGGCCCACCGCCCGGCACGTAACGCACCCATGAACTCTGTATCCAGTTTCGTATCCGATGCCGTATACAGTGCCGGATACGAACTGTTTCCCATGCATTTGGGATGGTTTGTGCAGGCAGGGGTACTGGCGGGTAGGTGGCCTATGCCACTTGCGACCCGCGCCTTGGGCGCGAGAGGTCGACATTCGTTCGGTGGGGCCCGTGTCTGGCGGTCCCGTCGAACCGCGGCTCGGCGGTCACCGACGAGAGGATGCGATGTGGTTGCTCAGCCGGGTCTGACCGGCCAGTCCCGACCGGGCGGCCGGGCGGTGGCCGAACCCGATGCGGCCACGCCGCTGATCAACGCGGCGACACCGGGTCGGTTCACGCTGGCGCAGCTGCTGACGGTGCTGGACGTGCGCGGGGATGTGCCGCCGGTCCCGGTGCGCTCGCTGCGCAGTCCGCATGGCGGTGTCCTGGGCGCGCAGCAGCTCGGTCAGCAGATCGTGCTGGCGGAGCGCCTGACCCCCGGCAAGACGGTGCATTCGCTGCACACGGTCTTCTCCCGGCCCGGTGACTGCGAGCTCCCGATGTGGATCGACGTGGAGCACCTGGCGCACGGCCGATCGGTGGGGGCGCTGGCGCTGTCGGTCCGGCAGCACTCGCAGGCACTGTCGCGGACGAACATCATGCTGCGCGCCCCCGAGCCGGACCTCGGCCGGTTCACGCCGACGACGGTGATGCCCGCGGGCCCCGAGACCGCGGTGGACCTTCCCATTCGGCTGATCCCGTGGGAGGCGCGGCTGCTCCCCCAGCGTGCCGAGTTCCAGCTGGAGCACTGGGTGCGTGCCGCCGACGCGGGCGATGACCCCACGCTCTGGCGGGCACTGATCGCGCACGCCTGCGAGTTCATGCCGTTGGACGACATCGCGCGGCTGTCCGGCATGGTCACGCCGACGGGCGAGATCATGCCGGACACCACCGCGCTGGTCCTGTCGATCACAGTGACGTACTTCGCCGAGCTGGACGTGCGGGAGTGGCTGCTCTACCGGGTGAGCGCCCTGAGCATCGCGGGCGGACGCACCACCAGCCGGGTCGAGATCCTCACCCGCGCCGGCGAGCTACGCGCCGAGGCCTCCGTCGTCGGCATCCTCCGCCGACGCCACTGACCCACTGACCCACTGACCCGCTGACCCACCGGACCCGCTGACCCACCGGACCCGCTGGCCCGGCGGCCCACAGGCCGGGTGCTCAGACCTGGGCGCCTTCGGCGACCGCGAGGGGTTCGCCGTCGGACGGGCCGGGCGGCACGGGCACCGGGACGACCGGGCCACGGCGACGCGGCAGTAGCAGGGCGAGCGGCAGGCCGACCACGAACACGCAGGCCGCGATCAGCAGACCGAGCGAGTAGCCGGAGGTCAGGGCGTCGGGCAGGGCGACGCCCTGGCTCACGCGGGAACTGGTGCGGTTCTCGGCGAGTGTGGTGACCACCGCGAGGCCGACGGCCGCGCCGATCTGACGGCCGGTGTTGATGAGCCCGGAGGCGAGCCCCGCCATGTGCATCGGGACCCCGGAGGTGGCGGCGGTGACCATCGCGACCATCACCGTGCCGACACCGAGGGCCATCAGCGCGATGGGCCCGAACACATCCACCCAGTAGGAGCTGCCCGCGGAGATACCCGTCATCCAGAACTGACCGGCAGCGCCGATCACGACGCCGACGACAACGAGCGGACGTGGCCCCGTCCGGCCGATCAGCCGGGTCACGACCTGCGACGCGACAATGATCGAGACCGGCATCGGCAGCATCGCGATTCCGGCGCGCAGCGGACTGAAGCCCTGCACCCGCTGCAGGTAGAGCGTGAGGAAGAACAGCACGGCGAACATGCCGGCCCCCAGCACGGCCGCGATCATGTTCGCCACCGCGATGCCCGGGAACCGGAAGATGCCCAGCGGCACCAGCGGGTTCGCGCTGGTCGCCTCGATGGCCACGAACCCGCCGAGCAGCACGAGCCCGCCGACGAGCATGCCCAGGGTGAGCGGGGACGTCCACGACGTGCTCTCGGTTCGCACGATCGCGTAGACCACCAGGACCAGACCGCCGGTCACCGCCACGGTGCCGGGCATGTCGAGGTCACGCAGCCGGCTGATCTGGCCACGCGACTCGACCAGCACCATCCGCGCGGCGCCGATCAGCACGACACCGATCGGCACGTTGACGAACAGCACCCAGCGCCAGTCGGCGACGTCGGTGAGCACGCCGCCGAGCACCGTGCCGAACGCACCACCGCTGGCCGCCGTGGCACCCCAGGCCCCGAGGGCCCGCGTGCGTTCCCGCCCCTCGGCGAACGAGGTCATCAGAAGGCTGAGTGTCGCCGGTGCCAGCACCGCACCGCCGAGGCCCTGGGCCGCCCGCGCGATGATGAGCTGGACCTCGGTCTGGGCGAAGCCGCCACCAAGGCTGGCGAGTGTGAACACGGCCAGGCCGAAGATGAACACCCGCCGCCGACCGAACAGGTCGGCGGCCCGGCCGCCGAACAGCAGCAGCCCGGCGAAGGCCAGGGTGTAGGCATTGATCACCCACTGCAGCCCGCCCGCCGACATTCCAAGATCGTCCTGCATCGATGGCAGGGCGATGTTCACGATCGAGATGTCGAGCACGACCATGAACTGGGCCAGACAACAGACCGCCAGGATGGCCCACGAGGCCCGTGGCGCTGCGACCGCCCCCGTTGGAGCGGTCTCCGAATGTGCATCCATCAACGTCCCTCCCTCCCCGTCCGCTGTTCTCTTCTCTTGTTCTCTCCGCCGCTCTCGTGCGCCCCGGCTCGACTCAGCCGCAGGCCCGGTCAGCCACGGTTCTCCTCGGCCGTGCATCCGCTCAGCCACGCGGCCGGGTGGACACATGGGTGGACACATGGGTGGACACATGGGTGGATCACACCCACCCGCAGTCGTACAGCGTACGAGCGACGTGGTCCCACTCTACGCCGTACGATGTACGAACGGCAAAACGCTTGCCTGACTCTGGGTTGCGCTCGAAGGTCGTGATCGGTTGTGGTCGGAGGTGACCAGGCAATGTCCCGTGCGGGCACGGCGGCGAAGGTGGCCGCCTCACCTGCGGTTGTCCGGCCCGTCGTCGCGCGGCCACCGGTGGCGCAGGCGGGCACGCAGGTCGAGCGGCGTGCCGCTGGCGGCACCTGCCGCTCGAAGCTGAACCCCCCGCGGCTGGCCCGGGCGGCGATCGAGATCGCGGACGCGGAGGGCCTGGCCGCCGTGTCGATGCGCCGGCTCGCCACCCACCTCGGCGTCGGGACGATGACGCTGTACTACCACGTCCGGGACAAGGACGAGCTGCTCGACGTCATGTGGGACGAGTTCATGGGCGAGAGCCTGCTCGCCGAGGTCCCGGCCGACTGGCGCGGCGGCCTCACCGCGATCGCGCGCCGCATGCGGGAGTCCTACCAGCGCCATCCCTGGACGCTGCAAGTGATCATCCGGTCGTCCCGCGGGCCCAACAAGCTGCGCTTCATCGAACAGTATCTGGGCGTCGTCTCACGACTCACCGATGATCCGCTGGAGCAGCAGCGCATCCTGCACTCGGTGAACGACCTTGTCGTCGGCTGCACCCTGCGGGAGGCGAGCGCGCTGCGGACCACCACGGCGGGCTGGAATGATCCCACGGTCGACGGCCCGCTGCTCGAGCCCGACTTCGGCACCCTCGACGACGGCGAGGAGCTCCCCCGGCTACGCAGCCTGTGGAGAAACGGATGCCTGGTGATGGTGCCGCGTTTCGAACAGGCGCTGGGTTGGCTCCTGGACGGCATCGAGGCGGCGCACCCGGACGTCCGGGAGGACGAGGGGAAGAACACCGGGAACGCCAGCGGCACGCGTGAACAATGAGCGGCAACACAGGAGAAGGCTGAAGAAGCGGGCGTAGCACCCTTCACGGACACCACCTGAGTGGCTACCGTCAGAGAGGTCCGTCGCCGTCGGCGAGCCACGCGTCGCACCCGGGGCAGCCCACATGACCGTTCGTCTTCCGCGCCACGTGGCCCCACTCGCCACGGGCGAGCCGACCATGCTCGGGCCGTACCAGCTCCTTGGGCGGGTTGACGTGGGCATCACCGGCGTCATCCACCTGGCTCGGGCACCTGGCGGCGCGCAGGTGGCCGTCCGCTCGCTGCATCCCGGGGACGCGCCGCGCGACGACATGCGGGCCCGTTTCGCCGCCGCGGTCGATCGAGCCCGTGTGATCGCCGGCCCGCACACCTGCGGTGTTCTCGATGCCGCGCCCGGCGCCGAGCGGCCCTACCTCGTGGCCGAGTACGTCGGCGGGCCCACCCTCGCCCGTGAACTGGCCGAGCGCGGCCCGCTGTCTCCCGAGGAGATCGATCGCCTCGCCCGCAGCCTGCTGACGACGATCGAGGCCGCGCACCGCAGTGTCGGCCCGCTCGGTGATCTGACGGCCGCCGACATCGTGCTCTCGGTCGTCGGCCCCCGACTGGTCGACCTGGGGGTCGCCGCGGCCCTGCGACCGTTGCTGGTGACGGCCGCGGCCAGGGCGGGCGTGCCGGCCGCCGACAGCACGTACGTGCCGGGGTACGGCTACGGGCCTGCCGCGGGCGGTTGGGACGGTCCCGCGGCCGACGTCGTCGCCTGGGCCGGCATCGTCGACCTGGCCGCCACCGGGCGTCCGTCCAGCGTGGTGGGGTCGGCCGGCGGGCGTGTCGGTGGGCGCCGCGAGCAGGCCGGGGCGGACGCGAGCGAGCTGACCAGTCCGGGGGTGCGTCGCGCGCTGGCCCGGGTCCGGCTCGCCGACGGCGGCTCCCTGCCCGACACCGCCGAACTACTCGCCCTGCTCGCCGGCGCCCGCCCCGCGCGTCCCGCGGGACGCCGCCGCGGTCCACGGCCCGCCACCGCTGGGCCGGCATCCGCGCCGAATCCCGCCACCGCGGGTCTCACGCTGCCCCCGCTGGCCGGGCTGCCACCCACCCCTGCCCTGCTGCCCGGCGCCGCCCCCGAGGCGACCGCGCGCCGCGCCACGGGCCGACGCGGTGCCACCCCCGGGGTGAGCGCCGCGGACATCGCCGCGTTCGGCACCAGCGGGGCCGTCGAGGTGGACGGCCCCGCGGCCGACACCCCGCCGTCGCATCGTCGGGTGCGGCGCCTGGCCGGCGCACCGGTGCCGGAGGCCGGTCAGCCCGGTCAGCCGCGTCGCTCCCGGATTCGGCCGCTGGCCGCGTTGGCCGTCACAGCGGTGGCAGCGGTGGCGGCCGCGGCAACCGCCGCCGGCCTGGGCGCCACCGGAGACGAGGTCACCTCCGGCGCCCAGGCACCCCAGCACGACACGCACCCCACGGATCTGCCGGCCGCCTCCCGCGCCGCCGACCGGTCCGCGGCGGGCCTGACACCCGGCTCGCAACCGCACCCCGGCACCAGCCCGGACGCCGGCACCGGAACCCATGTCGAGGCCCCCGCGGCGAACGCACCGACCGGCCCAGCGACATCCCGGCCGCCGATCCCGCCGGCCACCACCGCCCTGGACCCAGCCGGTGCCGCCATCGGGGCCGCACCCGGCGCCCAGAAGCCGCTGACCGCGGCTCCGTCCGTCCAACAGCCGCTGAAGCTCCCCGCGGCGCAGCGGGCACTCGACGCCCTCCATCTGACGGACGACGTCACACCGCCGGCCGCCGCCAGCGCGCCGAGCGGCGACGCGGACACCGCCGACGGGCCCGGCATCGACCTTGACACCTCGTCGCTGGCCGGCCTGCTGATCACCCCCCTGACACCGCTGTCGCCAGCCGAGCAGTCCGGCCAGGAGCCACCGGCACCCCCCGCCCCCGCGCGGGCGGTCGCCGACCCCGCCGCACCGTCGACCACGGCCCAGAGCAGCCCGGTCACAACCACGCCCGCCCAGCCGGCCGCAGCCCCGGGTCAGCCAGCCGCCGTGGGTCAGCCAGCCGCAGCCCCGGCTCAACCGGCTGCTGCCCCGGTTCAACCGGGGGGCGCCGACCCGGTCCAGCCAGTGGTGCCGCTGCAGCCCGCCAGCCCGGCCGGGGCGGCCGCCGTCGCGCCCACGCAACCGGTGGCCGGTTCCCGGCCGATGGGACGCATCCCGGCGGTGCCGCGCTCGGCCGCGAAACCCGGCGTCCGGCCGAACCCGATCACGGCCACCACCTCGACGGCCACCACCTCGACGGACACCCCCGCGACCGCCAGCACCCCGGCGACCGCCGACACTCCGGCGACTGCCGACACGCTGCCGACCACGGGGTCCATACCGATCACCAGGCTTGTCCCGACCACCGAGAGCGCGGCGGCTACCGAGAGCGCGGCAACCACCAGCGGTGCGGCGAGCGCCGGTGACGCCAGCACCCCCGCGCTGGCCGGCACCCTGCCGACCACCGGACCCGTGCCGATCACCGAGCTCACCCCGACCACCACCGCCGCCACCACTGCTCCCGGCACCACGGCTGCCCCCGGCACCACGGCTGACCCCGCGGCGACGTCCAGCTCGGCGGCGGGGACGCAGGTTGCGGAGAGCACGTCGTCAGAGGCGTCCACGGGGCTGGACCCGACTCAGGTCCTCATCGTCCCGTTGACCCCTCGTTGAGATCTGGGTTCGGGGCTGCTCAGACCGGTTGGCGGGCCGCGCCGGCCGGCCAGACGACCTGTACCGGGCGGCCCAGCCGCTGGGCGTAGGCGACCACGTCCGCCGTCCCGCCGTAGCCGCGGGCTGGCTGTCCGTCCCAGATGGCGATGAGGTGGTCGGAGGCGTCGACCAGCAGCCGGCTCGCGTCCATCAGGCTGGGCGGGTCGGGCACCGGACGGTCCTGTCGGCGGACCTCGGCGGAGCTGCGCACCAGGCGGTCGTAGTCGCGCAGGTGGGTGGCTGGCTGAAGATCCCGATAGCCGTGGGCGGGGATCACGGAGATGAGCTGGCCGCCGAGATCGAGCACGACGTCGGCGAAGACGGTGTCGGCACCGTCGGCCAGACAGCTGATGCCCGCGAAACCACGCGTCGCCCGCGCGAGCGGCTCGAGCAGCCGCCGCAGCTCCGCGTCGACATAGCGGCTCTGCACATCGGTCAACCCCCGATGGCCGGTCACGCCGACGACGGACCGGGCCAACGAGGGCCCCTGGGAGCACCCGGACATCCGGCGAATCTAGCTTGTCAGCCTGCCCCTTCGCGCCTGCCTACCCGCACAGAGGTGGGACTCACGTGTCCCAGCATCGTCCGAACCGTGTCCCGCGGAACGCCGGACGCACGTCCCGCGGGACACCGGTGATCAGCGGATGGCGGGGGCGCCCTGCCAGGCGGGACGGCCGTGTGCGAGCCAGTCGGGGATCAGCGTGCGCAGGGCCTGCGGCTGTAGTTGCAGCTCGCCGAGGGTGTTCAGTGGGGTCGAGATGACATCCAGATGGTCGAGCCGGCTGCCGAACTCGGCGCCCCACGAGCGGTCGACGGAGAAGATGACGTCGAGTTCGCCGACGGCGGTGCCCCGCTCGACGCGTGTTCCGGCCACGCAGCCGACGAACGACACGTGGTTGGCCTCGATGTCGGCCTGCTCGTCGAGTTGACGGCGCAGGGAGACCTGGACTGTCTCGCCGGCCTCGACCGGGCCGCCCGGCAGGTGGAAGGTCTTCTGGCCGCGCACGTTGGTGAGCATGATCCGGTCACCCTCGACCAGCAGCGCGCGGACGTTGATCCGGGTCGGTGTGCCCGAGGAGCCACCCCGGTCGGGCGGCGCGCCCAGGGTGGTCGGTGCGACAGCGAACGGACGATCGGGATCGGTCACGGCAGCTCCAGGGCCAGAGATCGACACACGGTCAGTAGAATGTAACGCAAACGTTTCGTCGCAGGGCAGATCCACCGCCATAAGAAATCCGCAGAAGCGGTTGATACACGACGGAAATCACCGCAAAATCGGGTAACCCAAGCGGAATTAGCCGAACCTACGGGGTTACTATCGCAGGTATGCCAAGATTTCGGATCAGCGAGGCAGCAGCCCTGCTCGGTGTCAGCGACGACACCGTCCGCCGCTGGGCGGACAGCGGCCGCCTGCCCACCGTCCTGGACGACGCGGGTCGTCGGGCGGTGGAGGGCACCAACCTGGCCGAGTTCGCCAAGGACATGGCTGGTGAACAGGCTAGCGCGTCCATTCCCGTCGTGGCGGAGTCGGCCCGCAACCGCTTCCCGGGGATCATCACCCGGGTGACCCGCGACACGGTCATGGCCCAGGTCGAGATCCAGGCCGGGCCGCATCGGCTGGTGTCCCTGATGAGCCGCGAGGCCGCCGACGAGCTTGGCCTCGAGCCCGGTGTGCTCGCGGTCGGGGCGGTGAAGTCCACCAACGTCGTCATCGAGATGCCCGACCGCCGCTGACCACCTCGCCTCGGACTCGGGAAAGGCACCTCGCCGGCGATGACGACTGACGCTTCCCTGTCGTGGTCCGGCCCGCCGGCGCAGACCGGCGAGCCGGCGGGCTCCGACGGGCCGCATCCGGCCCGCCGGTCCGGTCAGCGGCGGGAGACCCGCAAACGGGTGCCGTGGGTGCTGTGGCTGCCGGGTTCGATCGCGGTGCTGTTCCTGCTGCTGCCGCTGGTCGGCCTGCTGATCCGCGCGCCGTGGACGGGGCTGGCGCATCTGCTGAGCGAGAGGAGCGTCCGCCAGGCGCTGTTGCTGTCGTTGCGCACGTCCACCGAGTCGACGGTGTTGTCGCTGGTGTTCGGCGTTCCGCTGGCCTGGCTGCTGGCCCGCACCCGGTTTCCGGGTCGTACCCTGCTGCGGGCGCTGGTCACGCTGCCGCTGGTGCTGCCGCCGGTGGTCGGCGGTGTCTCGCTGCTGCTGGTGCTGGGGCGGCGCGGGCTGGTCGGCGAGTCGCTGGAGAGCTGGTTCGGTTTCACCCTGCCGTTCTCCACCAACGGTGTCGTGGTCGCGCAGACGTTCGTGGCGATGCCGTTCCTCATCGTCTCGGTCGAAGGCGCGCTCAACAGCTCCGACCGCCGCTTCGAGGATGCCGCTGCCACCCTCGGCGCCGGTTACTGGACGACGTTCCGCCGGGTGACCGTCCCCCTGGTGGCGCCCGCGGTCGCCGCCGGCACCGCCCTGTGCTGGGCCCGCGCCCTCGGCGAGTTCGGGGCGACGATCACCTTCGCCGGCAACTTCCCCGGCACCACCCAGACGATGCCGCTGGCCGTCTACCTGGCGCTCGAGACCGACCCGGACGCGGCGATCGCCCTTTCCCTCGTGCTGTTGGCGGTCTGCGTCACGGTTCTGGTGGCGCTGCGCGCCCGGTGGCTGCCCGGCACCCGGTTGATCATGCGTCTGCGGGCCGGCCGCACCGACCCACCCGCTGCCGCCGACACATCCATGATCACGACTGCCGAGGGCGACGACACCCACTCGGACGGTTCAGGGGGACCACGATGAGCACAGCCCGTCCGGAGGCGAACGCGCCCACCGACCCCACGAGACCCCCCGCCCCCGGTGAGGCCGGTGAGTCCGCTGCGGCCGCTGGTGGGGCGGGCGATACGGGTGGCTTCGGCGAGGGCGATGGTCTGGACGCGCGGATCGTCGTGCGCCGCGGAATGTTCCTCCTGGACGTCGAGGTGCGCGTCGCGCAGGGTGAGGTGGTGGCCGTCCTGGGCCGCAGCGGCGCGGGCAAGAGCACGTTGCTGCGCGCGCTCGCCGGCCTGCTCCCCCTGGACGCCGGACGCATCACGCTCGCCGGCCAGGTGCTCGACGACCCGCGGGAACGCCGCTTCGTGCCGTGCGAGGAACGTCCGGTCGGTGTCGTGTTCCAGGACTACCTCCTGTTTCCGCACCTGCGGGCCCGTGACAACGTCGCGTTCGGCCTGCGTTCCCGCCTGCGTCAGGGACGGCGAGGGTCCCGGACGGAGGCCGAGTCGTGGCTGACCCGTTTCGGCGTGGGCGACCTGGCCGACCGTCGACCCGCCGCGCTCTCCGGCGGGCAGGCCCAACGGGTGGCACTCGCCCGGGCGCTCGTCACCCGGCCACGGCTGCTGCTGCTCGACGAGCCCCTGTCGGCGCTGGACACCTCGACGCGCACCGAGGTCCGAACGTTCCTACGCGGCGTCCTGCCGACGCTGTCCGCGCCGGTCCTGATCGTCACGCACGATCCCATGGACGCCGAGGTCCTCGCCGACCGCACGATCGCCCTGGCCGGCGGCCACCAGATCGCCCCGCCCGTCTGATCACCCGTCGGCGCCGGCCGCCACCCGGGGCCGTTATGCTGCTGGCCCTGGCCGGTGGCGGATCTCGGCGTCCGGGCCCGGGAACACGAAGCTGACGGCTCCGGTGTCGCTCCAGCGCACGGCGAACGGCGGGTCACCGCTGTCCGAGTGGGCGGCGCAGACCTGCCCCGACCGATCCGCCGTCCGCGGCACATGACTGTGGATGATCAGCGTGTCGCCCGGGCGCGCCCGCAGCATCCCGGTCCGCCGTGGAAACACCGGTGACCCGGAGACCCGGACCATCGACGCCGTCTCCCCGGACCCCCCGTTCGGGCCAGCGACCATGGCCGTTCGACGGGCGGCGTGGCCGCCCACTGCCAGACCCGGCCCGGTCCGTCCCACGGGATGGCTGGTCACGACGGGGGATGCTGGTTCGCGGTGCGGTGCGAACGTCTCGTCGTGCACCGCGTGGACCAGGTCGGCCATCTGCCGCTCACTGCGGATCAGCAGGTCGTCCACGGTGACGATGCCGACGACGCGCCGCCCGTCGAGGACCGGCAGCCGCCGCAGGGCGTGGTCGTGGAAGATCTCGTAGGCACGCTCGACGCCCATCCCGGCCGGGATGGTGATCACATCGGTGGTCATCAACGCGTCGATGCGGCCGTCGGCCCCGACCCCCCGGGCCACCCCCCGGATCACGACGTCGCGGTCCGTGACGATGCCGACGAGCCGATCGTTGTCGACCACCAGCAGGGCGCCGACCCCCGTCCGGGCCATCTCCCGCGCGGCCTGGCCGATCGTGGTGGTCCGCGGCACGGTCACCGGCGGCCTGCTGATCATCGAGCCGACGTAGACCATCTGTCTCCCCCTCCGATCGGGCTCTGCACACCGCGCGAACCGGCCACGCGGCCACGTCCACGTCCTTCCCCCGATTCCACCACGTAGTCGCACGACAACACACGGCACGCATCTCGATGGACGCTCGTCCCGTGGTCGATCACCGATCCGCGCCCGCCTCGGCCTCGCCATCGGGGGCGTCGGGGAAGGCGTCGAGGAACCAGTCGCGGGCGAGTCGTGCGGCCTGGGCGAGCGTGCCCGGCTCGCTGAACAGGTGCGTCGCGGTGGGGACGAGGTCGAGTCGGTGGACGCAGCCGGTGAGGCGCTGGCGCGCCCAACGGTTCGACTCGAGCACCCGCGTGTCCTGTTCGCCGACGATCAGCAGGGTCGGCGCGCGCACGGCGGACAGCCGTGTCCAGGCGAGGTCCGGCCGGCCGCCGCGGGAGACGATGGCGCGCACGCGACTGGCGGGTTCGGCGGCGGCGGCCAGGGCGACCGCGGCTCCGGTGCTCGCGCCGAACAGACCCAGCGGGAGCCCGGCCGTCTCCGGTCGCGCGGCCAGCCACGCCTCGACCGCGGTCAGCCGACCGGCGAGCAGCGCCAGATCGAAGTCCAGGCCCTGCGGGGTCGACGGGAGAGCCGGCGACGCGGGGACGGCCAGGTCGAGCAGGAGGGTCGCCAGGCCCGCGGCGGTGAGGACCTCGGCGACATACCGCCCACGTGGGCTGTCGCGCCCAGAGCCGCTGCCGGGCACGAGCACCACCACCGCGCGCGGCGACGGTGGCAGCGCCAGCCGGCCCGGCAGCCGGACGTCCGCGAGCGTGATCTCCACATCCGTCGCCCACCCGGACGGGCCCGTCGTGGACGCCTGCCGGAGCAGGGCGACGACCTCCTCGTCGGAGGTCTGGGTGAAGTCAGCGTAGAACTGTCCGACCCCGACGAACTCCTGGGGAGCGTGCACCCAGATCACCTCGTCGGCGTCCGCCCGCAGCTGGTCGACGCGGTCGTGGGCGATCACCGGGGTGGCCAGGACGATCCGCTGCGCCCCGGCCGCCCGCAGCGCCCGGCAGGCGGCGCGGGCGGTGGCGCCGGTGGCGATCCCGTCGTCGACGACGAGGGCCATCCGCCCGGACAGCCCGATCCGGGGACGTCCCTGTCGGAAGAGCTGGCCGCGGCGTTCCAGCTCCGCCAGCTCCTCGGCCTCCACCTGGGCGAACTGCGCCTGGTCCACCTGGGCCAGCCAGACCGTCTCGTCGTTGACCACCCGGATACCGCCCTCGGCGATCGCGCCCATCGCCAGTTCGGGTTGCCGCGGCACCCCGATCTTGCGCACGAGCAGGACGTCCAGCGGTGCGCCGAGTGCCCGTGCCACCTCGAACCCGACCGGCACGCCGCCCCTGGGCAGCGCCACCACGACGATGTCGTGCCCCCGCAGGTGCCGCAGCCGGGCCGCGAGCTGGCGTCCGGCGTCCCGACGATCCGCGAAACTCCCGTTGTCGACGCTCATGGTCACCGCACCCTCCTCCGCCGCCACCCGCCGAATCGTCACCCCCCGTTATCTGCCTTCCCTCTTGTGACTATCGCCGATCCCACGGAGCGGCTGCTTGTCTCGCCCGTTCGGACCATCCGGTTGCCGGCGACGTCCGGATCGCGTCGACCGGGCCAGGCCGTTAGCGCAAATCCGTCCTACTTGTCTGGTTTGCCGTGGCCAGTCCGGCATATGACCGCCGACCAGCACCCCAGTCGTCACGTGACCTCGCGCATACCCGTCGCCGTGCATAATCAGAAGGGTGACGCTCCGCTTCCAGCACGGCCCCGCCTCCCACTGGGCGTGGCGCACTGTCTGTAGCGCTGGAGCTTGTTCCTGTTGTCCGGGCTGTCCAGCTTGTCCCGGCCCTCGCGCCTTCTGAGGCTCGTCCCCGCCATGACGAGCCCGGCGGCCCGCTAGCTGACAGCGCGGGCCGCCGCGGCGCGAGGGATTCAGCTGGTCCACCGCCACCTCTCGGCTACGCCACCACACGTGTGACGCGCCGACGTCGATCCTCGATGTTGGCGCCACCACCCGGGTGGCCTGGTCACAGGTCCGCGCGCCGCTGTCGGAGCAGATGCCGCCGTTGGAGCAGGCACTGCTCCTGGAGGCGGCGCTGCCCCTGGAGCAGACGCGGCCCCTGGAGCAGACCCGGCCGTTGACCAGGACCGCCGCGACCGGTCCTGGCGTCGCCGTTGGCGTTGGCGTTACGCCCGACATCACCCAGCCCGACCAGGAAGGCAGCGTCAGCTGTGTCCGCCAAGGACGTGTCCTTCAAGGCGTGGACGAACCGGCTGCGAGCCGAGGGGTACCTCGTCTGCCCCGCGAGCTGCGCCGTGCCGGTCGACCTGCGCGGAGTCCGCCGCGATGGCCTCGGCCTGCACTTTCGTTGCCGCGGGACGTCCATCCGCCTGGCCGTGTACCGGCCCGGCCGGGCGGCGTGGCAGCTGGCCATCCGGGACGAGACGTGGTGCCCCGAAGAGGCCCTGCAACTGTGGCGGCACCGTCCCCTCGACGGCCCGCCTCCGTCCGACGACGCCGTGATCGCCTTCCCCGGCGAAACCGGCCCCGACCGGGAGATCGTCCTCGACGGCGCCCGGCGGTGGGGCTGGAGCGGCCACGAGGCCGGTCTGCTCCCCCCGGAGGACGCCGCCGACCTGTTCGACCATCTGATCGCCGAACTGCCGAGCGTCCCGGGGACCCAGCCGCTGCCGCTGCAACCGACCCCGTTGCCGACAGCGAGGGGTGCTCGTCATCTAAGCCCCGCCGTCCTGTAAGCTTCAGTTGCTTCCAGGGGGTGTAGCTCAGCCTGGTAGAGCGCCTCCCTCGCACGGAGGAGGCCAGGGGTTCGAGTCCCCTCACCTCCACTCGCTGGCCCGCCGTGGTCGCCGCCCTCTGGGTGGCTTCCCGGCGGGCCGCAGTGTTTTTCGGGGACGATGCCTCCCGAAGCCCCCGACCGGCGGGCCGCTGTGGGGCGTTGGGGCGATGGCCCCCGGTGGGCCGGGTACGGCTGGTTGGGCTACCGCCTGATCCGGATTGTCGGTGCGCCATTGACGGGCGGCCGTGCCTGCGGGCGTGCCTCACGTGGGCATGCGACTCGGCGCGGGGGTCCGAGGTCCTCGGCTTCGACGGCAAGATCGCCACGGACGCGACGCGGATGCCGAGATCGACTTCAGGACCGACGTGACCTACCTGGTCTCCGCGATGGCGTCCCAGTTTTCCTTGCTGGCCAGGGCCGTATCACCCCGATTCGACCTGCCGAATCCAGCGCGTCAACGGCTTCGGGAGAGTTCACCGAGGCACCGGAGCGAACGAAAAGAAAACCAGATGCATAACGCATCCGGTTCCGCCCAGACCATGAGGGAGTGGACGGAACCGTGCTCAAAGCACGTTACTACGACTGCTTGTGACTCGCTGCCTGGCCACCGGTGGCCTTCGGGCTGCGCCTGATGTCGGACTGCTTGAAAAAGCAGTTCGTGATCTCGCTATTCCCTCACGTACCCACCGGATCCCGGTGTGGCGGTCGCCCGCCTCATCGCCGGTCAGACCTTGGGCGCAAGCTGGTCTTCGTCGTAGGTCCACTCGGTTTCGGTCGTGCCGTCAGCCCGCTGGAGAAGCAGCTGGCTGGGCTGGTTTTTGATCGCCAGCTTCTGGGCGATGCTGACGCCCTCGTCCTTGGCGCGATGGGTGGAGATGAACGATTCCTCATGCCTGATCTGCCACCAGCCGCCCTTGGGGACGACCCGATACACCTTGTGGTTGGCCATGGGTGACTCCTTGGTCTAAGTGCTGGGTCACATCCACGCGATCGTTCGTTCGCGGATGCGCAAGTGACGCTTTAGAGTCAAATTGGCCGCAGCATGGCAGATTCGCCTTCTGTAAGCGTACGCTACATGTTGAATTTGGCCGGATAAAGGTGCCATTCCGGGCAGGGAAAACGTCCTGACGTGGACAGCCTCGCGGCCCTCGTCGACAGGGCTGCCTCCAGCAGCGACGCCTTCCTCACCAGAATGCTGACCGGTGGGCGGCTGGTCGGGTTGCGCGATTCGCGGGCTGTTTCGACAGGGTGTTGGGATGGCTGGGTGGGTTGATGGGGTGGTTGTGGGATGCTGGGCGCGTCTGGTCGGGTGCGGGCGGTGATGCCGCGGGTGTGGTCGGGGGGCCGTTATGGACGAAGCTGGGGAGCTCGGAGGCTGGTCGTCCGAGGTGGGTGTGGCACTGGTGCCCGCGGCGGCTGTGCCCGTGGCGCCGGGGCGGCCGGTGCCGGGTGGGTCTCCGTTCGAGGACGCATCGGGGTCGCATCGCCGGCGGGGGCGGGTGGTGCAGCGGGGTGAGGACGCGGTGCGGGCCGCGGTGACGGCGGTGACGGCGCAGATCAGTCTGGTCGCGGCTGAGGTGTCCCGGCAGTTGGACGGGGCGGGTCTGGTCGAGCCGGCCCCAGGGCAGTTGGGTGTCGAGACGGTCGAGGTCACGTTCGGGGTCACGTTGACCGCGGGTGCCGGTAAGGCCATCGAGGCGGTGCTGTCGGTGGAGGGCGAGGCCGCGGTGGAGGTCACGGTCTCCCTGGCCCGCCGACCGGCCAACCCACCCGCCGACCCGCCGCTCGCCGCGCCGTCCGGCCTACCGGTCGTCTGATCCGCGGCCGCTGACATGCTCGCGGGGGTTGGCCGGCTTCTGGTCGGCGAGACACCGGATCAGACCGCGTATGACGAGGAGTTCCGGACAGGTTTCGTCATCGCACACGGACATGTGCTGACGGCCGCGCACTGCGTGCGGGACCTGGCCGACGAGCCACTGTGGCTTCGCCTGCGGCCCGGCAGCGGTAGAAGCAGCGGCAGCGGCGGCCACCCGGGCGGCGGGCGGTATGTGTTCGTCCCCCTGCGGGTCGTCGACGTGGACGAGGCTTTGGATGGGGCTGTGCTCGCCCTGGACACGGCCCGGGTGGCTGCCAGCGCCCAGGATTCGCGGGCTCTGACCGAGTTGCTGACGCGGGTCGCGGTGCCCCTCGGCGTGACGGCGGTCCGGTTCGGTTGGGATATCCGCACGGAGGGTTTCCCAGCCAGCGCCGGGAACCCTGACGGGACGGTTTTCAGCGGGACGGTCGACGACCCGGACGGGCAGGTCAGCCAGGCTGGGATGCCCGCGCCGGCGTTGCAGCTGCTGCTGGGGGCGCTGGGGGCGGCGGCTCCGGAAAGCCCGAAGGGCCACAGCGGCGGGCCCGTCCTCCACGAGCCGCCTACAGCCACCAGCACCGACGGCCCGGTGACCACCAGCCAGAACGGTGCGGTGGCCGTCGGGATGGTGCGTGCCTATCCGCCGGGGGACGAGACCAGGTGGACGGCACTCGGCGGCATCGTCTACGCGACCCGCCTGGACGATCTCGCCCGGCGTTTCCCGCCGGTCGCGGACGCGGTCGCCGACACCGCGCAGCGCCGGCTGGAAGCGGTGTCACCACGCCGCAGGACCGTGACAGATTCGGTCGCCGGGCTGCTGCGAGCGGATGCCGCACTGACCGACTTTCGGGGCAGGACCAGCGAACGGCACAACCTGCATGCCTGGTGCGGTTCGTCGCAGGCACGGTCGGCCTGGCTGATGACAGGGCCCGCCGGGCAGGGCAAGACCCGCCTCGCCCGCCAGCTCGCCGACGAACTGGACGCCCAGGGCGGCTGGCTGACCGGCCTGTTCCGCGGCCCGGGCAGCCTCGACACCATGCGGGAGGTGGTCGATGCCGCCCGGGTGAGCGGCCGCCGCCTGCTGCTGATCGTCGACTACGCGGCCGAACATCGCGCCGCCGCGTTGCAGCCGCTGGTCGATGTGCTGGCTGGCGGTGAGATCCCGTGGCGGCTGCTGTTGCTGGCCCGCGCGGCCGGCGACTGGTGGACCGACAGCGCACACGGCCTGCTGTCCCGCCTGGAAACCGTCGGCGTCCAGGTACCGCCGGAGCCGATCACACTGGATCTGCTCGAACCGACCGAACAAGGCCGCCGCTCCACGTTCACCGCCGTCGCGGAAGCGCTGCGCGCACCAGTCGGGGAGTTCGCCGCGACGCGCGGCCTGCCGTTCGTCCCTGACCCGGCACCGCCGTCCCTGCTGGAAAAGGGCGAGTTCGGATCGGCGCTGATGCTGCACATCGCCGCCGTCTGCGCGCTGCTGCCCACCGCGAGCCCCGGCCAGCACCCGCGGCCGAACGGGCCGAGTAGGCCGCCCGCCCAGCCACGGGCGGCCGATCTGGTCGGCCGAATCCTGGATCTGGAGTGCCGCCACCACTGGCTCTACTCGGACGACGCGGCCAGCAAGCTCTACCCGGCGACCCGGGAAGCCTTCCACCAGCACGCCGATGGACCAGAAGGGCGCCGGCTGGTCGAGCTGGCAGTAGCGACCGCGACCCTGTTCGGCGCGGCCAACCGGCACGAGGCCACCACCGTCCTGTCCGCCGCCCTCGCCCTCAAAAACCCGCTGGAGACCAACCCGATCGCCCGCTGGCTGCACGACCTGTATCCCCCGGCGGACAGCACCGACGGCTGGCTGCCGCCCCTGCAACCCGACCTGCTCGGCGAGGAACTCGTCGCCCGCGTCCTGCACCAGGCCCTCGTCGACGACCGTCTGCCCGCCACCCGGACCCTGCCCTTCCAGGTCCTCACCGACGAACAAGCGGGCCCGCCGACGGCCGAGCAGGTGCAGCGGATGCTCACCGTCCTGACCCGCACCGCCACCCGCCACCCCACCATCGCCCGTCTCCTCGACGGCGGCCCCACCCCGACGAGCCCCCTGCTGGCCAAGATCCCCGCTGGCTACGACCTGGCCCCCGTCGAAGCCGCACTACCCACCTCGACCACGAACCTGCTGACCTTCGCCGTTCAACTCACCGCCCACAACCTCAGCCAGCACACCGAACGGATACGCACCACCGACGGGCAGATCACCTACCCGCAGGCAGCCGAACTCGCCCGCCTCCACAACAACCTCGCCGGCCGACTCTCCTCCGCCGGGCGGCGGGCGGAGGCACTCGCCCCAGCCCAGGAAGCCGTCAACCTCCGCCGGCAGCTGGCCGCCGACAGCCCCGACGCCTACCTCCCCGACCTCGCC
>NZ_JALKFT010000016.1:0-132297 GCF_023242945.1 Frankia umida
CTGGTGGTGGGGGCTGGGGCGGTGGGGTTGGCGACGGTGCTGGCGTTGCGGGCGTTCAGTGAGGCCGGTGCGGTGGCGGTGGTGACCGGGGGTGGGGCGTTCGCGGCGGGGATGGCGGCCCGGTTCGGGGCGTCGTCGGTGGTGGGGCCGGCGGCGGCGGTGGCGGGGGTGCGTCGGGTGACGCGGGCGGTGCGGGTGGCGCCGCGCGGCGGCGAGGATTTTCTGCTGGGTGGGGTGGATGTGGCGTTTGAGGCGTCGGGGCGGGCGTCGGGGTTGTCGGTGGCGGTGCGCACGACCCGTCCGGGTGGTCGGGTGGTGCTGGTGGGGGTGCCGTCCGGTCGGGTGGATCTGGCTCCGGTGTGGGCGCGTGGTCTGACGCTGGTCGGTGCGGGCGGGGTGGGCGACAGGGATGTGGACACCGGCGATGCTGTCGGGGCGGGTGATGCCGCGGGCGGGGTGGCGGCGCGGGTGTGGGAGCTGGCCGGGGATCGGCGGTTGGATGCGGTGGTGGGGGTGGTGTATCCGCTGTCGCGTTGGCGGGAGGCGGTGGATCATGCGCTGCGGGCCCGGCGGACGGGTGTGGTGCGGGTCGCGTTCGATCCGGCGGTGGGCGGGTGACGGGCCGTCGGGGGGGTCTGGCAGGGTCGGGGGCTGGCAAGGTCGGTGGTGTCGGGGTCCGTGTGGAGGGTGACTTCATGCGGCGGACGGAAAAGGACGTGCGTCGGTGAGACCGGGGTTCGTGCTCGAGGTGGACGAGCGGACTCCTCCGCTGTTGGTGCACCAGGGCGACGGGGTGTTGTTGGAGCGTTTCCCGGTGGGGACGCGGGTGGTGTATCCACCGTTGCCGCGGCCGGGGGTCGACGCGGTGGGGGCCGCGGTGGACGCGGCGTTGGCGGCGCCGGTGGGCAGTGCGCCGTTGGTGTCGTTGCTGCGTCCGGGGCTGCGGCTGGTGCTGGTGGTCTCGGATGCGGGGGTGCCGGCGCCGCGGATGCGCGGGGTGGACGTGCGGGCGCGTCTGCTGGAGCGGGTGCTGTCGGTGGTGGCGGCGGCCGGCGTCGATGAGGTGCGGCTGGTGGTGGCCACCGGGTTGGGGCGGCGCCGGTCGGCGGCGGAGGTCGAGGCGCTGGTGGGTGAGCGGGTGTTCCGTTCGTTCTGGCCGCAGCGGCTGGCCTGTCATGACGCGTTCGACGAGGCGAACCTGGTGGAGGTGGGGGTCAGCGGCGCCGGGGAGGTGCTGCGGGTGGCCCGGCCGGTCGCCGAGGCGGATCTGCTGATCTCGGTGGAGGTGGTGCAGGACCCGGGTGTGGGGGGTCTGGCGGGTCTGGCGGCGGGGGTGGCGTCGTACGGGTCGTTGCGGGCGGCGCGCAGTGTGTCGGCGGCGATGCGGGATGCGGCCGGCTGGTTCTCCTCCCCCACCCCGGTCGACTCCCCCGGTGTGTCCGAGGCGGCCGCATCGTCCGGCTCCCCCGGCCCGTCCGGCTCGTCTGGGACGGTGGGTGTCTCCGGCTCCCCTGGCTTGTCGGAGGTGGCTGGTGTGGCCGGGGGTGGGTCGCGGGCGGTGCTGGGCCGGTTGGGTGGGGTGCTGGCGGGCGCGGTGCCGGTGTTCGCGGTGACGGCGACGGTGAACGCGGCGGTGGGTCCGGCGGCGGCGGGGTTCCTGACCGGACGTGAGTGGGAGTGGTCGCTGCCCGATCAGGTGATGGCGTTGGCCGCCGCGCGTGGGCTGGACCGTCTCGGGGGCTGGGCGCGACGCCGGGTGTGGCAGGAGACGGCCGCTGACTATGCGGTCACCTCGGTGGGGGCCGGGGATGTGCGGGCGGTCACCGAGGCGGCGTGGGCGCTGGTCGAGGGGGGCCAGCGGGTCGGTGTCGAGGGCCAGACGGATGTGCTGGTGGTGGGGTCGGCGCCGTTCGGGGTGCACCACGGTTCGGGTGCCGGGGACGCGGTGCTGGGCGCGCATGGGGCGCTCGCGGAGGTGCTGGGTCGGCACACGGGCCGGCCGGTGGTCCGCGAGCATGGTGCGATGATCGTCTACCATCCGATGGCG
The DNA here is from genome assembly GCF_023242945.1 of Frankia umida. Classification (NCBI taxonomy): domain Bacteria; kingdom Bacillati; phylum Actinomycetota; class Actinomycetes; order Frankiales; family Frankiaceae; genus Frankia; species Frankia umida. The sequence goes on from NZ_JALKFT010000016.1 coordinate 2,048, forward strand.
GCGCGGTTCTCGCAGGTGCATCAGCCGTCGTATGTGGATTTCTACGCCGAGGTGCTGGCGGAGTCGCACGAGCCGGCGACGATCGAGGCGAAGTTCGAACGTCAGTACGCCACCGATCCGTGGTACGAGTCGTTGTACCGGTCGTCGTTGGCGTTGCCCGGGGTGCATCCGTTCCACCGCTGGTATGAGACGGCGCCGGGGCGGGCGTATCTGGGTGAGGTCGTGGTGGTCGGGGGGGATCGGGTGGTGTGCGCGCGGTTGGGGTTGCGGGCCGCGTCGACGTTGGCGGACGCGTTGGAGATCGTGTCCGGGTCGGTCGGGCGGGATCCGTCGGTCACCTATCTGCACGCTCCGCCGCGGCTGGTCGCGGATGTCCGGTGAGGGCCGGGCGCAGGCGGGTGGACGGTGTGTGTCGGCGGGTCAAGATCGGCAGAGGCGGGGATGAGCGGTATGGGTAGGCCACGGCGGGGTGTGGGGCTGCGGGAGGCGGCGCGGGAGCTGCGGGCGGCCGGTGGCTGGCCGCGGCCCGTCGAGGCGCCGCCGTCGGTGATCGCCGCAGCCGCCTCCGACGCGGCGTCCGACGCCGCGTCGGACGCGGACTCCGGGTCGGAGGCGGACGCCGGGTCCGGTGTGGGGGCGTCGGCCGAGGCCGGGTCGGCGGGCTCGGGGGGTGTCGCCGGGCCGGTGCGGGTCGCGGGGCCGGGACGGTCGGCGGCGCGGGAGTTCCCGACGGGATGGGCGCGGTCGGGGGCGGCGCGGGTGACGCGGGGGGTGTTCCTGCGCGGGGTGATGAGCCCGCTGCTGCACACGACGTTGAGCGTCGACGGTTTCGGCGCGGACGTGTTCGACACCGTCGGCGACACCCCGGTGATCATCGTGTCGAATCACAGCAGTCATCTGGACGCCCCGATGCTGCTGTGCGCGCTGCCGCCGCGGGTGCGGTCCCGGACCGCGGTGACGGCGGCGGCCGACTACTTCTTCGGCAGTGTGTGGCGGGGGGCGTCGAGTGCGTTGGCGTTCGCGACGGTGCCGATCGACCGTAGCGGTGGGGTGCCCTCGACGATGCCGTTGGATCTGCTGCGTGACCGCTGGAACCTGGTGATCTTCCCGGAGGGGACGCGGTCGAAGGACGGGGCGCGCGGCCGGTTCCGGTTGGGCGCGGCGTATCTGGCGATCAACGCCGGGGTGCCGGTGGTACCGGTGGGGGTGCGGGGGGCGTATGCGGCGATGCCGCGGGGCCGGAGCTGGCCGGTGCCGGGTCGTCCGCAGGTGACGGTGCGTTTCGGTGCGCCGATGCGTCCGGTGGACGGGGAGGATGTGCGCACGTTCACGGCCCGGTTGGCCGCGGAGGTGGACCGTCTGTGCGCGGAGGACGCGACGACCTGGTGGGAGTCGACCCGCGCCGCCCTGGCCGAGGCCGCCCCGCCGGCCGCGGACACCTCCGCTGATGTCACGGGCACGGCCGGGGTCGCCGGCTCCCCCACGGTTCCCGTGTCTCGCCCCCCCGCCGAGCCCGCCGCCGAGCCGGGTGTGGTGGAGCCGGGTGTCGCGCAGGAGGATGTCGCGGTCGGCGTGGGAGCGCCACGCGCGTTGGGACGTCGCGGTGGCACCCGGCCGACCACGGGCAGCGCGGTGTCGGTCAACGCCCGGCTGCGCGGCGCCCCGGGCACACCCGGGGCGCGCTGGCGGCGGATCTGGGCGGCCACCGAACCCGTGCCGCGTCACACCTCCCGCTCCCCCTGGCGCCGCTGAGCGTCGCCTGCTCCGGTGCTACCGGGTCACGGCGCCCCCTGCCGGCCGGCGTCGGCGTCGCTGGTGGGAGCAAGGGTGCCGCTGGTCGGGTGGGCGGTCAGGGGTGTCGGCGGGGGCCGCGGGTGGGCGGGTCGGCGCCGGGGTGCAGGGCGGCGGTCCGCTCGCGGGTGATCTCGATGGCGGTTTCCAGGTGGTGGATGAGGAACCGCAGCTGGTCGGTGGTGTAGGTGGCGTGGAGCCGGTCGAAGGCGGCGCCGATGCCGAGGTAGACGTTGTCGCGGGCGGCCAGGCCGGCGAGGTCGACGGTGACGACGACCTTGCGTTTGTCGTGCGGGTCGCTCTGGCGGTGGGCGAGCTGCTGGGCGATCAGGCGGTTGATGACCCCGGTGACGGCGCCGGAGGTCACGGCAAGCTGGCTCATCAGGGAGCCGGCGGTCTGCGGTCCGTCGCGCAGCAGGATGCTCAGCGCTTTCATGTCGGTGACGCCGAGGCCGTAGGTGGCGGCGGCGCGCTGGTGGAACAGGGCGGTCTGGGTCGAGTCGATCTCGCCGAGCAGCCGCAGCCGTTCGATCAGGTCCTGCCGGAGCTCGGTGTCCGGGTCGTTGGTCACCGTTCCATGGTGACATCCAGATATCTTAGTGACTAAGATAAAAGGGTGGCTGGGAGTGTGGACGTCGCTGACAGTGTGGTGCGGGCCGCCGATGGCACGCCGCTGGGGTGTCGCAGCCTCGGGGCGGGCCCGGGGCTGGTCGTCGTGCACGGCGCGATGCAGGACGGCGGCAGTCAGGCGGATCTGGCCGGGCTGCTCGCCGCGGGGCACCGCGTCCATCTGGTCGACCGGCGCGGGCGTGGTGCCAGCGGCCCCTACCCGCGGGCGGCGGGGACCGCGGTGGAGGTGGACGATCTGCGTGCGGTGCTCGCCGCGACCGGTGCCCGGTGTGTGCTGGGGGTCAGTTCCGGTGCGATCATCGCCGCGCGCACGGCGCTGGCGCATCCGGGGATGATCGACCGTCTGGCCCTGTTCGAACCACCGCTGTCGGTGGACGCTTCGATGCGTCTTGATCTGGCGCCCCGGTTGGACGCGGCGGTCGCCGCGGGTGATCTCGCGACGATGATGGGGCTGAGTCTGAAGATCGCGCAGATGGGGCCGCCGTGGCTGTTCGGGCTGCCGGTCGGTGTGCTGGCGGCGCTTTCGCGTCCGATGCTGCGTTCCGCGCCGCGGCGGGCGCAGGCCGCGGCGCTGGCGGTGGACTTCGCCGTCGTGCGGGACAACGCCGACCGTCTCGCGGAGTTCGCCGCGATCAGCGGTTCGGTCCTGCTCGTGGACTGCGCCGCGACCCGGCCGTATCTGCGCACGGCGGTGGCGGGTCTGGCCGCGGTCATCCCCGGTGCGCGCCGGGTCACCCTCGCCGGCCACCGGCACGGGGTCACCCAGAACCGTGACGAACGTGGCCGTCCCGATGTGATCGCCCCGGCCCTGCTCGACTTCTTCGGTTAGCTCCCGCGCCGCGGGTGTCGCCGGTCTGGCCTCATCCGCTGCGGGGGGCCAGGCGGTGGAGGTCGGCGGTTTCGGCGTACACCTGCGGTTCGCCCGGGCGGCGCACGACCACGTGGCCGAGCAGCGCCATCCACCCGCCGGGGTGGAGCACCTTATGCGCACGCCGCCAGCCGATCGCCGGGTCGACCCAGTGCCAGAAGGTTCTTCCGCGGCCAGCTGCCCGTGGTTCAGACCGGGTCGGGGCGGCGCAGGTGGAGGCGCAGCAGGGCGGTGAGGGCGAGGGCTGCCAGGGCGATGACGGCCAGGCCGTATTCGCGGCTGGTCTGCTCGAGGTTGACGTGGGTGACCCGCCAGCCGGCGGCGACGGCGGGTACGCCGAGGGCGAGGTAGCACAGGACGTACACGGTGGCCAGGACACCGGCGCGTTCGTGGGGGGCGGCCAGGGGCAGCACGACGCGCAGGCTGCCCTGGACGCCGGCGCCGATGCCGGCGCCGGCGAGCACGGTGCCGGTGAACAGGGCGGTGGTGGACCCGGCGGCGACGGCGAGCAGGGTCAGGGCCACGCCGACGATGAGCCCGACGAGGCCGGTGAGCATCATCGTGGCGGCCGGGGCGGTGCGGGCGAGGACGACGGTGAGGGCCGCGGTGCCGGCCAGGGCGAGCACGGCGAGGCCGCCGAGCAGGATCGCGTGGCGGCTGGTGGCCTCGCCCGCGCCCGCGACGCGGCGGGCCAGGGCCGGGCCGAGGGAGAAGGAGAAGCCGGTCAGGGCCCAGGTGGCCACCAGGCAGGGCCCGGCGGCGGGTAGGACGCGGCGTACCGGGGCGGGCAGGCTCAGGTGCGGTCGCAGGCTGGCCAGCGCCCCGGGGACCCGGGGCGACGTTTCGGTCATGACCAGGACGCCGGCGGCCTGGGCTGCGACGACGGCGAGCAGAAGCAGGTAGACGAGCCGGGTGGGCGCGGGCAGCAGTGCGACGCACAGGGCCGAGCCGGTGGCGCCGAGCGCGGTCCCGGCGAAGGAACCGGCGGCGTTGAACAGGGCGCCGCGGGTGGGGTGCAGATCCAGCAGGGCGGCGCCGAGGGCGCCCATGGCCGTGCCGGTGGCCAGGCCCTGCCCGGCGCGGGCGGCCACGAGTGCCGCGACGCCGTCGGCGCGCACGAACACGGCCAGGGCGAGGATCTGCACGGCGCAGGCGGCGAGCAGCACGGGGCGGCGCCCGAGATGGTCGGACAGGCCGCCGGCGACGAGCAGGGAACCCAGGACGGCCAGGGCGTAGACGCCGAACACGACGGTCAGGGTGATCGGGGAGAACCCCCAGTGCGCCTGGTAGACGGCGTACAGGGGGGTGGGGACGACGGAGGAGGCGAGGAAGGAGGTGAGCATCGAGGCGGCCAGGGCGAAACTGGCCCCCGCCCCGAGCCGGCCGGCGAGCCTGCCGCCCGCCGGCCTCGAGGGCCCCGCCGACGTCGAGGGCCCCGGGGGCAGGCCGGTGCGGGAACCCGCGGGGGGCTGGGTGCCCGCCGGCACGTGCCCGGTGGCGTGGGTGTCGGGTGCGAGGGTGGGCAGTGTGGGGGGCACGGGCATCGGGGTCCCTTCCACCGGACGGCGGGCATCTGGCGGGGTGTGGGCCACCATCCGGCCCGTCACAGCCAACCCGTTAAAGCCACAAGTTTGCGTTAGTGGGGACGGTAGTCCACCCCACCCGTTAACGCAAAGATTTCGCGTGGGGCGGGGGGTTGTGCACTACGCTCGAGACGTGAGTCCCGAGGGTCCGCGTCCGGGTGGGCGTAGCGCGCGGGTGCAGGCCGCGGTGCACCAGGCGGTGCGGGGGTTGCAGGCCGAGCGTCCCCGCGGGGAGATCACCGTGCCGCGGGTGGCGGCGCGGGCGGGAGTGACACCGTCGACGGTGTACCGGCGCTGGGGGGATCTCACCGAGCTGCTGGCCGATGTCGCCGCCGAACGGCTGCGCCCGGATCGTCCCCCCGTCGACGCCGGGGGGTTGCGCGCGGATCTGCTGGCCTATGTCGGGGGGTATCTCGAGGAGGTGTCGTCGCCGACGGGCCGGGCGGTGCTGCGTGACGTGGTGGCCGCCTCGTCGGCGCCGGAGCTGCCGGCGGGCCGCTGTGACGCGTATGTCCGCGCGCAGCTGGGGATCATCGTCGAGCGGGCGCGGGGCCGGGGTGAGCGGGTGCCGCCGGTGGCGCGGATCGTCGAGACGGTGATGGCGCCGATCACCTACAGCGTGCTGTTCGCGTCCGCGCCGCTGGCCGCCGCCGATGTGCGGCGTCTGGTCGACACCGCCCTCGCTCCCACGGTGACCGCCGCCGGGTGACCGTGGCGGGCATCCCCCTGACGGCCCCGATGGTGTGATTCCGGCCACATGATGATCGACATGTGGATAAGGGTGTCGATGGGGCGGTGGGTAACGTGGCGTGCGCCTGTGGACGTCCTGTGGAGAAGGTCTGATCCTGCGTGGCGCCGGGAAGTCAAGGGGTGGCGGTGTGTATGCGCTGCGGTATCACTGGTGCATGGCCTCGCTGCACCTGTCCACCCGTCACCGTCGCCGTTCCACGCCGTCCCCCGTTGCCGCCTCCCCCGTCGCCGCCTCCGCGGTCTCCGACGCCGGTGTCCCTGCGATCGCCGCCGGCGCGGGCGCACCCCGTCCGGTGTCGTCGCGTCGGGTGGGCGCGCGTGCGGCCGCGTCCGGTGCGGGTTCGTCCGGCGGTGCGTCGCCGCGCAGGGGGGTGGTCCGCGGCGCGGGGACGGCGCTGCCGCCGAGTGTGGCGCGGGTGGCGGCGCGGACCCGGTTGTCCGTGGAGCTGCTCGCGGCGCTGCTGGAGGTCGAGTCGCGTACCCACGCCACGCTCGAGGACATCGAACGCGCCGACGCGCTCGCCGAACGTCTGCTGGTACGTCGCGGCGACCGGCTGCGTGCCTCCGCCGGTCTCACCCCCGCCGCGTGAGCATCCCACCCCGCGCCGAACGGGGGTCGGTGGGCCCAGCCGGGGTCGGTGGACGGGCTGCGTCTGCCGCATCTGCCGTGCCCTGCCCGGCTGGGCAGCCTGTCGTGGACGTCGGGTGGGGCCCCGTCAGCGGCCGTGACCATGAGATGCCGAGGGCTGGTCGGGGATGGGGACCTCGCCACGCCGAACAACCCTCGGCATGGCGCCTCACAACCCTCGGCGTGAGGCCCCGACCCGACACCTGCGCATCTTGGCCGCCCCCACGGGGTCTGCCCGGGTGTTCCTGCGCGGACGCGGATGCCGCTGGGGTGGACGGAAGGCGGCGGCAGGGGGCGGGGACGCGGCGTAGGGTGCCGGCCATGGTGGCGATGGAGGCGGGGCGGTGGCGGGCGTTCGTGTCGGCGGGGACGCGCACGGGCAAGCTCGCGACGGTGCGGGCGGACGGGCGTCCGCATGTGGCGCCGATCTGGTTCCTGCTCGACGGCGAGGACGTGGTGTTCAACACCGGGGCGTCCTCGGTGAAGGGCCGGTCGTTGGCACGCAGGGGGGTGGCGTCGCTGTGTGTGGATGACGAGGCGCCGCCGTTCGCGTTCGTGACCGTGGCGGGGACGGTGCGCCTGAGCGAGGATCTGGACGAGGTGCGGGTGTGGGCGACGCGGATCGCCGCCCGGTACATGGGTGCGGCGGCGGCGCCGGCCTACGGGGCGCGTAACGGGGTGCCCGGGGAGCTGCTGGTGCGGCTCACGCCCACCTCGATCGTCGCCGAGCAGGGCGTCGCCGACTGACCTGCGGCCGACCAGCCCAGGCCCGGTCGGCCAGGACCCGACCAGCCCGAACCCGACCAGCCCGAACCCGACCAGCCAGGACCTGGTCGGTCCGGAGCGGCGGGGTGGTCAGCCCAGGCCGGTGGGGCGGGGGGTGCCGGTCAGGGGTGGGGCGGAGATGAGCAGCAGGATCTCGTGGACGCGGCCGGCGAGCACCCGGGAGGGGCGCAGGTCGAGGATGGCGACCATCTCGTCGAGGGCGGCGCCGGTGGCGGCGGGGTCGTCGTGGACGAGGGTGGCGGCCAGGGAACCGAGCGCCCAGCCGCGTTCGAGGGTGTCGGGGGTGGTCAGGGCCACGGCGCGGCGGGCGGCGGAGCGGGCGCCGGGCACGCGCAGGCGCCACATCGCGTCGGCGACGACGCAGGCCTCGCGGGCCTCGTCGAACGGGGGCCAGCCGGGGGTGCGCAGCGCGGGGACGCTGGGGCGGTCGCGCAGCGCGAACAGGGCGGCTTCCAGGGCGGGTTCGTCGCCGGTGGCGGCGGCGATCTGGACCTGTTGGGCGGCGGCCCAGCCGTGCAGGGCGGGATGGCGCACGGCGGCGGCGCGGGCGGCGGCGGCGCGGGCGGCGTCCAGGCGGCCGTCGGCGAAGGCGACGAAGGCGTCGAGGCTGTGGGCGGTGCCGGCGAGCAGGCGGTCGTCGAGATGGTCGGCGTACTGGGCGGCCAGCGTGGCGAAACGGCGGGCGCTGGTGTCGTCGCCGGTGTCGGCGGCCAGGTAGCCCAGGCAGAAGGACAGGTAGCCGGCGGCGCGGGTGAGTTCGCAGTGCACGGCGGGGGAAAGCCGCCGGCCCAGGGCCGCGGTGACGCGGCGCCAGTCACCGATGACGGGGCCGAGCAGGTCGGTGTGGGAGGCGCTGAGCAGGGTGGTGGCGTAGCGGTAGAGCCGTTCGTCGATCTCGCTCAGCGCCAGCGGGTCGGGGTCGGCGTAGGCGATCTCCCGGGAGATCATGGCGGCGGCGCGGGCGGCGGCGGCCAGGCCGTACCGGTCGGGCAGGCCGAAGCCGCCTTCAGGTGTGGTGTGCGTGGGCGGACAGTCGGCGTCGCCGGTGTCGCCGTCGCAGTCGTCGGGGTTGGTGGCCGCGGCCGCCGTCCCTACGCCCTCGGCGCCCATGCCCCTGCTCCTGCCCGCGGCACCTCCACTGCCACCGCTGGCACCACTGCCGCTGCCGCGACCGGTGCCGCTGCTGGCACCGGCACCGGTGCCTGGCCGTTCGGCGGAGTCCATGCCCAGCCTCCCCTCGCGTTCCGGGTGGTGGAGTGCGATACGCGCCGCAGCGGGTGTCGACAAGGTGACGCTCGGCACGGTATCGCGTGCGCGGGGGGGTCTGTACAGGGCTTTGGTGAAAGCCGACTCGTCCCCACGGTATCCATCCGGGACATTGTTCCTCTTGCGGACAGCATGGGTGGGGGCCATGTCTCAAAGGGGACCCGTTCGGGGGTTGTCGCACCCCCGACTCTGTCATCTCCGACCTCCCGAAACCCGGCCCGTCCGCACGCCACACCCCCCGGACGGGCACCCATCGCACCACCTGCGGCACCCATGGTGACCGGTTCCGGCGCGCCCCGGTGTGCCACGGCTTCGCTCCGTCCACCATGGTGCCAGATTTGGGAATAATGTCCGATATTTGGGCGGGTGGGGTGGCGGGTCCTGTCATCCGCGGGCGTCGTGTCCATTCCCGGGCGCCGACGGAACGGATTGGCACTGTTTCCGGCATTGGTGCCATTGTCGGGTGCGCCATTGTCGCAATGCGGCGCGGGTCAGCCGTGGATTCAGAGTCGGGTGAGGATGCGGGGTCCGTCCGCGGTGATGGCGACGGTGTGCTCGACATGGGCGGCGCGACTGCCGTCGCGGGTGCGCAACGACCAGCCGTCGGGATCGGTGTGGAAGGTGTCGCGCCCGCCGGCGAGCAGCATCGGTTCGAGGGCGAGGACCAGGCCCTCACGCAGCCGCAGGCCACGGCCGGGACGGCCCTCGTTGGGCACCGGCGGGTCCTCGTGCATGTGCCGGCCGATGCCGTGCCCGCCGAAGCCCTCGAGGATGCCGTAGCCGCCGGCGCGGGCGACGGTGGCGATGGCGGCGCCGATGTCTCCCATGCGCCCCCCGGGCACGGCGGCGGCGATCCCGGCGTGCAGGGCCGCGGTGGTGGTGTCGATGAGGGCGGTGTCGTCGGGACGGGCCGCGCCGACGGTGAAGCTGATCGCCGCGTCGCCGGTCCAGCCGTCCAGGGTGGCGCCGCAGTCGACGCTGACCAGGTCCCCGGCGCGCAGCGGGGTGTCGCCGGGGATGCCGTGCACGATCACGTCGTTGACCGACACGCAGATGACCGCCGGGAACGGGCTGGGCGCGAACGGTGGCTGGTAGTGCAGGAACGGGGAGAGGGCTCCCGCCTCGCGGATCACCGCGTGGGCGGCGGCGTCCAGGTCGCGGGGGGTGACCCCGACCGCCGCGGCCGCCCGGGTGGCGGCCAGCGCCCGGGCCACCACCGCCCCGGCCGCCGCCATCGCCTCGATCGCCTGCGGTGTCTTCATCTCCACCATCGCGTCCCGCCCACCCATCCCGCGTCCTGTGCCCCGATGCCCGTCCAGCCGACCGTGCGGCGATAACTATACCGGTATTACTATCGGGGGTATGGTGCGGACGGCGTTGACCACAGCGGAGCGGGCCCGTGGCGAGCGGCTCGGCGCGTTGCTGCGCCGGGCGCGCGGTGAGCGCAGCATCGTGGCGGTGGCGGCCGGCGCCGGGGTGTCCGCCGAGACCCTGCGCAAGATCGAGACCGGGCGGATTCCGACCCCGGCGTTCTTCACCGTGGTCGCCCTGGCCACCACCCTCGGGGTGTCCCTGGACGTCCTGGTCGACGCGTGTGCCGTCGCGGCCGCCGAGGCGGAGTCGGCGTCGCAGCGGGACGCGCGGGTCCCCGGGGCGAGGGTCGGCGCGGCCTGAGCGCGGACGTCACCCGGAGACGATCCAGTCACCCGGAGACGATCAGTGGCCTGTCCGCGCCTCGGGGCCGGCCATGCGGTGGCCGGGGTGTGGTGATCAGATGTGCTGTGGGAGGGAAGCGTCGGGTAGCGCGTCGGCGAGTCTGGCGAGGGTGTCGACGGCGGCGTTCAGTGTGGGGGCCGGCACGCGGATCAGGACGCTGTCGGCGCCGGCGTCGAGGTGTTCGGTGAGCCGTCGGGCGAGGGCGGCCGGGTCGCCGTGGGCGAAACGGTCGTCGATGAGCCGGTCGCTGCCGCCGTGGGCGAAGTCGTCGTCGCCGTAGCCGAGACGTCGCAGGTTCCTGGTGTACGGCGAGGTGGGGCTGCCTGCGGCCAGGTGGCGCCGTGCCAGGGCACGGGCGGCGGTCGGGTCGGGTTCGTCGAGGATGACCTGTTCGGGCACGAGGAGCTTGTCCGGGCCGAGGATCTCGCGGGCGAGCGCGGTGTGGGCGACCGGTACGGAGAACGGGTGGGCGCCGTCGGCGTGGTCGCGGGCCAGGGCGAGCATCCGCGGGCCCAGGGCGGCGAGCAGGCGGGGAAACGGCGCGGCCAGCCCCCCGGCGGCGGCGTCGGTGTCGGCGGCCGCGGTCATGGCGTCGAGGTAGCGGCGCATCACCGCCACCGGCGACGCGTCCGAGGTGGCGCGGGCCGCCGGGACCTGCGGATCCTGCGGGTCGCCGGTGTTGGCCGTGATCCCCACGCCCAGGCCCAGCAGGAGCCGGCCGGGGAACGCCTCGGCGAGGGTGGCGGCGCCGGCCTGCATGGCAGCCGGGGTCCGGTTGCCCACCCGCGCGATCCCGGAGCCGACGAGCAGACGATCGGTGGCCGCCAACAGCAGGGCGAGGTGGGCGAAGATCTCCTTGGGGCCGTGGGCGCCCTCGCCGACCCAGACCGAGCCGAAACCGAGCGCTTCGATGCGGGCGACCTGCTCCCGCTCGAGCGCCGCGGGGGTGGCTCCCAGCACCGGGGCGGGCGCCAGCCACACGCCGAAGCGTCCCAGCCGTGCCCGGAACCCGTCTGTTGTCGTGGTCACCCGAACCTCCTACGGCGGCGCCGGAACGCCGACCAAAAAACGGAACAGCTTTCCGATTTGATCGGCTACCCTACGGAAACATGTTCCGTTTTGCAATGCCGAGGGGATGACCATGAGCGCGCCGCAGCGGGCCACCCCGGACGCCGCACCGGCGCGGGCTGATGTGCGACGCAACCGTCGCCGGCTGCTCGACGCGGCGCGCGCCGCGTTCACCGAGGGGGGCGTGGACGCGCCCCCCGCGGAGATCGCCCGTCGGGCCGGTGTCGGCGTCGGCACCCTGTACCGCCACTTCCCCGACCGGGCCAGCCTGGTCGACGCCGTGCTCGGCGACCGTTATGACACGCTGCGCGACGAGGCCGACCGTCTCCTCGACGCCTGCGCCGCCTCGGGGGCCTTCGCGGCGCTGACCACCTGGCTGGATCTGTTCGCCTGCCACCTGGCGCTGTTCCAGGGGATGGCGGACTCGCTGCGTCCCACCCTGCTCGAGCCTGCGGTGGACGCCGCCCGGGGATGCGACGCGATGCTCGCCGCCTGGGACCGCCTGTTCACCCGGGCCCAGCAGGCCGGCGCGATCCGCCGCGACGCCCGTCCCCGGGACATCCTGCGCGCGGTCAACGCCCTGCGCTGGGCCACCCAGGGCACCCCCACCGCCACGCAGGAGGCCGACCGTCTGCGCGCGCTGCTGCTCGACGGCCTTCGCTACCAGCACACCGACGGCATCCGGGCAGGTCGGTGATGTCGGCCGGTGCCGCTCGGTCGGTGGGCTGACCTGGATGTCGGCTACGCACATCCGGTGTTCGGGTGTCGGGCGATGGCGAGGGTGGCGCGGGGGCTGGTCTGTTTGCGCAGGACGAGACGTCCCGGGGACGGTGCGACGGTGTCGGCCCGGGTGGAGGTGGTGGGCAGGGCGAGTTGGCAGGCGGCTTCGGCCACGCTCGGGGTGCCCAGGGCCGCGGCGGCCGCGGCGCTGGGGTGGGTGACGTCCACGGTGGCCAGCAGTGCGGCGGGGTGGGCGATCAGCGGCCAGCCGTGATGGGCGGCCGCGCCGCGCAGGCCGGGTTCGCGGGCGCGGACGTCGACGGTGGCCAGGGCCCGCACGGACGCGGGGGACGCGCCCAGGGCGCGCAGGCCGTGGTCGATGAGGGCGAGGACCTCCCGCGTCTGCACCCCGGGCCGGGCGCCGATGCCCACCACGAGATCGCGTGCGCTGTGGTGGGGCGGCGGGTTCCCGGGTGGGGTCCTGGTCTGCGGGCCGCGCGGGGTGGGGCCGCCGGTGTACTCAGGCAGCTCAGGCGGCGTCGATGGCATCGGCGGGATGTCCGGTGTCGGCGGGATGGGCGGGGCGGGTCGCGTGGGCGGCCTCGAGCAGGCGGCGGGCGATGTCGGGCTGGCCGGCCCAGTGCAGGTGCAGGTAGGAGGCGTGGACCTGGCCGCGCACGAAGCCCTCGGCACGCCACCGGGTCGCCGTCTCCCCACCGCCGCCCCGGGCCGCGCCGCCACCGCGGGGCGCGGTGTCACCCCGGGGTGCGGTGGTGTCCCGGGCGGGTGGGAGAGGGTCGTCGGCGACGGGAAGCCACCAGGCGGCCCCGGTCGCCGTGCCGGGGGCGGGCAGGACGGTGCGGTGGAACTCGTGGGCGCCCAGCGGGGTGCCGGCGGGGGTCAGGGGGCTGGCGGTGGCGGCGATGGCGTGGCGGTAGCCGAGGGTGAGGCGGGGGCCCATGACGGCGGCGACGTCGAGCACCCCGCACATGGGGACGCCGTCCAGGGTGGTGGCGAGGTAGAGCAGGCCGGCGCATTCGGCGCTGATGGGACGTCCGGCGGCGGCGAACGCGGCGATCGCGGCGCGCAGCGGGAGGTTGGCGGCGAGGTCGGCGGTGTGTTCCTCGGGGAAACCGCCGCCGAGGATGAGCGCGTCGGTGCCGGCGGGCAGGCTCTCGTCGCGCAGCGGGTCGATGGTGACGACGTCGGCGCCGGCGGCGCGCAGCAGTTCGGCGTGTTCGGCGTAGCCGAAGGTGAACGCCGCCCCGCCGGCCATCGCGACCCGCACCGGCCGTCCTCCTGTGCGCGGCGACGGCGGCCGCGAAGCCGAAGCCTGGACCGGAGCCGGAGCCGGAGCCGGAGTCGGGGCTGGGATCGGGGAGGGCGAGGGTGCGGGGGTGGTGAGGGCTTCGGCGGGCTGCCAGGTGGGGGTGTGCAGGGGTGGGGCGGCGCGGGCGACGCGCAGCAGGGCGTCCAGGTCGCAGGTGGTGGCGACCAGGTGGGCGAGGCGGTCGACGGCGGCGACCGCGGCGGGGCGGCGTTCGGCGGCGGGGACCAGTCCCAGATGCCGGGACGGGGTGTGCACGGTGGTCTCGCGGGGCAGCGCGCCGAACACGGGCATGCCGATGTCGGCCAGCGCGTCGGTGAGCAGCCGGCGGTGGCGTGCGGAGCCGACCCGGTTGAGGATGACACCGGCCAGGTGCAGCCGCGGGTCGAACATCCGGAAGCCGGTGACCAGCGCCGCGATCGACCGGGACGCCCCGGAGGCGTCGACGACCAGGACGACGGGGGCGTCGAGCAGGCGGGCGACATGGGCGGTGGAGGCGTGGTCGGCCTGCTCGCCGGCGCGGGGTGTGGCGACCCCGTCGAACAGGCCCATCACGCCTTCGACGACGGCGATGTCGGTGCCGGCGGCGGCGTGGGCGAACAGGGGGGCGAGCCGCTGCGGTCCGCACAGGACGGCGTCGAGGTTACGTCCGGGTCGGCCGGTGGCCAGCGTGTGGTAGCTGGGGTCGATGTAGTCGGGGCCGACCTTGTGTGGGCTGACCCGCAGGCCGCGGGCGACCAGCGCGGCCATCAGTCCGGTGGCGACGGTGGTCTTGCCGGCGCCGGAGGTGGGTGCGGCCAGCACGAGCCGGGGCAGGTCGAGGCGGCGCGTCGGGCCGGTCACCATTCGATGCCTTTCTGGCCTTTCTGGCCGGCGTCCATGGGATGGCGGACCTTGGTCATCTCGGTGATGAGGTCGGCGGCGTCGAGCAGGGGGGTCGGGGCGGCCCGGCCGGTGATGACGACATGTTGGGCACCGGGGCGGGTGCGCAGGGTGTCGACGACCTCGTCGAGGTCGAGCCAGCCCCAGCGCAGCGGGTAGGTCATCTCGTCCAGGACGTAGAGCCGGTAGGTCTGCGCGGCCAGGTCGCGGCGGATCTGCGCCCAGCCTTCGGCGGCGGCCGCGGCCGGGTCACCGGCGGGGTCGACGCGGTTCTGGATCCAGCTCCATCCGGCGCCCATCCGATGCCAGGTGACGGTGCCGCCGGCGCCGGACTCCCCCAGTGTCTCGAGGGCCTTCTCCTCACCGATGCGCCATTTCGCCGACTTGACGAACTGGAAGACGCCGATCGGCCAGCCCTGCGCCCAGCCGCGCAACGCCAGACCGAACGCCGCGGTCGACTTTCCCTTGCCGTCGCCGGTGTGCACGATCAGCAGCGGCCGGCCGCGGCGCGCCCGGGTGGTCAGCCCGTCGTCCGGCACCGTGGACGGCACCCCCTGCGGACTCATCGGGACGGCTCCTTGATCTCGACGCGGACGGCCCGTGGGGCCGGCGGGGCTGGTGCGGCCAGCCGGGCGGCGGCTGCGGGTGCTGCCGGTCGGGTGGGTGGGGCGGGTGGGTGCAGCAGGGGTAGGGCGTCGAGCGGGATGGTCCGGGCGCCGAGGGCGTCGGCGAGACGGGCGGCCAGACCCAGCCGGATCATGCCGGTCTCGCAGTCGACGACGACACTGGCCAGCCCACCCGCGGCCGTCCCCCGCCCCCCACCGCCGCCGTGGGCGCCGGACGTTGCGGATGCGGCCAGGGCCGTGGGGGCGCTGCGGCGCAGGGCGCGGGCGACGGGCAGCGGGTCGCCGCCGGCGGTGGCCCGTCCGTCGGTGACGACGACGAGCAGGGCACGGCGGGACGGGTCGCGGCGCCGTTCGGCGGTGAGCACCTGCCCGGCGCGCAGCAGGCCGGCGGCCAGCGGCGTCCGTCCGCCGGTGGGCAGGGCGTGCAGGCGGGCGGCGCCGGCCTCCACACTGGAGGTGGGGGCGAGCACCACCTCGGCGCCGGCGCCGCGGAAGGTGATCAGACCGATGCGGTCGCGGCGCTGGTAGGCGTCGACGAGCAGGGCGAGTACCGCGGTGGTGACCAGGGTCATCCGGGCCCGTGCCGCCATCGACCCGGACGCGTCCACGCAGAACAGCACCAGGTTGCCTTCGCGGGCGACACGGTGCGCGCCGCGCCGGTCGGACGGCACCAGCCGCAACGCCCTCCCCCCACCCTGGCCGCCGCCCCGGGAGGCCTCCGGGAGGGCACCCGGGACACTGCCCGGGGTGACGTCCGGGGTGAGGTCCGGGGTGGACGGGGGGGTGCGGCGGCCGCGGGCGTGCTGGTGGGGGGCGGCGGCGAGCAGGGTGGCGGGCAGGTGCAGGCCGGGGGCGGTGGCACTGGTGGCGACGACCGCGCCGCGGGTGGTGCGCGCCGGGGAACGGCGTCCGCTGGCCGACGAGGTGGCGCCGAGTCCGCCGACGGTGAGCGTCCGCGGCCGAAACAGCGCTCCCGGTGCGGCGGCGGTCCCGGTCGCGGTGGCCCGTCCCGGCAGGCCCACACCGCCGTCCCCGCCGGTGCTGGTGGCGGCGCCGTGTCGGCCGCGCTGCCCGGGTGGGGCCAGGGTGGGCCCGGTGGGACGGGGCGGGAAAGCGGGGCGACCCGCACCCGGCGGGTGGGCGCCGGATGGTGCGGCGGCCCGCGGGTCGTCGGCCAGGGTGTCCACGGTCGGGGCGTCGGCATCCGCGCCGGCAGCGGCCAGCTCGGGATCACCAGGCTGCGCGCTGTCACCGGGCCGGGCGGCGTCCCGGGCGGTGTCGAGGTCGTGGTCGTCCGGGGTGAGAAGATCACCGTCCGGGTCGAGATCGTAGGGATTGTCCAGGTCGTAGGGGGTGGTGGCCCGCGGGTCGCCGGTGTCCGGGTCGCCGGTGTCGGTCATCCCGCCCGGTTCCGCGGAACCGTCTCCCGGACCCTGACCGGACCCGCCGGGTCCCCCAGACCCGCCAGATCCACCAGGACCGTCGGGACCGTCCTCATCGTGATCGCCGTCGTCGTTCCCGCCGGGGCCCTCCGACCCATCAGGATCCTCGGGGCTGTTCCCGGTGTCGGGGTGGCGGGCGGTGGCGGCGTTCGAGGACGCGCCGGCCTGGCGGCGGGCCTCGGCCTGCTCACGGGCGGCGGTTTCGGCGGCCACGGCGTCATCGAGGCCGGCCAGGGCGTCGGCGAGGACCGCGGCGAGGGTGGCGTCGTCGAGGTCGGGGGCGTCGAACGGGCCGCGGCGGCGCCGATGCGGCAGGGCGAGGCGGGCGCCGGTGCGCAGGTCCGCGGCGCGCACGGTGTCGCGTCCCGACCAGGCGGCGAGCGCCAGCGCGGTGCGGGCCAGCACGACGTCGGCGCGCATCCCGTCGACGTCGAGGCCGGCGCAGATCGCGGCGATCGCGTCCAACGCGGCGTCGGTGAGGGTCACCGCCGGCAGCCGCACGGTGGCGGCGGCCACCCGGGCGGCGAGGCGGGCCTGCGCGGGCGCCCAGGCGGCGACGAACCCGGCCGGGTCGGCGTCGTAGGCCAGGCGGCGACGGACCACCTTGGCGCGCAGCCGCGGGTCACGGCTGGCGGCGACGGTGACGGTGAGCGCGAACCGGTCGAGCAGCTGCGGGCGCAGCTCACCCTCCTCGGGGTTCATCGTCCCGACCAGCACGAACCGCGCCGGATGCCGGGCGGACACCCCGTCGCGTTCGACGTGGGCGACACCGGTCGCGGCCGCGTCCAACAGGACGTCGACGAGATGGTCGCCGAGCAGGTTCACCTCGTCGACGTAGAGGATGCCGCGGTGGGCCGCGGCCAGCAGCCCCGGACGCAGCACACTCACCCCGTCGGCGAGCGCCCGGTCCAGGTCGAGGCTGCCGGTGACCCGGTCCTCGGACGCGCCGACCGGCAGCTCCACCAGCCGCACCGGCCGCACCACCGACACGGCCACCGGCGAGGTGGACGCGGACGAGGTGGACGTGGGGTCCGCGCCGGGTGGGGAGGCGGGCGGATGCGGTCCGTCCGGGCAGCGCGGGTCGGGGGCGGCCGGGGCGCAGGCGAACCGGCAGCCGCGGACCACCTCGACCGGGGCGAGCAGGTCGGCAAGCCCGCGGACCGCGGTCGACTTGGCCGTGCCCTTCTCCCCGCGCACCAGCAGCCCGCCGAGTGCCGGGCTGACCGCGTTGAGCAGCAACGCGAGCCGCAGATCGTCCATCCCGACGACCGCCGCCAGCGGGAACCCGCCGACCCGGTCCGCGGCGAACGGATCGGCCCGACCCGCCGGCGAGGTGGTGACACTCGACGGTTGCGCGCAACCAGACGGGAGGGCCGTGGCCGGTTCCGCGGAACCGGGTGCTGCTGTGGAACCGGGTGGTGCTGTGGAACCGGATGGTGCTGTGGGTGGTGCTGGCATGCCGCTGGTCCTCCCCAGGTCCTCGCCCGTGGTCGTCCATCGCGACGGCCGGAGTATCCTGGCTCCCGGATCCCGCGCGCCGCCGTCGGCCTTCCAACCGCGCTGGCGGTCGTGACCTGCCCCTGTGGCTGTAGGGCACGTGGAGGGCGGCGCTTTCCGGTGACAGTGGCGGGACCGCGCCGGATTCGCACCGGCTTCCTCCGCTAGCTGTCGCGTCCGCCAGCATGTCACATCCGCCAGGCCGCGGTGGCGTCGTCGTCCAGGCCCCACCTGCCGGCCCGACCCGCCGACGTGCCGCGCTCCCGGTGGGACGAGGCGAAGGAGACCCCCCGTGTCCACCCCCCGACCGGACGGCCCACCCCCCGCACCCGCCTGCACCGACCCGGAGGCGACGGGGACGGCGGGGACGGCCACGGGGTCCGTCCCGGCCGCCGGCCGGGCCACGGCGGTCACGCTCACCCTGGTGGACGTGGCGCGGGTACGGGCCGGGCTGCGCGCCGACTGCGCCCGATGCGCGGGATTGTGCTGTGTGATGCCCGGGTTCACCGCGTCCGCGGACTTCCCGATCAGCAAACCCCCCGGTGTCGCCTGCCGGCATCTGGACGGCGAGCATCGCTGCGGCATCCACACCGAGCTGACCGGACGCGGTTTCGCCGGCTGCGTCGCCTTCGACTGTCTCGGCGCCGGCCAGCAGACCACCCAGGTCACCTTCGCCGGCCGTTCCTGGCGGACCCATCCCGGCGACGCGCCGGCGATGTTCGCCGTGTTCGGGGTCCTGCGGGTCCTACACGAGTCGCTTCACCACCTGGGCGCCGCCCTGAGCGCCCTCGACCCGTCGGGTTCGGACACCGCGGCGCTGGCCGCCCGCCTGCGGGAACTGTTCACCGCCACCCTCACCCTGACCACCACCACGGACGCGGACCGGCTGCGCGCCGTCGACCTCGACCTCCACCGCCGCACCGTCCATCTCGCTCTCACCGAGGCCAGCGCCGTCCTGCGCGGCCCGGCCGCCCCGTCCACCGGCCGGGCCGGCCCGAACGACGCCGGCACCCGCGGGGCCGGCGGGCGCGGGGTCCGCGACGGGGATCTGATCGGCGCCCGGCTGGCCGGCGCGGACCTGCGCGGCGTGGTCCTCACCGGACGTCTGCTGCTCGGCGCCGACCTGCACGGCGCGGACCTGCGCGGCGCCGATCTGCGCGGCGCCGACCTGCGCGGGGCGGATCTGCGCGGCGCGGACCTGCGCGGGGCGTGGTTCCTCACCCCGATGCAGCTCGCCGCCGCCCGCGGCGACGCCACCACCCGCCTGCCCACCGGTCTCGACCACCCCACCCACTGGCCCACCACGGCCAGGGCGGACACCACGAGCACCGGCAGCACGCCAGCTCCGTCGGCCACGCCACGGGGACGGGGACGCGGCCGACCAGCAGGTGACCGCCGCCGCGGCCGGCGCACCCCGCGCTGACCAACCACAGCCGCTGACCGACCGCAGCGAGGACGCCGTGCATGTCCGCTGATCAGCCCGTGTACCTCGCCGGCTACGACCCGGCCTGGCCCGCCCGGTTCGCCGAACAACACGACCGGCTCGCGGTCATCCTCGCGCCGTGGCTGGCAGCGCAGATCACCCACATCGGGTCGACGGCGGTCGTCGGCCTGCCCGCCAAGCCCGTCATCGATGTTCTCGCTCCCGTGCGTTCCCTCGACGCGGCGCGCGGCGGCGCTGTGCCGGCGCTGGAGGCGGCGGGCTGGCTGTTCTGGCCGCAGGATCCGTGCGGCCACTACCGGCTGTGGTTCCTGCGCCCCCGCCCCGAGGCCCGCACCCACCATCTCCACGTGATCGAACACGGCGACTCCCACGCCGAAGCCCTGCTGGCCTTCCGCGACGCCCTGCGTGCCGACCCGGCTCTCGCCCGTGACTACGCGGCGCTCAAGAGCCGGCTCGCCCGCGAGCATCCGACCAACCGCAACGCCTACACCAACGCCAAGGGCGCCTTCGTCGACGAGGTCCTACGCCACGCCGGCCTTTCACCCCCACCCCGCGTCCCGCTGCCCGAATAGACGAGGGTCACGGACGAACCGAGCACGATGGACCGGTTGGCCAACGCCCCGGCCTGTCGAGAAGGCCCTGCGTCGAGAAGGCCCTGCGCGGCGCCGGCATCGCACTCTCCGGTTGAGAAGTGTGCGGTGTGGCGCACGACCGCGCCGCGGACGGGACCTTCCTGACCGTGGCTGCCGCGCCCAGCCGGCTCGGCTGGTCAGCGGACGGGTTCGTGCGTCTTCATCGAGGGTCAGAGCAGGCCGGCGTCGTGGACGAGCAGGGCGAGCTGGGTGCGGTTGGTCAGGTGCAGGTGGGTGAGGATGCGGGTGATGTGCGCTTTGACGGTGGCGGTCGACAGGTGCAGCCGGGTGCCGATCTCGGCGTTGGTGTGGCCGTGGCCGACGCCGAGGGCGACGTCGTGTTCGCGGGGGGTGAGGCCGGCCAGGGCGGTGCGGGCGCGGATGTGGGTGTCGGCTTCGGTGGTGGTGCGTGCGAGCAGGCGGCGGGTGATCTGGGGGGCGAGGATGGGTTCGCCGGCGGCGACGCGCAGCACCGCCTCGACGATGCGGGTGGGCGGGGCGTCCTTGAGCAGGAAACCGCCGGCGCCGGCGCGCAGGGCGGCGAGGACGTTGTCGTCGGTGTCGAAGGTGGTCAGCACGATCACCTCCGGCGGGTGGGGGCGGGCGCGTAGCCGGCGGGTGGCGCTCAGCCCGTCGAGTCGGGGCATGCGCAGGTCCATGAGGACGACGTGCGGTGTGTGGGTGTCGACGGCGGTCAGGGCCTGCGCGCCGTCGCCGGCCTGCCCGACCACGGAGATCTCCTGCTGCTCGCCGTCGGGTGTTCCGCTGCCGCGGGCGCCGTCGAGCATCAGGGTCAGGCCCGCGCGTACGAGCGGGTCGTCGTCGACGAGCAGTACCCGTACCCGCGGGCGCACCCACCCGGCCGGTGCCGGTGTGGTGGAGGCCTGCGCGTCGGGCGGTTCGGGATGTGTCATCGGGGCCAGGGCAGCTGGGCGTGCAGGTGGAACGTTCCGTCGACGTGCTGGTGGTCGAGTTGGCCGCCGGCCAGGCGGACCCGTTCGGTGAGCCCGACCAGCCCCATCCCGGAGCCCGCTGACACCGGTGACGCTGTCTGGGGCGGGGTGGTCGTCGACGCGGGCGCTACCGGTGCTGTCGGCGTCGGGGGCGCGTCGGGGGTGGCGGGCAGCGGGTTGACGAGGTCGAGGGTCAGGCCGCGACCGGGGCCGCCGCGGACGGTGAGGTGGACGGGCTGGCCGGGGGCGTGCCGGTGGGCGTTGGTCAGGGCCTCCTGTACCACCCGGTAGGCGGCCCGCCCCACCGCGGGCGCCAGGGTGTCGATCTCGGGGAGGCGCCCGGTGGCACGGTCGCGGTCGTCTGCGCGGCGGCCGTCGGGGTCGGCGACGGGTTCGGTCTGGGCGCCACGGTCGTCCTGTTCGCAGGCGGCGGGGCAGGCGGCTGGAGGGGCGGGCAGGTCACAGGTGTGGCGGATGGGGGTGCCGGCGGCGCGGACCCGGGCGAGCAGCTGCGGGAGGTCGGTGAGGGTGGGTGGGGGCCCCGCGGTGTGCTCGTCGTCGTCGCGGAGGACGGCGATGACGTCGCGCAGCTCGTCGAGGGCGCCGGCCACCTGCTCGCGGATCACGCCGGCGGCCTGCGCCAGGGCCTGCGGTGGCGCGTCCGGCCGGTACTGCAGTGCCCCGGCGTAGGTGGCGAGCAGGGACAGCCGGTGGGCGAGCACGTCATGCATCTCCCGGGCCAGCCGGGTGCGTTCGCCGGCGCGGGCCGCCGCGACGCGACGGGCCCCGTCGGCTTCGGCGCGCCGCGCTCGTTCTTCCAGCGAGGCGAGCAGCGCCGCCCGGGCGCGGGCGAGCCTGCCCCAGCCCAGCAGGCCGGCGTGGGCGACGACGACCAGTGCCAGCAGCCAACCAAGCGGGAGCCCCTCCGGCGGTCGCAGCACCCCGCGGGTGACGTGCGCGCCGATGCCGGCCGTGGCGACGGCGAGTGCCACCGGCAGCCGGCGACGGGCCGCGACATGCAGGACCGCCAGGGTCGCCGGCACGGTGGCCGTCGAGGAGAACGCGGCCAGGGCCGCGAGTAGCAGCGCCGTGGGCACCGGGGCGCGGATCAGCGCCGCCAGCAGCGCCCAGCCGACCAGCCCGGCCGCGATGTCCGCTGCCGCCCAGCCGCTGTGCGGATGGTCGGCGATCTGAGCCCACACGGTGAGGCCGACCGGTGCGGCGCACACGACCAGTGTGATCACGGTTGCCGTGGTCCGCGCCTGACAGCGGGCCTGCCGATCCTGCGATGTCTGGCTGTCGCTGCGGCCGTCCGCGGTGCTCGGGGTGCGCAGGTCCAGGCGGCTCAGCCCGCTGAGGCCGCCGGCGACGACGGCCAGGCCCACCGGCCGCAGGCGCTGCGCTGGATGCATGAGCCGAAGGGTACGGGCCTCTCGCGTGCCTGCCCACCGACCAAAGTCGATGCGCTCTGGCCGGTCGGCTGATGTGCGCGGGGCCGCGGGTCGGAGATGGTTCTGCCGTGCAGACATCACCCGGGTTCCGCCCGCTCCGTGTCCCCTTCGCCCGGCGCGCACCGCGGGCCTGTCACCGTCGCGGTGGGCAGCGCCCGCACAGGCATGCCGGCCCTGGCGCGGCCGGGGTCTGGGGCGGGGTCGGGGTGCGGCGGGGGCGGGTGGTGCTGGGGGCGGTCGGGGTGGCCGTGGTCGGCTGGGTGGTGGCGGTGCCGCTGGCGGGGGTGTCCCTGCGGGTTCGTGCCGGTGGTGGCGGTGGCGAGCCGGCGGTGGTGCACGGTGTGGGGTTCGCCATGGTCGTCGTCGCCGCGGTGCTCGCCGGGGTTGCCGCCGCGGTGCTGCTGGCCGTGCTCGAACGGCGCACCCGGCGGGCTGGGCGCTGGTGGGTGAACATCGCCGGTGCCACGCTCGCGAGTTCCTTCGCCGGGCCGCTGCGGGCGGCGGATGTCGCCACCGGGATGGCTCTGGCCGGGCTGCACCTGCTGGTCGGTGTGACACTGCTCGTCGGGTTCGCCCGCACGATCCGCTGTTCGCCGCCCGCCGACGGATGCTGACCGTCCCTGCGCCGCGGTCGATACCAGGCGGTCGGTGGCAGATCAGTCGCGCTGGTCCAGGGTGGCGCGGGCGAGCCGCAGCAGGGCGGTGTGGATGTCGTCGGCGCTGCCGGTGGCGGGCAGCGGGTGGAACAGGTCGGCTTCGGGCAGGCCCGCGTAGGCGGCGGCGAACGCGGTCAGCCGGTCGAGGTCCTCGCGGTCACGTCCGCGCAGTTCCACCCGTCGCTGCGCCACCGTCACCGGGACCGTCAGCCAGACGACCAGGTCCGGGGTGGGCAGGTGCCGGTAGGCGGCCCGGACCCACCGTTCACCCCGCGCCGCGGCGCCCACGGCGGCGGGACGCTCGCGCAGGCGCATGGTGGCGTACTGGCAGTAGCTGTAACGGTCCATGACGGCGACCTCGCCGCGCAACCACGACAGGCCGAGCCCGATCGTGATCGCCGTGGCGCGGATCGTCGCCTCGACGGCGAGGTGACCGCGCGCGCCGAGCAGGTCCGGGCCGTCACGGCGGCCCAGGCGGCGGGCGAGCGGGTCCAGCAGTGGCCGTCCGCCGCCGTTCTCGTGGTAGCGGGCGGGCCGTCCGGCGGCGGACAGCGCCGCGGCCAGGCGCCGCGCCTGGGTGGTCTTGCCGGCACCGTCCACCCCGACCAGCGCGATGATCGGCATCCGGCGGCGTCGTGGCCCGCGCATCCGGTCAGGCGGGAGACGGCGCCGGGGCCGGCTCGTCGGGGAACAGGTCCCACAGGGCGGTGGTGCGGTCGGCCGACGCGGTGGCCAGCAGGCGGCTGTCGGGGGCGAAGGCGACGGCGTGCACGGCGCCGTGGTGCGCGGCCAGGCGCAACGGCGGGCCGGGACTGTCCGGGTCGGTGAGGATGCGCACGGTGACCGTGCGGTCGGCGGAGGCGGTGGCCAGCAGATGCCCGTCGGGGCTGAACGCGACGGCGTGCACGGCACGGCGATGCTCGCCGAAGGCGGCGATCTGCCGTTCACGGCTGGGTTCGGCCACCGAGTACAGGCGCACGACACGGTCGCGTCCGGCGACGGCGAGGGTGTCACCGTCGGGGCTGAACGCGACGGTGTGCAGGGGGCCGCGGGCACCGGTGAGGGTGACCGTGGCGGCGGGGTGGGTGGGGTCGGCCAGGTCCCACAGGGTGACGGTGCGGTCCTCGGCGGCGGTGGCCAGCAGCGTGCCATCAGGGCTGAACGCGACGGCGCGCACCGGGGCGCGGTGCCCGGCGAGGATCGCCGCCCGGGTCGGGACGTCCGGGTCGGCGAGGTCCCACAGCAGGACCGCCCGGTCGTCGCCGGCGGTCGCCAGCAGGGTTGCACCGGGACTGAAGTCCAGGTCGTGGATGTGGCCCCGGTGACCGGTCAGGGTCAGCAGCGGCTGTGGCCGGGCGGCCGTGAGCCGCCACAGCACGGTGGTGCCGGCGTCACCGGCGGCGGCCAGGGTGTGACCGTCGGGGCTGAAGGTGACCACCCGCGCCCATTCCTGGTTGATCCGCCGGCCGTAGCCGACGGTCGCGGCCAGCCGCGGCGGGTCGGGGAACGGCAGCTGCCACAGGTGCACGCAGGTGTCGGTGCCGGCGGTGACGACCAGCGGTGCGGCCGGACTGAACGTGACCGCGAGGGGATGTCCCCGTTCCTGGCGCAGGGTCGCCACCAGCTGCGGCGTTCCCAGTACCACGGGTGTTCGCCGCGGCGGTGGTGGTGCGGGCCGGTCCGGGAACCCGCGGTGGGGCTGGTGCGCGCGGGTGGCCGCCGGGGCGGCAGGTGCCTCGACGTCGGTGCCGGCGGCGGGGGTTGCGCTGGCGGCGGCGGGGTCGCGCTCGGTGTCGGCGACGGGGTGGGTGTCGGCCTGGGTGGTGCTGGGAGACGGTGGCAGTGGCGGGGGGACCAGGTCGGCGGCCGGGTGCGCGGCGATGGTGGTGATCTGACGCAGCAGCCAGTCGCGGGCGGTCGTCGCGTCCAGGCCGAACAGGTCGAAGGCGAGCAGGCCGGCGTACGGCGCGGGACGTGGCTGGTCCGCCAGGCGGACCAGCAGTACCTGGCGGGCAGGCCAGGGTCCCAGGCCCGTGGCCGCGTCGAGCGCCCGCGGGTCGGCTGGGGCGTCGGCGGGCGGCGCCTGCCCGCCGACAGGCGAGGTGACCTGTCGCTGATAGGCGGCGGACCACAGCACCAGCAGCAGCCCGCCCGGCGGCCGCGTGCCGGGGGTGGCCGCTACCGGGGCGGCGGTCGTGACGCGGTAGCCGGCGTCGGCCAGATGCCAGGACAGCCACCGCGCCCAGGCCACGTCGGCGTCCGCGTGGGTCACCACCACATCCCAGACCAGGGCGGCCTCGGTGCGAGACGGCGGGCCCTCGTCGGCGGCGGCCGGGCCCGGGCCGCCGGCTACGTCGTTACTGCGCACACGTAGCAGCCTGCCACGGCCCGCACGATCACGAAAAATGACCATGACAGGTGCACCCGGCACCCCGCGCGTTGCCGGGCCGGGCACTGCCGGGCCCGGCAGAGGACGGCGGCCGATGCCCGGGGCGACGCGCTGTCGGGGTGCCGGTGAACACGGGGTGGCTCAGCCGCCCCGGACCGAGGTGGGGTCAGCGGGCGGGACCGGCCGCTGACCGGCACGCGCGGGGGACGGGCGGTTGCGCGGCGACAGGGGCGCCACCGCGGGCAGCCGCGGACGTTCCTTGCGTCGCGGCGCCGGTTCGAGACTCACCTCGAGTGCGGCGGGGGCTTCCACCCTGACAGGGGCCTCGGCGCCGGCGGTTTTGTCCTCGAGGGTGCGTGGCGTGGCCAGCGCCCTGCGATGTTCACCGCGGTGGTCGTGAATGTAGGGGCGCAGAACCGGGAGGGCTTCGGGTGGGAACCCCTCCAGCCCATCGTCGATGACGCGGAGTTCCTCATCGCACATCGTGACCATGGCGACGAGCGCTGGCATGCGACGCACCGTCGCGTCGAGCTTCGTCATGACGTCCCGGCACGGGTTGAACAGATGGTGGCGATCCAGCGCCTCGAGCAGGGACGCGGCGTGATCCAGGATCTCCTGTTCGGTCAGTGCCGCTCCCCGGTCGTCGCGGGCCCTCCACATCCGCACGCGGGCCTCGGCCGCACGTCGCCGGACGGTTTCCCGCATGCTTTCCATGTTATCGCTCGGGGTGCGGTAGGAGCAGTCGCGGGATTGTGGATAGGCGCGAAGATAATAGGTGGCGCACTCGGCCAGGAGTTCCTCCTGGGATTCGGGTGGGAACCCGAGCCGGATGTGGGCCTCGAGAAGGGACCAGCGCAGGCCTTCACTGCCGGTGCCGTCCTGGAAGAAACGGCCTATCTTACGCTCCAGGTTACGCCGATCCCGCCCCTGGGCGTCCGGTGCGATCCGATGCGCGACCTTACTCAGCGGTACGGGCCGCTTCAGATGCATCCTGTAGCGGAACCGTAGCAGGGCTGCCACGTGCGGATCGGCATGATCGCGTGGAGCGCCCTGCGTTCTACCTGACATCCATCCACCACTCTCCGTGAGTTCGGTGTCTCTGGTGCTGCGGCGATCCAGCCCCCCCGGGGGCACGGATCGCCGCGTGGAACACACCGTACAAGGCGGTCCGGGTACCGATGATGCGACAGTGGCCGTCGCATTGTTGGACGGTTCATCCGACGCCCCTCGTTTGCGACACTTTGACGCTCATTCGCGGACCCCGGTAGAAGACATCGCACCGGGTCTTTCGTCCCGGCGGTGGAGTCGGTCGGCCAACGCGCCTACACCGTTCGCCGACAGTCCCAACAATGCGACAACGCCGTCCCTCTGAGCTTCTGGAGTAATAGGTGACCCGACGTCGACGTTCACCGTCGCCTGCGGGCCAGGCCCCGCCCTGGCCCGGTCCGAAGCCGCGGGAGTCCGTCCGCGCCCGGCCCGCGGGGCGGCCTGCGACCGGCCCCCGCCGTCGCGCCGGCCGCAGCGGACCGCCCCGGCGGCCCGCGGACGGTGATCCGCGCCGCTACCAGCGCCAGCGCCAGCGGGTGCGGGTGCGGGTGATCGGACTGCTGGGTGTGGTCACCGCGGTGGGACTGGTCCTTGCCGGCACCGGGATCACCGATCCCGCGGTGACGGTCGGCCAGGCGTGGGGGGCGGCTCTCGGGGTCACCCTAGGCCGGGTCGGCGCCGTGCCCCGCGGTGGACGCCGATCGGGCCGGCGCCGGCCCCGTGGTCGCCGTGACCAGCCTGACCCGCGACGCGGGGCACAGACGACACCGGTAGGACGTGGTTACAGGCCGACGCGGCCCGAGGGGTTGTCCCGGTCGAACAGCCGGCCGGGGCGGACGTAGGCGTCCAGGCTGGCGGCGGAACGCCACCGTCCCTGGCGCATGATCGACCGGTCGTTGACGCCGGCGCGGGCGGCGGCGGTGGCGAACCCGGACCGCAGCGAATGTCCGGCGAAGTCGGTGGCGTCCAGGCCGGCGGCGGCCACCCGGCGTTGCACGATGCGGGCGACCGAACCGGGGTGCAGCCGGGTGGCGCCGATGCGGCCGTGCCGGTTGATACCGCGAAACGCCGGCCCGTCGGTGAGCGCCGCCAGCCGGGCCCAGGCCGCCCAGGCGCGGACCGGGCAGGTGGCGCGGTGCGAACCGTAGGTGATGCCGACCAGCGCGCCAGCGCCGTCCTGGTCGGTCTTGGACCGTCGGACGTCGACGATCAGACCGTCGGGGGTCTCGTCGAGGTCGGTGACGTCGAGGCCGACGAGTTCCGCGCGGCGCAGGCAGCCGGCGAACCCGACCAGCAGCAGCGCCCGGTCCCGCACGTCGGCGGGATCGTCGTCGCCGCAGGTGGCCACGACCCGGGCGAGCAGATCGGTGTCGAGGGCGGTCTTGCGGGTCGGACGCATCCCGTGGGTGCGTCGGATGCCGTCCCACACGGCGCTGACCTGCGGTGCGCCGGTGGGGCTGGGGGCGCCGGCGAGCTGGTGGCCCACCGAGATCGCCGCCAGACGCCGGCGGATCGTCGACGGTTTGTAGCCGCCGTCGGCGAGCGCGACCAGGTAGGCGGCCACCGTCGAGGGCTGCGCCGGGACCGCGACCAGCGCCACCGGCTGCTGCGCGCACCAGGCGTGGAAGTGGCGCAGGTCCGCGTCGTAGGCACGCCATGTCGAGGCGGCCCGTGAGGCCCGGGCGTAGTCCCCGACCCGTTCGGCCCGCACCGGTGCCAGCATCGGCGTGGACGGCCCGCGACGCCCCCGCACCGCCCCGACCGCGCCCAGCACCGCCACCTGCGTCGCGGCGTCCGACGACCCGTTCCCGGCGGAGGGCCCAACCTGGTCGGAGGGCCCAACCTGGTCGGACGGCCCAACCTGGTCGGCGGACGCACGTCCGGCAGCGGAGGGGGGGCGCTCGGGGGGCGGCGGGCTGCTGCTCATCGCCCTCATTGTGACCTGCCGGGAACCGTCGCCGACGGGCCCTCACGGTGACGGCGGGTGAGCGCGTACGCGCCGCCACCGGCGGCGAGCATCCCCAGACCCGCCACGACGGCACCCGGCGGCAGGGTGCACGCCAACGTCAGGCAACCGACCAGGCCGCACACGGGCACCCAGCGCGGCGGACGGCCCTCCTCGGGGCGCAGCGTCCACGCCGACGCGTTCGCCACCGCGTAGTAGACGAGCACCCCGAACGAGGAGAATCCGATCGCGCCCCGCAGGTCCAGGAACCCGGCCGCGACGGCCACGACCGCACCGACCGTCAGCTGCGCGTGGTGGGGCACCGCGGTCCGGGTCGACACGACGGCGAGGGTCCGGGGCAGATACCGGTCGCGGGCCATCGCCAGCGTGGTGCGCGACACCCCGAGCAGCAGCGCCAGCAACGATCCGCTCGCGGCCACCACCGCCCCCACCCGCACCAGCGGCGCCACAGCGCCCGCCCCGGCGGTGCGCACCGCGTCGACCAGCGGCGCACCGGAGCCACCCAGGGCCGCCGGGCCGAGCACACCCAGCACGGCCACGGCCACCCCCAGGTAGACGACGAGGGTGATCGCGAGGGCGACCAGCATCGCGCGGGGGATCGTGCGCGCCGGATCCCGCACCTCCTCACCCAGGGTGGCCAGCCGCGCGTAACCGGCGAAGGCGAAGAACAGCAGCCCCGCCGCCCGCAGCACACCGCCGGCGCTGGGCGTCGCCGCGTCCGGCGCCGCCCGAAGGCGCAGATGCGCGGGCTGGAACGTCGCGCTGGTCAGGCAGACGACGACCACGACCGCCAGCACGACCAGCGCGATCCCGACCAGGACCCGGCCCAGGGCCACCCCGCGGTGGGCCCCGGCGACATCCGCGCCGGTGAGCAGCACGACCGCGGCGACCGCGATCAGATGGGGATGCGCCGGCCACGCGTAGCCGCCGACACCCAGGGCCATCGCCGCGCACGACGCTGTCTTGCCGACGACGAACGCGACCCCGGCCAGATAGCCCCACAGGTCACCCAGACGTGCCCGCCCGTAGACGTAGGTCCCACCGGAGCTGGGATAGCGGGCCGCCAGGCGCGCGCTGGACGTCGCGTTGCAGTAGGCGACGACCGCGGCGACACCGAGGGCCGGCAGCAGTCCCGCGCCGGCCACCCGCGCCGCCGGCGCGAACACGGTGAACACCCCGGCGCCGATCATCGCGGCCAGACCGACGACCATCGCGTCCGCCGGTCCAAGCCGCCGCGTCAGCCGCCCCGGCCCCCCATCCGGCCCCAGCTCCCGGCCCGACCCCAACTCCCGGCCCGGACCCGCTTCCCGGCCCGGCTCCGGCCTGGGCCTGGACCTGGGCGTCCTGGTCGGTTTCGGTGTCGGCTCTGTCGGCTCTGGCTGCGCGCAGGTGTCCACCCGGGTGGGGTCAGGCGTCGTGGAGGGTCATGTGGTGGCGGGTGGCCAGCACCGGCAGGTCGGGCAGGCCGAACTCGGTGGTGAGCGCGTCGAACAGGTCGATCTTGTGCGTGCCGAAGCGGCGCAGCGACCGCCGGTAGGCCTCAGCGGTCAGAAAGCTGCCCGGGCGGCTTTTGGAGTGGAACTTGTCGGCGTACATGACCAGGCGTTCCTCGACGGTCTCGGCGAGGTAGTCGGCGGCGGGGACGGGCAGCCCGCCGGCCTCGATCTCCGCACGGGTCAACCCGACCCCGGTGTGGCAGGACGCGAACCGGCACACCGTGCGGGGCAGCCCCTCGGCGGCGAGCAGCTCATGGCCGAGCACCCCGTGGCGCAGGTACTGGGCGTGGTCGAGCCGGCCGGTGTCGTCGTAGAGCCGGTAGACGCCGATGTCGTGCAGCAGCGCGCCGGTGCGTACCAGGGTGACGTCGGCTTCGGGGGCGGCGCCGGCGGCCAGCAGGCTGGCGGCCACATCCCACACGATCCGACAGTGGGAGTGCACCTCGGTGAACGCGGCGGACGTCGGGGCGTACCGGCGGTGCAGCTCCTCGGCCCCCTGGTCGGTGGCCGCCCCCGCGGCTCCCGCCGCCGTTGCCGTCCCCGCCGTCGGGGAGCCGGCTGGTCCGGTGCTGGCGCCCCGCGCTGTCAGGCTCATGGCCCGACGGTAGCGGTCCCGTCCGAGCCGCGGGGCCCCTCCACCCGAACGAACCGGACGCGCGTCCCCGAATCGTGGCCGGTTGGCCCGACCATGACCGTGCCCAGCCGCCGCACATCCCGGCCCGGCCAGCGGGAGGGCACGGTCGGCTCAGCGCACGGGCTGACGTGCGTGGGGCCGGGAACGGGACGGCCGGGCAGCGGCGCCCCCACCGACACCCGCACCAGCGGCAGCCGCCGCGGGGACGGTCTCGACCTCGGCGTGGGACCGGGCGCGGGTGCGGGGGCGGCGGGCCCAGGCGGTGTCCAGCGCGCGGGTGAACAGGGCGCTGCCGCGGGCCCCGGACACGACGATGCTCCGGTCGATCAGCACATACGGGACGCCGGTGATCCGCAGGTCGTGGGCGGCCCGCTGGTCGGTGAAGACCCGTTCGGTGTAGGCGTCGCCGGCCAGGACACGGCGCGCGTCGGTGGGATCGAGGCCGGCGGCGGTGGCGACGTCGACGGCCACCGCGTGGTCGAAGATGTCACGGCCCGCGCCGAAATGCGCCTGGTGCAGGGCGTCGAGGGTGGGGGCCGCCCGGCCGACCTCGGTGGCCAGGTGCAGCAGACGGTGCAGGTCGAAGGTGCTGCCGTGATGCCGGTCGGCGCGGTAGGGAAGTCCCTCGTCGCGGGCGGCGGCGGCGACCCGCTGTTCGCCGCGGGCGATCTCCTCGGCGGACAGGTCCCGCAAGCGGCGTCCGGGCGCGCCGGGACGCGGCTCGCTGCGGCCGCGGGCCAGGCCCGGGTTCAGCTCGTAGGAGTGCCAGCGCACCGTCAGCTCGTCCTGGTGGGTGAAGCCGGTCAGTGCCCGGCGTAGCCGGGACCAGCCGACATAGCACCACGGGCAGACGAGGTCACTCCAGATGTCCACGCGCACGGCGGATCACCATCCTGTTCGTCACCGCATCTGAGGCCGCGACTTTCCGGCGGCGCCGAACCCACCACCAGCGCTGTCCGCCGCGGTGGCCGGCCGGACCCCGATGCGGGGCGGCGCGTCCCGGGGCGGGACGTGGCGGCGTGCGGCGTGCGGTGTGCGACAGACGCGGTGGCGGCCGGTGTCGCCGCCGTTAGCGAGTGAACACCTCGGACGTGCGCTCGGGGCCCGCGGTGGATGAGCGACCGCGCACACCCACGTCCCGCCGTGCGGCCGCAGAGGTGATCGTCGGCGGCCACAGGTGCGCGGGCCCTCCGGCCAGGCGAACGAAACCGCAGCTCACCGCCCCTGCGGGGACCTGCGGTCGACGCGGACGGCACGGTCGTGGGACGGGAAGGCGCCACCCGGGTGGCGCGGCGAAACACACCACGCCGAGGACCACCACCGGTCACCCCTTGGGCCGCCCGCCCCGTGGCAGCCACGGTGGCGACGGCCCGACGACGGCCAGGAGAGCGTCCAGGCGAGGGCCAGGAGACGGACAGCGAGGCTCAGGAGACGGACAGGTGTGCGGGCGATCGGGCCCCGCGCCGCGGTCCGGCGGAGGTCAGGCGGAGGGGGTGCTTCCGTTCGGCGAGACCGCCGCGGCGGACGGCGCGGCGACGGTGGTCGCCACCGGTGCGGCCGGGGCCGGCGCGACGATCACCGGGGCCGCGGCAGGAGAGGCGGCGGCGGGCGCTGCCACGACAGGAGCTGCCACGACGGGAGCCGGGGGCGAGGTCCGGGCCGGCGCGGCGGAGGCGGTGTCGGCGGGGTGGTCGTCGTCGTGCAGACCCTTCACCTCGGACTTGAAGATCCGCAGCGAACGACCGAAGGACCGGGCGGCGTCGGGGAGCCGCTTGGCACCGAAGAGCACCATGACCACCGCGACGATGATGAGCAGTTCGGGAACGCCGATGTCTGCCACGACAACCAACCTTCTGCCAGGGTCGGGATGTGACCGGACCGGCCGCCCCGCGACCCGTGGAGGACGGCCCTTCACAGCATGGTACGACCGTGCCGTGTCGGCCCGTCAGGGCTTGTGGGCGACCAGGCCGTACATGCTGACCTGGGCGTCGGTGGCGATCCGGTCGGGGTCGCCCTCGGGACGCCACCGGTGCGGCGCGACCAGGCTCGGGTCGATGATCGTGGTGATGGCGGATCACGACCACCCTGACAGGTTCACCAGGTCGAAGGCTGTCGGCACGGGCCCCGCGACCGGTGTGACTCGCTGACTGGACGCGGCCCGAGCCCGGAAGGTGCCGCGGGCGGGCGGTAGCGTCCGGGGCGCGGATGCCCGGCTTCGGCGCGCCGCGG
This sequence comes from Frankia umida, assembly GCF_023242945.1. Classification (NCBI taxonomy): domain Bacteria; kingdom Bacillati; phylum Actinomycetota; class Actinomycetes; order Frankiales; family Frankiaceae; genus Frankia; species Frankia umida. The sequence goes on from NZ_JALKFT010000016.1 coordinate 34,525, forward strand.
CCAGCGCCCAGGAAGGACGGTCGTGACGGAGCAGCAGTTGACGACGCCGGAGCCGGCACCGACACCGGAGGCCCATCCTGGGCAGGGGCGCGACGCGGCTCGGCTGGCGCTGGTCGTCGGCGCGCTCGGTGTGGTGTTCGGGGACATCGGGACCAGCCCGATCTACACCCTTCAGACGGTGTTCAACCCGGACGACCCGCATCCCGTCCCGGTCAGCACGGACAACGTGTTCGGTGTGGTGTCCCTGGTGTTCTGGTCCGTCACGATCATCGTCACGGTCACCTATGTGCTGCTGGCCATGCGTGCCGACAACGAAGGCGAGGGCGGCATCATGGCCCTGATCACCCTGCTGCGGCGGGTGGGGACAGGAGGGGGTGGCCGGACCGCCGCCGTCCTGGCGGGGCTGGGCATCTTCGGGGCGGCACTCTTCTTCGGCGACAGCATGATCACACCGGCGATCTCCGTGCTGTCCGCGGTCGAGGGCATCAGGATCGTGGAGCCGTCGCTCGAAGAGCTGGTCGTGCCGGCCACCGCGGTGATCATCGTGCTGCTGTTTCTCGCGCAGCGGTTGGGCACCGCCACGGTCGGCAGGATGTTCGGGCCCGTGATGATCGTGTGGTTCGTGACCATCGGCGCGCTCGGGATGGTCGGCATCGTCGGGCACCCGACCATCCTCGAGGCGTTGTCGCCGACCTACGCCGCGAGTTTCCTGGTGCACCATTTCGGCACCGCGTTCTTCGCCCTGGCCGCGGTCGTGCTCGCCGTCACCGGAGCCGAGGCGCTGTACGCCGACATGGGGCACTTCGGCCGACCGGCGATCAGCCGCGCCTGGCTGCTTCTGGTGTTCCCCGCGTGCGTGCTCAGCTACCTCGGCCAGGGGGCGCTGATCCTCGGCGACCCGGACACCATCAGCGGCCCGTTCTTCCTGCTCGCCCCGGGCTGGGCACGGCTGCCACTCGTCCTGCTGGCCACCGCCGCGACCGTGATCGCCTCCCAGGCCGTGATCACCGGGGCGTACTCGGTCGCGGCCCAGGCCGCCGAGCTCGGCTATCTGCCTCGGCTGCGGGTCGCCCACACCTCGGAGTCCACGATCGGGCAGATCTACGTCCCGTGGATCAACTGGCTGCTGATGGTCTCGGTACTCACGCTCGTCTTCGCGTTCCGTAGCTCGGCGGCCCTGGCGTTCGCGTTCGGCATGGCGGTGACGGGGACGATCACCATCACCACCCTGCTGTTCGTCTACATCGCCCGGCGGACGTGGCACACGCCGCGGTGGCTGCTAGGCCTGGGCGCGAGCGTCCTGTTGGTGGTCGACCTGCTGTTCCTCGCGGCCAACCTGACCAAACTCGTCCACGGCGCGTGGCTTCCGCTCCTTATCGCGCTGACGGCGTTCACCGTCATGACCACCTGGCAGCGAGGCCGACGGATCGTCACCGCGCAGCGCGAACAGAGCGAGGGGTCGCTGCACGACTTCGTCGAGCAGCTACGCGTGAACGCGCCGTCCACCGCCCGGGTGCCGGGCGCGGCCGTGTTCCTCAACCGCAGTAAGCAGACCGCGCCGCTGGCACTACGGGCGAACGTCGAGCACAACCATGTGCGCCACGACCTGGTCCTGATCGTGTCGGTCCAGACCCTGCCGGTACCTCGCGTGCCGGCGAACGAGCGGATCGCCGTCGACGATCTGGGCTACACCGACGACGGCATCAGCCACATCACCGCACGGTTCGGCTACATGGAGACGCCCAACGTGCTCGGCGCCCTCAGAACGATCGACCCGGCCACCGTCGAAGGACGGCAGCTGAACCTGGACCAGGCGTCCTACTTCCTGTCCACAATCGAGCTTCGAAGTGGGAAGGCGCCGACCATGGCCCGCTGGCGCAAACGCCTGTTCATCGCGACCTCCTACATCACCGCTGACGCCGCCGAACACTTCGGCCTCCCCCGAGACCGCACCGTCATCATGGGCTCACACATCGAGCTGTAACGGGCGGCAACGAGGTGGGGTCCGCACCAGCCACCTCCGCACAACACCCGTCTCTGTCGTTTCGCCGCTGCCCCCGACCAGGACCCGGCTACCGGAGCACAGCGGCTTTCCGCCGTCCGCCACCCCGGATGCGGGATCATGACGATGCCGTCGCCACCGAACCGGCGCGGCGGGACCACGGGAGGCGCTCTGGACGGCGGTGACGGCGGTGTCAGCGGTGTCGGCGGCGACAAGGGGCTCGGCGGCCTCGAGGCTCTCGGGGCGGTGCGGATCGCCGCGCTGGTGCGGGAGGGGATCTGGTCGGCGTGGGAGGTGACCGGCGACGCCCTGGCGCGCATCCGGGTGGCCGACGAGGAGCTGCGGGCGTTTCGCGAGCTGTGGCCCAGGGCTGCCCGGGCGGCGGCCCTGGAGGTGGACCGTCGGCTGCGTGCCGGGCAGTACCTGCCGCTCGCCGGTGTGCCGCTGGGCGTCAAGGCCAGTGAGGGACGCGACGCCGAGCAGACCCGGCGGCTGGTCGCGGCGGGATGTGTGCCGGTGGGGGCCACGGCGGTGCCGGGGCCGGGAACCGCCTGGCAGACCTGGGGGCACACCGACCGCGGCCCCACCCGCAACCCGCATGATCCGACGTGGAGCCCGGGGGGTTCGTCGGCCGGATCCGCGGCGGCGGTGGCCGCCGGTCTCGTCCCGCTGGCCACCGGCAGCGACGGTGCCGGTTCGGTGCGTATCCCGGCCGCCTGGTGCGCGGTGCTGGGCCTCAAACTCACCACCGGACGGCTTCCCGCCCGCGACCGCGCCGGTCTGACCGCCCCCGGCGCGCTGGCCCGCCACCCCGCCGACCTCGCCGCCTACCTCGACGCCCTCCGTGTCTTCCCGCCCGACCGCTCCCCGCCCGGCCTCTCCCCGCCTGGCCTGTCCTGGCCCGTCCCGGATGGTGAGGGTGTCGCGCGGGGTGGGCGGCCGCTGCGGGTGGCCTGGTCGTCCACGCTGGGTTTCGCCCGCACGGACGCCCCGATCGCCGCCGCCGCCCGCGCCCACCTCGACCGTCTCGCCGCCGCGGGCGCCCTGGTCACGACCGGCGCCACCGTCGACCTGCCCGATCCGCAGGCCTGCTGGCTGGCCCTGCGCAGGCCCCCCACCCACGCTCCCCCCGGCTGGGATCCGGGCGGGACGCGGGCGGCGTCACAGCGGGCGTTGGCGGTGCTGTTCGCCGACCATGATCTGCTGGCCACCCCGACGACCCCCCACCCCCCGCATGGCCACGCCGGCCCCGGGCCGGCGATGAGCGTCGCGCTGACCTGGGCGTTCAACCTCACCGGTCATCCCGCCCTGAGCCTCCCCGCCGGATGGACCGATGCCGGTCACCCCGTCGGCCTCCAGCTGGTCGCCCGCCCCGGCCACGAGGCCGACCTGCTCACCGTCGCCCAGGCCGGCGAGCACCTCACCGTCCGGGCGAGACCGCCGGCGCGACACGGCTGACCGGCTGGTCGCCTGGGTGACCCGCCGGTCAGCCGCGCGGAACGCCTGTCGCCCAGCGGACGGTGAAGGTCGGGTTTGTGCCGGCCGCGACGGCGGGTACACCGAGATCCATCAAGACGTCGATCATCGTCCCGGCCCCCTCGGTGCGGGTGGTCCGCAGAACTCGGAGGTCCCTGCCATGGTCTGGACTCTCATCACGTGGATCGTGCTCGGTCTGGTCGCCGGCGCGCTGGCCCGGCTGCTCGTGCCGGGGCGGGACCCGATGAGCGTTCCCGCGACGATCCTGCTCGGCGTGGTCGGCTCGTTCGTCGGCGGATTCCTCGGCTACGTCCTGTTCGACAAGGATCTCGGTGAGGGCGCGCTGCAGCCCTCCGGCATCATCGGCTCGATCCTGGGTGCCATCGTCGTCGTGCTGATCTGGCGTGCCGTCGGTGGCCGCGACCGCGCCCTGCGCCGCTGACCGGCGACCCCCGCCCGCCGGCGGCCCCGGCCAGCGCCCCGCCCAATGTCAGGACGAGGTAGGTCAGCCGACACCGCGACGGGGTCAGCCGAGAGGGACGCGGGCGTAGGTGATGTCGTGGCCCTGGTCGTCGCTCATGTACAGCGCGACCTGGGAGTCGGGGACGGTGTCCGGGACGTTCTCCACGGTGTCGAGCAGCGTGTAGGTGCTCGCGCCGGCGGGAATCTGTTTGCCGCCCGGGTCTGTCTGCGAGTCGACCTGATGGACGCTCATCGCGCACTGGTCGTCGCCGCCGCCCGCGAGGCTGCTAAACGGAGAGTCGCATCCGCCGGATGCGTCGCTCACCAGGGTCCGTGCCACGTCGATCTCATCGATGCCTCCCCCGCCGGTCACGACAGGCAGGGGAGCGGGACGGTCGGTCTGGACGTTGGACACCTCGGCGAGGAACAACAGCTTGTGGTAGCCGGGCGGCGCGCTGTCGCCGACGACGGTGACCGTGTGGACCATGACCGCCCGGACACGGTAGGAGAAGCCTCGGCGGGTGAACGTGGCCCACGAGGCGTTCTCCAGCCTCCGGCTGGCCGTTTCCTGGACCGTGGTGTCGGCGAGGTCTCCGACGATCGGGCCCGTGCCGACCGGCGTCCGGCTCGAGGGTGCGGTCGTGGTGGGGCCGGAAGGAAGCACGGGTTGAGGCTGCGCGGAGGTGGATGTCGACCGCCGAGAGGTCGTCACCGACGCGGCCGGGTCCTTCGACCCGCGGGTGGAGAGTACGACCGCAACGATGACCGCCACCGCGAGCACCACGGCGCCGGCAGCGATCAGCAGGGCGAGTGGCTGGCGCCGAGCGTTCGCGGTCTCCGCGGCGCGGATCAGGTTGTCCACTCCGTACCCCGTGACGAGAACCGCCACAGGCGGTGGCGGGGCGTCGGCCAGCAACGCGCGCAGGGAGTGCAGGCCTCCCGCCCGGTCGGTACGCAGTTGGGCCAGCACGGCGCGTCCTTGCCAGCTGCTGTCCAGTGCGTCCCGCAGCGCCGTCCACAACTGCCCAGCGTCAGGAGCGGCGGCCACGCTATCCATTACCTGCCCGCCTGTCATGGAGTGGAGTCATTCGGGTAGTTTTACCACTCACTGTTTGCAGCTGTACCTCTTCCGTCGCACTGAAGACGATCCTTGAGCGCAGCCCGTCACTCGCCGTGACCGCGGCCCACGTCGCCGCCTTCGCCGAGATGCTCGTCGAATGCCACGGCGACCGCCTCGACGCCTGGATCAGCGCCGTCGAGAGCGCCAGATCCAGGGGAAACGCTCATAGCCGGTGTTCTCCCGCGCCGATCGTGGCCGTTTCGCGGTGACGGGCGGGGAACATCCCCGGTCGCGAGGGTCGTCCGTGGGCGGGCGATCGTGGTGGTCGGTGGGGCGGGCTCGCACGGACGGTGAGCGTCTGGCGCCCTACTCTTGGATCCCGTGCGGACATTCACGGTGCGGCTGATCTCGGCGCGGGCGGCGGCGCGGGCGAACGCCGCCATGATCACCGCCGGGATGCTGCTGGTACTGACCCTGGCCGGCTGCGGCGGTCACGACGCCGACGATCAGGACGCCCGCGACCGACCGGTGGCCATCACCGAGATCACCCCCACGGCCACGGCGAGCCGTTCCACTCCCACTCCCACCGCGTCGCGTGCGGCGTCGCGTGCGGCGACGGCTGGGGCGTCGACGCGTCCCGGGTCGGCGGCGGGTCTGGTGGGGGCCGGGGCGGCGGCGGGGGGCCGGCCGTACTGCGGGGCGAGCAGGGACGTCGAGGAGATCGTCGTCGAATCGTGGTCGTCGGGGGCGTTCCGGGTGTCGCTGCGCCCGACGGTGGCCTCCCGCAAGGCGCCGCGGACGGCGACGACGCAGGTGCTGTGGTCGGCGATCGGTGCCTGCGTGCCCGGGGTCGGTACCGCCGCGTCCGCCGAGAGCCTGCACCAGCAGCTGGCCTGCCATCAGGCGCTGGCCCAAATCCGTTCCGGCGACGGCTACGCCACCGGTGACACCTACGACCTGGAGAGCTGGCGTCCACCGATGACCCCGAACAGTTTCCCCACCTGGATCTCCACCCGGTGCGGCAACACGCTGGGCACCGACCCGGCCGGCGGCCCGGCCCGGGTCTACCGTCCCGACGGCGTCGCCGCGCGCTACCCCGTCCGCGGCGAGCACGGCTGACCCACCCGGACACCGTGATCCACACACCGTGATCCACAGCGGGTCCGGCGGGGGTGGTGGGGGCGGCGGGACGCTCGACGAAAGTGCGCTCGGGGGTGCCACCCCGACGCTCCCCCACCGCCTCGGAGATCAACAGCCGGTTATGATCCGCCGCCATGAGCGCGACTCCCGACGACGATCGGACCCTGCCGGAGCAGGATCACCCGCAGCGCGATCTGCCGGTCTCCGGGCGGGCGGAGAAGGCCAGCAGACGGCCCGGATGGGACGAGGCCGACCTGACCCGGACCCGTGACGCCTACGACGCGGTCGCCGATCTCTACGCCGACATGTTCGCCGGCCAGCTCCCGCGACGACCCCTCGAACGTGCGATGTTCGCCGCGTTCGCCGAACTCGTCGCCGAGCACACCGCGGCCACGGGTAGCCCCGGGCTGGTCGCCGATGTGGGCTGCGGTCCCGGTCACATCACCGCCCACCTGCACGGTCTGGGGGTGGCCGCGGTCGGCCTCGACCTGTCCTCGGCGATGATCGAACGGGCCCGCCGGGACCATCCGCACCTGTCGTTCGAGGTCGGTCTCATGCATCGGCTCGGTTTCGGCGCGCAGACCCTGTCGGGGATCGTCGCCTGGTTCTCGATGATCCACCTGCCGCCCGGGGCCGTCCCGCAGCTGTTCGCCGAGTTCCGCCGGGTGCTGGCGCCGGGCGGACAGCTGCTGCTGGCGTTCCAGACCACCGAGGTCACCGACACCGAGCCCCAGTCGCACGCCCACCGGGTCGCCCCCTCTCACCGCTGGCCCCCCGACCGTGTCGCCCTGCTGCTGCGCCGGGCCGGTTTCGTCGAGACCGCCCGGCTGCTGCGCGACGCCGACGACCTCGACGCCCTGCCCAGCGCCGTCCTGCTCGCCCGCGCCCGCGCCTGAGCCCCGTCCGAAGAGGAGCCCCGCTCGAACCTGCCCCGTCCGAACCTGCCCCGTCCGAACCTGAGCCTCGCTCAAAGAAAAGCGGCTCTGCGTCCTTCGCCACGCCTCGGCGGGATCGCCCCATCCGGGGCGTCCTCGGTGTCCTCGGCCTTGTGGTTCGAGCGTGGACGCCGCGCCCGGTCGCCGAGGCGCACGTGCCGCCCTGCCGAGGCGGCCTCGGCGAGGCGGACGTGCCGAGGCCGCCTCGCCGAGGCGGATGCGCCGCCATGCCGAGGGTTGTGCGGTGGCATGCCGAGGGTTGTGCGGAAAACGAGGCCCTCGATTCCCGAACAACCCTCGGCATGCGGGCGACCGGCGACCGGCGGGCGAGCCGGCTCGCGGCCACGCCCGGCCGTGACGGACGGGAGCGGACGACGACCCCAGTCGTGACGGACGGGAGTCGATGGCGACGGTCAGCGACGGACGGGAGTCGATGGCGACGGTCAGCGACGGACGGGAGTCGATGGCGACGGTCAGTGGCCGATGATGCGGACTTCCGGGTAGGTGCGGCTCGGGGCGTCCAGGATGGGAGCGGAACGTCCGGTCAGGGCGCGGGTGACGAAGGCCTCGACGTAGACGCGGGTGATCGCCAGGGCGCGGGCGCCGGACAGGGTGGGAGCGACCCCGTCCGGCGGCGCCGGATTCGACGTCGGGCCACCGCCACCGGTACTGCCAGCGCCGGTGCCACTGCCAGCGCCGGTGCCAGCGGCGCTGGCAGTGGCGCTGGGGGGTGGGGGGAGCTGGTCGGCGATGACCGGGTCGTCGGTGAAGCTGAAGTGGTCGGCGCCGTCGACGTCCAGCCACAGGCGGGGGGCGCGCAGCAGCGACCAGGCCTGCGCCCAGGTGGGGTCGTAGTCGTCGGGGCTGGTGCCGGGGGGTGCCTGGCCGCCCGGGCCGGGGGCGGGATGGTCCGGGGTGGCGCCGAGCAGGAGCACCGCGCGTCCGGGCAGGCCGGCGGGGACCAGGGGGGTGGCGGGGTCGGCGAGGGTGCCGTCCATGTCGACGCCGGCGCGGACCCGGGGGTCGTGGGCGAGCAGCGCCACCGCCGCCGCACCGCCGAGGCTGTGGCCGACGGCGGCGATCCGGGTCGCGTCGATGGTCGCCGAGGCGCGCCACGCCGGACGCGGGCCGATCAGACGATCCAGGACGAACGACAGATCGACGGTGCGGGAGCGCACCGCGGCGTCGAAGTCGGACACGTCCCGCAGGCGGTCGCAGGCCACGCAGGTCAGCATCCGGTCGCCGGTGAACAGGGTGCCGACCGACTCGTAGGCGTGGTCGACGGTGGCCGCGACATAGCCGCGGCTGGCGAACTGCTCGGCCAGGCCGGTCAGCGACCGGCGGCCCACCCCCAGCCCCGGGGAGAGCAGCACCAGCGGATGGCGTCCACCGAGGGGACGCACGCCGGTGCGGCTCACGATCGTCGTCGCGGCGATGTCGGTGGCCGACAGGACGCCGTCCAGCCCGAGCGAGGCCAGGTACAACCGGATCTCGGCCGGGTCGGCGTAGCGGGCCGGGCCGCCGCGACCCGCCCCGGGGCTGGCCGGGGTGGCCGCCGGGTAGTAGACGTCGACCATCAGTTCCCGGGGGCGTGTCGGCTCCCACGGGTCGCGGCGCGCGGTGTCCACCAGGTGCAGCGTGTCCCGTCCGACCGCGAACGTTCCCGTCGCAGGCGGCAGCGCCAGCCGGGCCGCGGCCGTCGACGAGGCCGACCTGGCCGACCTGGCCGCCGGAATCCCCGTGGTGGTCGCGGTGGCCGGGACCACCGTGGTGGTCGTGGGCGACGTCGTGCTGGTGGCGGCGGTCGCGCTCGGCCCCACCACCAGCACGGTCGCCGTCGCCACGACCGCCAGCACCGCTGTCATCAACCGATCTCTCACCGTCACGACTATCACCCTAGGTGAATCGTCGCGTACGCAGAGACGAATGCATGGTCCGGCATCCGACATCGCGGCCAGACCGCGACCCACCCCCGACCCCGATGGTGATGTTTGCGGTGATGCGCCGGTGAAGGAGGAAGGAAAGGGTCACAGGGCGGTGATGCTGGTGGGGGCGCGTTCGGCGCGGCTGAGTGCGCGCAGCAGCGCGACCGGCCCGTGGCGGCGGGTGGCGACCCGGGCCAGCAGGGCGATGACCAGGTCGGTCGCGGCCTCGGGCAGCGCCGGGGTGGGCAGGTCGAGACTGACGGCGAGGTCGTCGGCGTGGACGGCCAGTTCGAGGATGCGGGTGGTCAGCAGGTCGTCGACGGTCAGCGGGGGCGCGGACGTGCGCATCGCCACCAGCCGGGTGCCGTCGAGGGTCGCCATCCTCGTCCGGAGCTGGGTGAGGGTGGCGTCGACCTGGGCGGCGAGGGCGGGCGGGCCGTCCGCGGCGGTCTGCTCGCCGATAGTGCGCAGACCGGTGTTGAGGTCACCGTCCAGGGGCGCGCCGACCCACGCCGCCGCCGTGTAGTACTCCACCAGCGAGAGTGCCGGCCCGTCCGGTTCGGCGGCGTCCAGACGCCCCGGTACGGCGAGGACCTGCCAGGCCAGATGCCCCGCCAGCCCGCTGACCTGGAACTGCGCCAACGCGCTGGGTGTCTCCCACCGTCGCGCCAGTACCGGTTCGCGCAGCAGTCCCGCCGCGGCCTGGGCTGTCTGGACGAACACCGGCCCGATCACGCTCACGCTCATACCGCCCATCCTGACCCACGCGCGACCCACTGGACGCCCATCGCCACCGCGCTCTGTCTCCTGGTCGTGCTCTGCTCGCACAGAGCACCGGAACGCGGGATATCGTCCGACCCGATCACCCCAGGCTCGGGACGCGACTCCCGGGACGGGGACGCACCATCAGCCGGGGGGCGCACAGTGGCACGCGGTCAGCAGGGGGCATCGGTCGGGTATCGACTGTGGGGGTGGACGCGCCGCCACCCGATCATTTCCGGAATCGTCGGCGGCTTCTGGCTGCTGATCATCCTGATCGTGTTGACCGCGCCGAAGAAGGACCCGTCGACCGTCGGGGCCTCGGCCGACGCACCCGTGGTGTCGTCGCCGTCGCCCACGGCGTCCGCAGGCTCCCCGTCACCGCAGCCGACGGCGACGTCCGCCACGCCGGCCCCGCCGGTGACCACCGCCGCCGCACCGGTCGCCCCGGCCACCACCCGGGCGGCGGCCGCCGCGGTGCGGCCGGCCGTGACCTCCGCACCACCCGCCCAGGCCGCCGCGGCGCCCCCGGCCCAGCCTCAGCGCAACGTCATCCCCCCGGCCCAGCAGCAGGCACCGCCCGTCCAGCAGGCGCCCGCGGCCCAGCAGCCCGCCGCCCAGGCCCCGCCGCCGGCGCAGGAGAACCCGACCTCGGTGTACTACGCCAACTGCGACGCCGTCCGGGCCGCCGGGGCCGCCCCGCTGTACCAGGGACAACCCGGCTACCGGGCCCCGCTCGACCGCGACCACGACGGCGTCGCCTGCGACACCAGCTGATCCGACACCGCGACACCGACACCGCAGGGCCGGCCCGGGTGAATCGGCGCGGGTGCGTCGCTACCCGCGGCTGCCGGGTGCGTCCGTGGTGTGCGCCGGCGCCCGGCCCCAGGCCAGGACGGTCGCGAACGCAAGATCCGCGAAGTCGGGGTCGGCGAGCTGGGCGAGGGCGGCGTCCAACACGTCGTCGCCGGCCAGTCGCCGCTCGACGATGCGCGTACGCAGCCGGGTCAGGGTCAGCGCCCAGCACAGCGCGGACGCGTTCGCGCCGCCGGTGACGGGCAGATGCACGGTCATCCCCACCTCGGACAGGCCACGGGCACGCAGCGGCGTGGGAAAGGTGCGCGCCCAGGTGGAGTCGGTGCCGATGGTCGCCGCGAGCACCGTGTCGAGGGCGTCCATCGCCCGCCGGAACGCCGGCCGCGCGCAGGAGTCGAGCGGAAACCGCGCGATCGACTCGACGACCAGGGTCCCGCCCGGGCGCAACCAGCTCACCAGACGGTCCAGGACGCGTTCCCGTTCCGGCAGATGTTCCAGGACGAACCGGGCGTGGACGAGGTCGAACGGCCCCTGCTCCGGCGGCGGATCGCTGGTGACGTCATGGCGTAGGACGGTCAGCGGCCCGCGGCCAGGTGTGTGCCGCCGGCGGTCACCCTGGGCGTGCAGGCGGCGTTGTAGGGGGTCGATGTCGAGGTCGGTGGCCACGACGTGGCCGGTGGCACCGACCCGCCCGGCCAGCCAGAGCGCGATCGACCCACCACCGGCTCCCACCTCCAGGGCGTGCCAGCCGGGACCGACCCCGAGATCGTCCAGGACCCTGATGGTCGTGGGATCGCAGACGTCCGCCATCGCGGCCAACCGGGTCTGTTCGGCGTCCTGCGGGCCACCGAGCACTCCGTCGCCGTAACGCAGCCCCCGCGTCGATCCCATGGGAATCATCCTAGGAACCCCGGCCACCTGAATCCGGCGTCCGGTCGTCTCCACGCCCGGTCCTGGGCAGTCACTCGAGGTGGACGGGCAGGTCGTCGGTCTGACCACGGTCGAGGACGCTCAAGAATCACGGCTGATGGTGGCGCACACCTCGCCGAGCCTGGCGAACAGGCTCGGCGTGCGTTCTCGGTCCGATGGTGATCCGCCCCCGTTCCCGATCCGGCGGGTCGCATTCATTGATGCCCGACAATCACACCACATACCAAAAGGAACTAAAGCCACATATTCAAACATAATTTCGATAAACATGTGAAGCTGCTTTTGTTCTGCAAAGCCGTTGTCGCCGACTATCGGGGTCGTTACGATGGGCTCCGCGGAGGTTCGCTCGACTTGTTGGCAGCCGACTTCCGGTCCGGGGGATCCATGTCTTGACGTGCGTGGACCGGCCGGTCCGGGTCGGTTGGCCTCGGGTGAACAGAATTCACGGTACCCGCTGTTCCCGTTAAAGCGTGGCCCGGCGGGCCACGCCGACAGAAGGGGAAGACGCATGTCTCTTTATCACACGGAGATCCAGTGGGGCGGTCCGGGGGCGGAATGGCACAAGGACTCCGACCTGCAGATTGTCGTCGGCAACCGGAACCAGGTCGTGCCCTCGTCGGGCCGGCCGGAGACCGGGACCCAGGTGACCTGGTCGGGCCCCCAGGGCAACGGCAGCATCACGTTCTTCGACGACGGCGCGTCGTTCCAGGGTGCGGCGCAGTTCCCCGGCGAGGGCCCGGTCGCCTACCGCGGGTCGGCGACGTAGGAATCTTTCGGTAAAGCCTCGGTAACACGAGAGGAATCCCACGGCGACGACCCGGGTACGCGGGCCCTTGCCGCCCTCGGCGTCGTCGTGGAATTCTCCGGTTTCACCTCTCCAACCCTGCCGGGCCCGGCAGTCCTACCGGCGCGCTGCCGAGCTTGTCGCCGCCGTCACCGGGCCGATTTCCGACCCGACCGGACAGGCCGGCGGGGGGACGCTGCACCAGCATTGACAATCTCCCGACTTTTGCGTTTTAGCGGGGGGTGGCCTGCTGGCGTGCCGAGGATGGACGACGACGCGACGGTGTGGATCGGGACCAGCCCGCGCACTCGTAAACGAGCGGGTGGCGAGGTGGCAGCAGACGAGGCGACCACGGTAGGTGCTGGTCAGCGGCGTTGGCGCAGGGCGCTCAGGCGGTCGCGCAGCGCGGGCTCGTCGGCCGGCGATACGGCGATCTCCACGAGCTTCGTGCGGCTCGTGGCGCCGTGGACGAGGGACACCTCGCCGCGGCGCAGGCCGAGCGCGTCGGCGAGCGCGCGTAGCGCCGCCTCGGTCGCCTTCCCGTCGACCGCCCGCGCCGAGACCCGCACCACCAGGCTCGGTTCGTCGTCTGGGCCGCCCAGCTCACCGCCGACGGCGGTCCTGCTGGCCCCCGGTCGCACTCTGATCGTTACCCGCATGTCTCCCATCGTCGACGGTGCCGCCCCCGGCCGGGCACGCGCCGCCACCATGCGCCGGCCCGCGGCCCTACCTTCGGGCCCACCGCACCAGACATCGGCCGCCCTCTCCGTTTCCGTTTCCGCGGCCTTCCTGTCGGCGAAGGTGACCGGCTCACCACGTGGACCCTGGCATCGGTCGGCGCGAACCCCGTCCTTCTCACCACCCGGATCGGACGAGTCGGTTACAGTGCCGGTCTTGTGAGGTGGGCGGCGAGGCCGGTCGGACGGGGCGTGCGTGCCCTCACCGTCGCCGTCGCCGCGGTGCTGCTCGGTCTGGGCGCGCACACCGCCGCCTGCGGGCAGCTGCCGTCCCTGCCGGTGACGGCGATCGGGATGGCGCTGACCGCCCGGGTGTGCTGGGGTGCGGCCGGTCGCCGTCTGTCGCTGGCGCGGCTGGTCGCGCTGGTCGTGGGCGTGCAGTCCGCGCTGCACCTGGCGTTCACGCTCACCGCGTCCGCGGGTATGGCCGGGCACGCGTCCAGTGACAGCGTCGCGGCGGTGGCCGGGGCGGGTGTCGGCACCGGTGGCGGGGCCGCGGTGGGGGTGGATCTGCTGCCGGGCGGTCCGATCGTCGCGGTGGCGCATCTGGGTGCCGCCCTGCTGCTCGCCTGGTGGCTGGCCACCGGCGAACGTCTGCTGTGGCGGGCGGCCCGCGGCGCGGTGACGGTAGCCCGTGCCACCCTGCGCCGGCTGCGCCGCCGGGCGCTCACCTGGGTTCATCCGCCGCCCGCCCGCACACCGCCGGTGCGTCGACCGCCGCCGCGCACGGCCGGTGCCGCGCGGGTCGGGCACGACCTGGTTCGTCGGGGGCCGCCGGCGCGGGCATCGGTCTGACCGGCCGGCGGGTCCTCCCGCCGCGGCCATGGTCCGACCCGCTACCACCGTCCCACGCCTGCCGTGGGACGGCCCGTCACCGCGCCCGTCCCCGTTGTGCCCCGCGCGTCCAGACCTGCGATCCCGACCGATCGTGAGGTGCGCGTCGACGGCCGACCCTCGACGTCCGGGTCTGCTCGCGACGCCACGTCCGGCGTCCGGTTCCCCTGTCCTGCTCGGATGTCCGTTCCCACCGCAGCCCGCGTCCGCGTCCGCGATCGCGTCCGCCTGCGGTGACAGCGGACGCCGTGGGCGTCGAGGGCCGACGGGAAGGCGCGGTGTGCCCGCCTGCCCGCTTCCCTGCCTCCAGGTCGGAGACCCCATGGCCACCATCGATGATCGTGGTGTGCCCGCGGACGAATCCGCGGTGCCACCCCCGTCCACACCCTCCCCGTGCCTGCCGTCCTTTCCGTCCGCGTCGTCCCCGCCTCCGCCGTCCCCGTCCGCGTTTTCCCCGTCCACGTTGTCCCCGCCTCCGTCATCCCCGTCCGCGAGGGATCCGGAGCCCGCCGCGAAGCCGGCGCCGGGGGCACGTACGTCGTCGGTGGCGCCGCGACGGCTCCTGCTGCGGCTGCACTTCTACGCGGGGGTGTTCGTCGCGCCGTTCCTGCTGGTCGCGGCGCTGACCGGACTGGCCTACACCCTCACCCCGCAGCTGGACCAGCTCGTCTACGGCCACGAGCTGACCGTCGACGCGGGGGGAAACGCGCCCAGACCGCTGTCCGCGCAGATCGCCGCCGCCCGCGCCGCCCACCCCCACGGCACCGTCACCGGGATACGCACCGGCGACGGGCCGCGCCGCACCACCGCGGTCGTGTTCACCGTCCCCGACCTCGGGGACAGGCAGCGCACCGTCTACGTCGACCCGTACACCGCGCGGGTCCGCGGCACGCTGACGACCTGGTGGGGCAGCACCCCGCTGACGACCTGGCTCGACGATCTGCACCGCACCCTGCGGCTGGGCGCGTTCGGCCGCTACTACTCGGAGGTCGCGGCGAGCTGGCTGTGGGTCGTGGCCACGGGGGGCCTGCTGCTGTGGCTGGCCCGCGTGCGCCGCACCCGCCCGACAGGCCGGGCTGGCCGGGCCCGGCGCGTCCTGCTGCCCGATCTGCGCGCGTCCGGACGGCGACGCACCCTGGGCTGGCACGGCGCCACCGGCGTGTGGCTGCTGGTGGGCCTGCTGTTCCTGTCCGCGACCGGCCTGACCTGGTCACGGCACGCCGGCGCCCACTTCCGCTCCGCCCTGGACGCCACCCACGGCCACGCCCCCACCCTCGACACCGCCCTGCCCACCGCCCACGCCGTACCCATCACCACGTCGGCGCCGGGTGCCGCGGACGCGTCGTCCGGTGCGCCGGCCGCGTCCACCGGGCATCATCACTCCCTCTCCGGGGCCACCGCCCTCCCGGGAGCCGACCCGGCGGACCGGGTCCTCGCTGCCGCCCGCGCGGCGGGCCTGTCCGGACCGGTGGACATCGAACTGCCGGCGCAGGCGGGCACGGCCTGGACCGTCACCCAGACCGACCGGCGCTGGCCGATGCGCCTGGATGCCGTCGCCGTCGACCCGCATCCCACCTCCACCAGCACCGCCACGGTCACCAGCACCGCCACCAGCGCTGGCATCGGCATTGGCTCCGGCTCTGAGGGCGGCTCCGGCTCTGAGGGCGGCGCGGGCTCTGAGGGCGGCGCGGGCGCTCGGGTGACCGCGCACACCCGGTGGGCGGACTACCCGGTGGCCGCGAAACTGACCAAGCTCGGCGTCGCCGCCCACATGGGTCTGCTGTTCGGGCTGGCCAACCAGATCCTGCTCGCCGCCCTCGCCCTCGGCCTGATCTGCGTCCTGGTCTGGGGCCTGCGGATGTGGTGGCAGCGCCGCCCCACCCGCGCCCAGCAGCCCGACCGGCACCGCCTGCTGGGCCCACCGCCGGCCCGCGGCGCCTGGCGTGGCCTTCCCACGCCCCTGCTGGCGGCCGGGATTCTCGCCACGGTGGCGCTCGGCTGGGCGCTGCCGGTGTTCGGTGTGACCCTGGCGGCCTTCCTCCTCCTGGACGTCACCCTCGGCCTCACCCGCCGCGCCCACCATCACCGGAGGTGATCGGCATCCGCTGATCGCATATGCGGGAGAATCCGGGCGGACGGGGACGGGGACGGGGACGGGGACGGGGGTGCTCGGCGACACCGGTGGCGGGCCGACGTCCCCCACGCCCTCCGGTGCCCGTTGCGCCGTGGCCGATCTGCCCGGCCACGGCACATGCCGAGGGTTGTTCGGTCGCATGCCGAGGCATGTTCGGTATTGCGAGGCCGATATCCCTGAACAACCCTCGGCATCCCGTGATCACGACCATGATCACGGCAGCGAATCGGCCGCGATTCGGGGTTTTGGGGCCTTCGGTGCCGCATCATCGCACTCCGACAGCCGTCCATATTGGTGCATAACGGACGCACGGATGGCCGTGATCAGACCGCGCCGAGGGTGGGTGACGAAACGGGGACACCGTCGGCGGCGGTGCCGTCCGCGAGGGTGCCGTCCGCGAGGGTGCCGTCCGCGAGGGTGCCGTCGGCGGGGGGGTCGCCCGCGAGGGGGGCGGGGTCGGGGCGCAGGAGGGTCGCGAGCAGGGTGCGGGCGAGCCAGGTCTGGTAGTCGGGGCGGGTCCAGCCGCGTTGGCGCAGCATGCCGTCCACCGACGGGGAGATGTACATCCAGAGGATGTCGCGGGCGGTGTCTGCGGGCAGGTCGTCGCGCAGCAGGCCGAGCTCGGACCAGTGGCGGACCGCGGCGGTGGCCCCGAAGAGACGTTCCTGGTCGATGGTCGCGGCGAACGCCTCGAGGTCCGGGTCGCCGCCGCGGGCCTGGAACACGATGTCCATCAGGTCGCTGATGCGCCCGGACACCCCGGCGGCCATCGCCGCGTAGGCGTGGGCGGAGTCGAGGGCGCCGCGTGCCGCCCGGAACGCCTTCGACTCCGGACGGTCGATGAAGCTGATCGGTTCGTCGTCACCGGCCAGGGTGACGTCGTAGACGGCCTTGAGCAGCCCGGCCTTGCCCTCGAAGCGCTTGTAGACGGTCTCCTGGGAGACCCCGGCGGCCGCCGCGACCGTCCGGATCGTCGTGCGTGCGTAGCCGTGGGCCAGAAAGGACGCGCGGGCGGCGGCCAGCACCCGCTGGCGGGTCCGCCCCGCCCCGGCCTGGCGGGACCGGTTGTCGTACACGCGACCTGCCCTCACGTCCGCGGACCCTGGCATTCGATACAGCCTACTGTCACCATTGGATGCAGTCCGCTGTACCGAACTGGACGTCCATCAACAAGGTGGACGTCCACCACTAGGGAGCACCCCACATGCCCACCACCACCGACACCACGACCACCGCCACCGCCACCGTCCCGGCGGTGGTTCGTCCCGTCGTCGTGCGGGCGGCTCGGCCGACGGCCAGCGGACTCGACCGTGACACGCTCGCCGACGTGGCCGTGCGCAACATCGGCGCGATGGTCGACGGCGACCTCGACGACTTCGTCGCCCTCACCCATCCCCGGGCCGTCAACCGGGAGGCGCAGGCCGAGCCGCCGGCGACCCGCGGGTTGGGCCCCGAGGCGTTCCTGGCCACCGCCCACTGGCTGCGCGCGGCGTTCTCCGACCTGTCGTTCACCATCGAGGAGATCGTGGTCGAGGGCGACCTGGTCGTCACCCATGGCACCATGTCCGGCCGGCACACCGGTGACTTCGTCATCTGGACGCCGTCCGGTGAGGTGGAACGTGCCTTCGCCCCCACCGGACGGTCGTTCACCGTCCACCACGCCCACTTCCAGCGCATCCGCGACGGCCTGGTCATCGAACACTGGGCCGTGCGCGACGACCAGGCGATGGCGCTGCAGGCCGGCTGGATTCCCCCGACCCCCCGCTACCTGCTGCGCTGCGCCCTGGCCACCCGCGCCGCCCGCCGCGCCACCCGGTCCGCCCCCACCGTCTGACCGTGATCCGCCCGCGATCGGGCGGTGCGGCGGTCGGGTCAGGCCGTCGCGGCCGCGGCGTGGAAGGCTCCGGCGCGCAGGAGGGGGACGGTGATGTCCGCGCCGAGAGCGGCGGCGGCCGCGACGTCGTCGTCCCAGCCCAGAGCCAGCAGTTCCCGGCCGGAGGCCGCCTCGCGCAGCTCGTCGTGCAGGGTGGGGGCGGCGGCGTCGAACGCCGCCCGGGCGGCGCGGGCTTCCGGGGACAGCTGGGCCCGGGTGAGGTCACCGAGGTGGCGAAGGACCGCACCGGCGCCCAGAAGGTCCTCGACGGCGGGACGCAGCGGGCCCGCGTGCGCCACACCCGAGGCGTCGGGCCAGCGTTCCCCGGAGGCGATCACCGCGACCGTGCGGCCCGCGGCGACCTCGGTGGCGAGCAGACGTCCGACCGCGGGCGCGTTACGCAGGCAGCCGGCGAGCACCGTCGCACCGTAGCCGGCCGCGGTGGTCGACAGCGCGGAACCGTTGGGGGAGGGCAGGACCAGGCGGGTCCCGGCCGGGATGCGGGCGAGGTCGGTCGGGGACAGAGACCAGGCGCCCGGGTCCTCCCGCATACCGGCGAGGACCGCGCCGTGGTCGGCGGCGAAACCGGCGGCGCGGCCGTCACGCCACCCGTAGGGCAGCACCACCGCACCCCGGCTGACCGCGACACTCACCGCGGTGGTGAACCGCAGCACGTCGACGAGCACCACCAGGTCGCTCACCGGTGCCAGCACCGCCAGATCCCGCTCCCCCCACCCGAACCGCACCGCGAACACGCGCTGCTGCGGCATCGCCGTCTCCCCTCGTCCCGCTAGTCCCGCTAGTCCCGCTCGTCCCGCTCGTCCCGCTCGTCTCTCTAAAGGACCCTGTCGCCCAGAACACGTTCGAGTGCCGCCTGGCCGGCCGGTCCCCAGGTCGGTTTGCCACCGGGAACGCCCCGCCGCCCGTTCTCGCCGACCCTCAGCAGGACCAGGCTTCGGTGGAGGGCCAGACCGCGGGCACGGCGGATCGTCCGCGGGATCCCCGACGCACAGGTCACCGAAGTCGACCACACCGGCGAGTGTTCCGTCGGCGACGACGACGTTCGCCGGATGCAGATCACCATGCACCCACAGCGGTGGGCCCGCCCACGCGGGCGCCGCGTCCGTTGTCCTCGTGGTGAGACGGTCATCCCCGGTGGCACCGGTGCGAGATCAGCGCAGGGCGCGCAGCCAGGCGTCGGTCGAGGCGCTCAGATACTCGGCGGTGGCCTGCCAGTAGGGGCCGTCCTCGGTCCAGATCCTGGCCCACGGTTGCCGCCCGCGTCGCGCGCCGTCGCGCAGCAGGTCGTGCATCGCGGCGGCGCGCCGTCCCAGCAGGTGGGCCAGCTGCGGGCGGGACGGGGCGTCCAGGCCGTAGCCGTCGACGAAGGCGCGTAGCCGCGCCGCCGACCGCCCCATCGGACGGTCGGCGCGCAGGCCTGCGATGCTCTGCGCGGCGTAGGCGAGATCCCACAGCCGGGAACTCGGCGCGGTCGCGTCCCAGTCGATGAGCACCCAGCCGCGGGCGGAGTCGACGAGGTTCCACGGCGCGACGTCGTTGTGGCAGACCAGCTCCTCCCGGTCGGGTGGGATCAGCCGGTTCCACGTCGCCGTCGGCGGTGGGCGCCACGCGGCGAGGGCCTGGTGCAGGTCGGCCAGCATCCGTCCCAGCGAGGCCAGGCGGGCCGTCGGGTAGGTGCCGGCGGGGTCGCCGAGCGGCCCGGGGATGTACTCGAGCACCTGGCGTCCCCGCTCGTCGCGGCCCAGGGCCCGCGGGGCCCCGGTGAAACCGACCGCGTGCAGGTGGTGCAGGACCGCGTCCACCGTGTCGGTCCAGGGGCCGACCGGACGGCGCACCGTGTCGCCGACCCGCACCACCCCGGCCGTGACCCGCCCGGCCAGCGGCACCTCCCCTGCCCCCTCGCCCATCTCTGTTCCTTTTCCTTCTTCCGTTTCTTCCGTCACCCGGGGGCGGCCGCATCCCGGTCCGCCCGCGCCAGGTCCGCTGTAACCGGGCCGCCGGCCGCTTCGGATCAGGCCGGGGGCTGCCCGTAGCCGGGCTGGCCCTCCTGACCGAGCGGGCGCTGACCAGCCTGGCCGTGGCCGGGTTGCCCCTGACCAGGCTGACCGTAGACGGGCTGACCGTAATCGGGCTGGCCAGGGCCGGGCTGACCAGGGCCTGGCCAGACGGGCTGACCGTGAACAGCCTGGCCGGGTCCGGGCTGGCCGGGTCCGGGCTGGCCGGCGTTCGGCGGGCCGTAGCCGGGCGGGCCGTAACCGGGCCAGCCGGGTGTGGCGTCGGTGCCGATCTGGCCCGGCTGGGCCAGCGTGCGGTCGAACCACCACCGCGTCTCACTGCCCAGGACCCATCCGATCAGCAGGATCGCGAAGACGATCGCGACCACGCTGGTGCCGGTCCCACTCACCAGGCTGGCGATGCCCACCAGAATCACGATGCCTTCGGCCACCACCACGACCTGCAGGGCGGCCGCTATCCGACGGATCACCAGAACCGCGGCGAGAACCTGCGCCGCTCCCACCACGAAACCCAGGATGACAAGAAAACGGAGCAGGCTCACATCTTCTTCCTGGCCATGTTCGATCCGGTCGTCGACCAGCATCCGCACCAGGATCGATGACACGATGTTCAACGCTGCCTGGATGAACAGAAAAGCGACCAAGAATTTCAGCTTCCTCGGCATTCCTGTCTGCTGCGGCGCGAATCCCCCGGTCATTCCACCATCCTCCACTCGGCCATGATCAGGACCGGACCAATCGCATCATTATGGGGGGTCCGTCCATATCAGGACGACGTTCACAAGAGTTCCCGGAGCCCGACGACGGCGCCCCCGGCGTCCGTCCAGGCTCCCCACCAGGCACGATGCGCTACACCGGACAGGCCTGTCACCCACCGCTGTCAGATGAATGACATCGAGGGCGGCCCACCGACCGTCAGCCGCGGGTGACGGTCGTTCGACAACGGGCCGGTGTCGAGCGCCACGGAAAGCCCAGCGAAAGCGAACCGGCCCGCGCTCGCGGTCCTCGAAGTGAGCCCCGTCCTGGCCATGTCCGGAACCGAGCAGGTGTCACACAGCCCCGGGCCATCGCGGCCCACATCGTGGGGCTTGTCGCACGAGGGACGAGGACACCGAACCACCGCTGCCAGCGGAACTGATCCGCGCCCTGGCCAGGACGGACGGGGCGTGGGAAGGCTGGCAGGACACCGACCAGCGGACGAGCGGACGAGCGGACGAGCACAGCGCGCCGGTTGCGCCTGTACCGGCACCTGCTGCCCCGGTACATAGGATGCGCGGGTGGCGACAGCCGAATGCGATATCACGCTTCCGGACGGGCGCACAGTGCACGTCTATGACAGCGGCGACGGTGGGAACGCGGGCATGCCCACCGTCTACTGGCATCACGGCTCGCCGCAGGTCGGTGTACCGCCGGAGCCGCTGGTCGCCGCCGGTGGGGGCACGGTGCGCTGGTTGTCGCACGACCGTCCCGGATACGGCGGGTCCGACCCCCACCACGGCCGTTCGGTGGCCGCGGTGGCCGCCGACGTCGCCTGTGTCGCGGACGCGCTGGGCGTCGACCGGTTCGCGGTGATGGGGCAGTCCGGTGGTGGGCCGCATGCTCTGGCCTGCGCCGGTGTGCTGGAAGGCCGTGTGCTGGGCGCCGTCTGCGTCTCGGGTCTGGCCCCTTTCGACGCGGCGGGCCTGGACTGGTTCGCCGCGATGGGGGACGCCGGAGCCGCCGAGTTCCGCGCCGCGGCGCGTGGCCGCGCGGCCCTCCAGGAACATTTCGCCGCCGGGGCGAGGATCGACGAGTCCATGTTCGCTCCCGCCGACATGGCCGCGTTCTCCGGGGCGTACGGCCCCTGGCTGATCTCCTCCGTCGCACGCGCCATGGACGGCGACCTCGACGCCTATCTCGACGATTTCGCCGCGTTCACCGCCCCCTGGGGTTTCGATATCGACATCACCGTTCCGGTGCTTTTCGTACACGGCGCGCAGGACCTTTTCGTGCCCGCCGAGCATTCCCGGTGGATGGCGCGTCACTGTCGGCGCGGCGAGCTGTGGCTGACCCCCGACGACGGCCACCTCTCGATTTTCGACCACGCCGAACGTGCCGTGACCTGGCTGCTCGATCACACGGAGGACCGCCCGGCGCGGTGACTCGACGTCTCGTCCTGTTCGTTCCTACCGCAGGTGTCGGGTGAAGAACCGGTTTCCGCTGTCGCCCTCGAACGCCGGGACGCCGGTGTGTCCGCCCATGTTGGCGTGCAGCGTCTTCTCGGTGGAGCCGAAGGCGTCGAACAGGTCCAGGGTCTGGGAGCGGTCGTTGTGCTCGTCGTCCCACTGCAGCAGGACCTGCAGCGGGATGGTGATCTGGCGGGCCTGTTCGACCAGGGCGGCGGGTACGAAACTCCCGGCGAACAGCAACGCGGCCGCGATCCGCGGCTCGAGTACCGCCATCCGGATGCCGATGGAGATCAACCCTCCCGCATAGCCGACCGGGCCGCCGATCTCGGGCAGCACCAGGAGCTCGTCGAGTGCGGCCCGCCATTCCGGAACCGCTTTCTCGACCAGGGGGAGGACGAGCCGGTCGACGATCTCCTCGACCGGCTCACCGGCCTCCAGCGCCCGGCGCAGGTCGGCGCGGGCCTGCTCGGCGGCGGCCCAGCGGGGCCGGTCGCCGCTGCCGGGCAGCTCGAGGGTGGCCGCGGCGAAACCCGCCGCCACGCAGCCCCGGGCCCGGGCCGCCAGCCGCGGATACATGGCGTGCAGCCCGCCGGGATGACCGAGCAGGATCAGCGGCACCGACGCCGACGTGGACGTCCACAGGATGCCGGGGATCTCGCCGAGGGTGAAGGAACGTTCGAGGACAGTGTCGTCGAGGCGCTGGTGCGAGGTGAACCGCATGGTCGTGCCTTCCGGGAGCGTGCTGGGACGGTGCTCCCGGACGACCTAGCGCCCGACCGTGACCCCGCAGGGGAGCACCCATGTCGATGCTGCGTGCACGGGTACCACCTCCTCGGTCTCCTGTCCGGCCTCCGGCATCCTAGCAGCGCTCGCCATCCCGCGGCCACCGGGTTCACACATCGGCCGCGGGATGCCCGGGCGGGGTGTGCGGGCTCTGCTGGTGGGTGGATGACGACCTGACAGCACTGCCCGCGACGGCGGTGTTCCTCACGGTCGCGACGCAAAGCCGGACCCGGCGGCGGGGCGGTGACGGTGCGCCGCCACAATGTCGGCTGTGCTCGACTGGTCTCACAACACCTACTACCAGCGGCTGTTGCTGCGCCACCTGCCGCGGCCCTGCCGGCGGGTGCTCGATGTCGGCTGTGGCACCGGGGCGTTCGCGGCCCGCCTCGCCCAACGGGTCGAGCACGTCGACGCCGTCGACCGGTCCGCGCCGATGATCGAACAGGCCCGGCGGCACACCCCCGACACCGTCACCTGCGTGCTCGCGGATGTGCTGGTCGACCCGCTGCCGGGCAGGGACTATGACGCGATCGTGTCGATCACCGCGCTGCACCACATGCCGTTGGAGGCCGCCCTCGAGGTGCTCGGGGCCGCGCTGCGGCCCGGCGGAGTCCTCGCCGCCGTCGTTCTTCCCCGCAGGGACCTGCGCCGGGAGTGGCCTGTCGAACTCGCCGCCGCGGTCGGTCATCGCCTGCTCGGCGTCGTCTTCCTCGTGACCGGGCTGCTGCGGGGCGGCCACCCCTGCGCGAAGGAGCACCACACGCGCACGGGCATGCCCGTGCTCATCGACGCGCCGCTGACCACACGCCAGGCCGCCCGGGTGGCCGCCGCGGTACTTCCCGGCGCGCGGGTGCGACGGCTGCTGTTCTGGCGTTACCTCCTGCTGTGGGAGAAGCCGCGGGACGCGTGTCCCACACCCTCACCTGGCCCGGGACACCCGCGGGGATGATCGCGGGGACCTGGTGCCCCTGCGCGTACCCGACCGCGGCTGGCTACACGGGCGCGTTTTGGCCCCGCCCGAGGCCCTCCTCGCCGACGAGTGTGGTCCTCGCTGTTCACCCAAGCCCTCGCGTCGCCCACACCCCCGGCGCGGAAGAAGCCACCGGCCCGCCGCTCCCGGCTGGACCCCTTCAAGAACGCGATCGATGCGATGCTCCACGCCGAGCGGGACGACCCGACCCGGCAGCCCCTCACCATCCACATGTACACGCATTTTCGGATCAGTCCTGGTCGGGCAGGGCAAGACCGGCTTGAAGGTCACGAATGATCGTGCCGAGTTGGCCTGATGTGAGGAGCCCGGGCCCGAGAGGACCTGACCGATCCTCGCCGACAGGCGGGAGGGCTCGTAGGGCGGCCCGGACCTCCGCCGTCATGTGATCGAGCTGCCAGCGGAGCTCGTCCTCGACAGCTCCTGGCCGGCCGGGGGCCAGGCCGGCCGCTTTGGCTGCATACGCGGCGGCGCCCAGTGCGTGCGCGCCCATGTGGCAGATGGCTACGGCTTGACCGGCGGCTCGGGCAGCGGCCGCTGCCGCGGGAGCCTTCACATCACCGGCAGCGACCCCACCCACGAATCGACGGCGGATCTCCTCGGCAGTGTTCAGCTCTCCCCGGGCGAACGCCCGGGTCCGGGCGATGGCAGCGCGAGGGCGGTCATCCTTTGGAGCTTCGGCCTCGAACAGCCCCAGAACCCGCTCTGCGCAATCGGCGGCCCATGCGGCGACACGACGTCGATCGGCTTCGCTGAGCGTCTGCGGAGATCCCACCACGCCGACTCTACAGAGCTGATCTGATCAGCTGATTGCAGCGCTCCAGATCCACGAGGTGCGACGAGAGTGGCCGTCGAGGTCGGCTCTTCCTGTGGACCACAGGAGGACTTGCGCCGGATCGCCCTCCGGAACGCCTGGGAACAGCCGGCTCAACACCCCCGCGCAGAGTGAACGCGGGGGACGCCACCGCACGCCCATTCCCTCGGTGATGTCGTGGGTATGGAGGAGGGTCTCGGCGACGCCCATGGCCGCGAAACCCGTCGCGTCGGTCGGCCCGTGGTGCCACGCCCGAGTGTCCGGGTTGGCGGCCAGCACACTGCCGAGCAGCCCTCCGCAGGCGGTGACCACCTGAAGCACCTCGCGCGGGTGCGCGTCGCTCGCGACGGTGAGATCGAAGGGCAGGTACCCGGCCGTGGGGCGGGCCGCCACCTGTCCCGCATAGGCCAGCAGATCGTGCGCGACATGGGCGGCGGTCTTCCAGCAGCTCCACTCGACCGGCCCTGCCTGGACCTGCCAGTCGCGATCCTGATGCGGCCCGAGTACCCGCACCATCTCGGCCACAGCCTCCTCGACATGCCCGCCACTCATCGCACGCATGAAGGCAAGCCTCCCAGGACGAGCTCGTGGGTCAACCAAAAATCCGTACGGGCGGCCCTGGATCACCATCACACAGGCGGCGCGTTCCTCACCGCTGTGGGAACATCGTCGAACGGCCGGTCACCGTCCACGGCTCAGGGGATGCTGATGGCGATGATGTGTCCTTCGCGGACAGCGGCGCGTCGCTGCTCGTGGAAGTCGGGTGCCGCGCAGGCGAAGAGAGTGCCGTCGCCGATGGCGCAGGCGAACACGGGCGTCCCGGGACTGATCTCGGCGCCGATCTCGCCTGCCGCGGTCAGCTGAAGCAGGCGATTGCCGCCGGCATCGGCGATCCAGAGGTTGCCGTCGGCGTCGAGGCAGGAGCCGTCGGGCGCGATGACCACCTGGCTGAGCACCTCGGTGAAGTCGTCTCCTGAGGGCGCTGGTCCGAAGGACGCCCAGGTACGTCGATGGACGAGGTCACCTGACGGCGTGAGGTCAAAGGCGGTCACACGGTTGCCGAAGGTCTCGTTCACCAGCAGCACATGTGCCGCGGTGATCACGCTGCCGTTGGGAAACCAGAGATCCGAGGCAACCTCGGTGACGCTCCCGTCGGGGTCGACCCGGTGCAGGGATGCCGGGGCGAAGGTGTCACCAGAGGCCAGATCGAAGCCGAAGTTGCCTACATAGGCTCGCCCGAACGCGTCGACCACCATGTCGTTGAGCTGTCCCGTGGCGTGCCCGGACAGGTCCGCGTGGACGGCCAACGTGCCGTCGGTCTCCCGGCGGAGGATCCTGCGGTCACGCATGGACACGATCAGCAGCCGGCCGTCCGGGAGCCATCCCAGGCCAGACGGCTGCGCCGGTACCAACGCTTCGATCCGCAGATCCGAGCCGGATGGCAGGACCGACGCCACGCGGCCACCGAAGAAGTCCGAGAACCACAAACGGTTCTCGTGCCACCTGGGCGACTCGGCGAAGTGCAGGTCTGCGACGACGGTGCGCGTCATGGTCAACGGGAGCCTCAGAGGGGTCGTGGATCACTCGGTGCAGGACGATTCAGCAGTTGCCTTTGGAAAAGGGAAGCTGGTGGGGCGGGCCCTCTGGCTTCGATCTTCTCCAGCAGTTCCCGCATCACTATTCCCTGTCCTCCACCGGACGGCGGGTCACGCCACGGCGGGTGCCCGCCCACCGTTTCGACTCCGGCTCGTCCGCGATCCCCGTCAAAAGGGGACGTAGGAAGGCGTCGCGCTCGGTGTGGTGGATTGCCGGCGTGCTCGGCCTGATAGCCGGCGGCGTTGTCTGGGCGGCTGGGCAGGGCAAGGCGGCGGTG
Source organism: Frankia umida (assembly GCF_023242945.1). Classification (NCBI taxonomy): domain Bacteria; kingdom Bacillati; phylum Actinomycetota; class Actinomycetes; order Frankiales; family Frankiaceae; genus Frankia; species Frankia umida. The sequence goes on from NZ_JALKFT010000016.1 coordinate 61,054, forward strand.
CTTGTCGCTGGCCTGAGCGTGTTGCTGCCCGTGGCCGCCTTTCTCGCGGACAAGATCGCTGCCCGCTCTGGCGATTTGGACCCTCCGATGACGGAGGCACCCCACGTCGGGCCGCCGGTGGGCACCGGCGCCGCGGTCAGGGGTGTGAGGCCACGCAGCGCGCGTTGTCGCCAATGGTGTCGTGCCAGTGGCTGCGGGCGAGCTGGCCGACCTGCACGTCGATGCTGTCGTTGACGATCACCGCCGGCATCGCCCCACCCCCGGCCGTGAGCGCCAGGGCCAGGGTCCGGTAGCTGCGCGCCGGTGGGATCGGGCTCGACTCCTGCTGCCAGGTCGACGGTGCGCAGGCGGCGTGCGCGGGCAGCACCACCAGCAGATCCTCCGGCCGCCCGCCGGGTGTGCCGCGGGCGGACAGGGTCAGCGGCCCGGCCCCCGGCTCCGGTGGCAGACGGTGCAGTCCCCGTCCGGCTCGATCAGCCGGGCGATCTCACCGAGCGCGGTCTCACCCAGCACGCGCCGCAGCTGCGGGTCGACCCGACACGTTCCACGATCCACCCGACTGGCTGTAGGCGGATTCTTCTGCGCCGCAGGCTGATCGCCCCAGTCTCCAGGCGGAGCGGCCGTGCGCTGGCCGGGTCCTCGAGGCCGCGCATGATGGGCGACTATCGGGTGGCGAGCCGGCGCTGGAGCTCGATGTGGCGGAACTGGTAGACGGCGCCGACCTGGCGCAGGACGCCTCGTTTCTCATGGGCATCGGCGAGGAAGGCCATCAGATCGAAGGGGATCCGGCCGCGGGCGGCGAGCCAGACCCGGGTCAGCACGAAGGCGCCCCACGCTGTCTGACCCAGCCCGACCGCGAGCCCGCCCGCGAGCCCGACCGCGAGCCCGAACCCGAGCCCGACCCCGAGCCCGCCCGCGAGCCCGAACGGGAGCCCGACCGCGAGCCCGACCACGAGCCCGATCACGATCACGAGTGAACGGAATGCGGCTCTATCTAGGCGGAGAATCGAGGCCGAGCTTGCAGCCTCCGCGAGATCTGCTGGCACGCCCGTGATCACGAACACGAGCACGAATGGGAGCACGAATGGGAGCACGATCACGATCACGCCTAGGAGCACGGTTGGGAGCACGACCGTGAGCACGACCGTGAGCACGACCGTGAGCACGAGCCCTCCTGTGAGCCTGGCTACTGAGGGGGCACGCCACCGTATCGCCCGCCTGGGTGGCTGAACTCCGCCCGTGAGCCTGCCCGCGAGCCCGACTGCGAGCCCGGCCGCGAACCCGTATATGAGTCCGTTAATGAGCCCGTTAATGAGCCCGAACACGAGCCCGAACACGAGCCCGAACACGAGCCCGAACGCGAGCCCGGCCACGAGCCAGGCCACGAGCATGGTCAGGAGGCGACGTTGCCAGGGGGGCTGGGCGTGGGAAAGCTGCCACCAGGCGAGGTCGGGGGTGCCGAGGTGTTCGAGGTGGCGGGCGAGGAAGATCAGCCAGCGTTCGGCGTCGGCGGCCGGCCAGGGGCAGCGTTGGGCCCGGTCGGGGTGGGGGCGGTAGGCGGCGGCGATGAAGGCGTCGAACAGGTGCTCCGCGACGGCGGTGGAAGTGGGAAAGCGGGTCGGGTCGAGGAGTTCGGCCGGGGTGCGTCCGGCGGCGAGGACGGGTTCGCCGGGGCGGGGGTTGTAGATGGTGCGGGCGAGGCTGGCCATCAGCGGGGTGGTCAGCGCCTGGGCGACCGGCGGCGGCCAGGCGGCCAGCAGCGGGTCCCAGCGGGCGACGCCGGCCGGGCCGCCCGCGGAGCCGCGAAGATAGTCGGCGACCACTGCCACGTCCAGCGGGCGCAGTTCGATGCCGGTGGCCCCGGTCAGGCGGATCTCGGGCCTGCCGGGTGGGGAGATGGCCTGCTGGTAGTCCACGGTGCGGGAGCTCAGGACGACGCGCTGCCCCGGGCGCAGCGCGTCGTTGATCCGGGCGATCGTGGCCCCGCGGACCGGGTCGGGGATCTCGTCGAGACCGTCGAGAACGGGAAGGATCAGCCCGGCGTCGAGAAGTGCCCGTGCCCGGCTGCCCCCGATACCGCCCGGGGCGGGCTCGGCGAGGCCGGGATAGTCGGCGGCCAGCCGCTGTTCCAGCCACTGGTACAGGGTCTGCTCCCGGGGATTCCAGGACGCCAACGTGACCAGGACCGGTACCGGTCCACCCGAAGCTCGTCGGCCCTCGGCGAGCAGGCCCAGTACCAGGCGGACGATGAGTATTGTCTTGCCCGCCCCGGGTTCGCCCAACACGACCAGCCGCCCGGTCGGTACCTGGTCGAATAGGCCCACCAGCTCGGCGTCACCGCCGCCGAGCCCGCCCGGTCCGGTCGCCCAGGCCACCGGCTGCGCCGCTGGCGGCCAGCCCGCCCCGCTGGTTGCCAGGCGGACCAGCGACCCCCAGTCGTCCACCAGCGTGCTACTGGCCGGGGCCCAGCGCACCGGCAGCGGGTACGGGTCGTTCAACCGGCGCAGCGCCGCCTCGTCCTCCCACTGACGGCGCACCGCGATCGCCAGCTGGTCGGCGATCGCGGGCAAGGTCAGGTTCCCGGCCGCGGCTTCCTCACGGTCCGCTTTGAACGCGGCCCAGGTCAGCCATAGTCCCGTCAGTCCCGTGACGCCACCGACCAGCCCGACCAGCGTCGCCCCGTTGCTCAGGTGATAGCGCCGGTACAGCACGAGCGCGGCCACCGTCGACCCGAGCAACAGCAGAAGCGCGATGACCCCTGTCCGTCTCGTCCGTGATCTCCCCATACGGTCATCATCGTGGCTATAGCACCCGCCGTGCCGCCTGGGTGTGCGGTTGGGCACACGCGGTCGCCACATGAACGGGCGTGCCGCGCGGTGGCGACCTCGAGTCCTGGAGCCCTGATACCTGTGTGCGTACCAGTGCGAGATGGCGCAGGGTGGATGATTGCTCGCCATGAGCGTCAACGGGGGACGTAGGAAGGCGCCGCGCTCGGTTTGGTGTCTGGCGGCGTTGTCTGGGCGGCTGGGCAGGGCAAGGCGGCGGCGCTTGTCGCTGGCCTGAGCGTGTTGCTGCCCGTGGCCGCCTTTCTCGCGGACAAGATCGCTGCCCGCTCTGGCGACCTGGACATCGCCACGGTCGCCGACCGGCTCGCAGACCTGGTGCGTGATCAGCGGGACGTCGAAGCGACGCGCCGCGGGGTTCGAGCCCTGCAGGCGCCTCGTCGTGCTCGGTGAGGCTGGGGCGGGGAAGACGATTCTGCTGATACGCCTTGTTCTGGACCTGCTCGACCGACGCCCGCCCGGTGAGCCGGTACCGCTGCTGCTGCCGCTGGCCTCCTGGAACCCGACCGGGCCGAGCCTCTACACGTGGTTGGAGTCCCACAGCGTTACCTCGCCAACCGGCCATGACCGGCGCAGCAACTGGTCCCGTTCGAGCAGGATGGATGAGCAGGCGTCACTGGGCGGTGGCGTGAAGCGGAGCCTGCTGTCAGTCACGGAGCGTGCCGGGCGGGCAGGGTGGCGCGCAGTGAGTACTGCACCGGGACGGGTTGGCCGGCGAGGATCAGCCGCCAACGGTCGTCCGGCCCGTGTTGCAGCTGGTCCCCGCGGCCCTCGGGGTTCGCGGCGTCGAGGTGTTCGGTGAGTGCGTCGAGGTGTAGTCCGGCGTGGGCGGCGGCGGTCACGATCTCGCCGAGGCCGTGGGGGTACTGCACGGTCTCGGTGGTGCTCAGGGCGGTGGCGCTGCTGGCGTAGGACGATGTCGAGGGCAGGCGGTGCGCGCCACCGCCCTGGTAGGGGAAGCCGAACCTGACCGGGTCGACGGTGTCGATCATCTGGATCAGTGGGTGCCCGTCGATCAGTACCAGGGTTCCGCCGGGGCGCAGGGCGGTGGCGGCGGCGATCATCCAGGCTGTCACGTCGGCGATCCAGGGCAGCACCCCGTAGGAGGCGAAGACGACGTCGAAGGAGCCCGCGAGATCCTCGGGCAGTCGTTGGGCGTCCGCCTGGACGAACCGGGCGTCGATCCCCGCCGTGGCGGCGAGCGCACGGGCGCGTTCCACCGCGACGGGCGAGAAGTCCAGGCCGGTGACCCGTGCACCGAGCCGGGCCCACGACAGCGTCCCCAACCCGAAGTGGCACTGCACATGCAGAAGATCAAGGCCGGACACGGTGCCGACCGCCGCGGACATCTCCGCCCGCTCCCGTGTGGTCAGCATGAGCCGGCCGGCGAGGAAACCGTCGACGTCGTAGTAGCTGTCCTGTCCGTGCCGGCGCGCCAGCTCGTCCCAGCGCGCCCGGTTCAGCTCGGTCGCGTCGTCCACGCTCATGCCCGCGACTCCAGGCGCGCGAGCCCACCGGTTTCGAGAGCTATGTGGAGCACGCCGTCTTCGGTGCGGGCGAGGCCGTGCGGTTCGCTGGAAGGCGTCGGCAGGTCGTGTTCGTCGATCTGTCCGGCCGTGGTGATGTGCCCGATGCGGCCCGCGGCCCATGCGGTGAACCAGCAGCCTCCGGCCGGGTCGGCGATGATCGCGTGGGGTCGGGCGTCCCGGTCGGGGAGGGGGAACTCCTCGAGGTGTCCGTCCGGGCTGATCCGGCCGATCTGACCGGCGGCGATCTCGACGAACCAGAGGAAGCCGTCGGTGCCCCGGCAGATCCCGACCGGGGCGGCGCCGGGGGTGGGCAGCGGGTGGAGGGTGGTCTGCCCGGCGAGTGTGATCCGGCCGATCGCGTGGGCCTGGTTGAGGGTGAACCAGAGGGCCTGGTCGGCCCCGGCGGTGATCGCCGCCGGAAAGGCGCCGGTCACCGGGAGCGGGTACTCGGTGATCGTGCCGTCGGTGGTGACGCGTCCGATCCGGTCACTGTTCATCTCGGTGAACCACAGGGCGCCGTCCGGGCCGGTGGTGATACCGAAGGGCCCGCTGTCCGGGGTGGGCGTGGGAAAGGAACTGGTCTCGCCGTCGAGGGTGATCCGGCCGATCCGGTGGTCGCGGTTACGGGTGAACCACAGCGCGCCGTCCGGGGCCTGCGTGATGATCGAGGGCCCGCAGGTGGCGGGAGCGAGCTGGTAGGAGTCGAGCTGGCCGTCGCGGGTCAGCCGCGCGATCCGCCCGGCGTGGACCATCGTGACCCACAGATCCCCGTCGGGGCCGCAGGTCAGGTCGTAGGGGCCGGCATCCGAGTCCGCTATCCGCGTTTCGCGGATTCTCACGTGTGCGGGGTGGGACATCACGGGTCTCCTCGGTGGAAGGGACATGGCTGTCGGTCGGGTTCGTCAGTAATCCGCTCGGGTGGCCGCAAGTCCGAGCAGTGCGGGGACCGGCTGGTCGCCGTCGTCTTCCGCGGGTCGCGTAGGCGTCGTACCAGTCGGCGAACTCGTCGTAGCGCTGTCGCATCGGACAACCCGAACAGAGATCGCCACGCTCCGCCACACAATTTACTGACGCGTCCGCCTGCCGCGGAGACCTCCGCTCGCGCCGGGGTGACGCCCCGGCGGCCTAGGCTGAAGGCATGGCTGATACGGCGCATCGGGTCGAGCCGTCCGGGGTGTGGGCCACCGCTGTGGGCGTGGCCCGCGTGCGGGCGATGGAGACGGCACGGGAGCGGCCGCTGTTCCGGGATCCGCTGGCGCTGGCCTTCGCCACCGCCGGCGGACGAGACCCCGCGGCGCCGTCGCCCCCGCACGCCGACGAGGCGGCGCGGCGCCGCTGGCTCGGTGTGGCCTTCTCGATCGTCATCCGGACGAAGTTCCTGGACGACCTGCTCGACCGGGCGGTCGCCTCCGGTGTCCGCCAGGTCGTGCTGCTCGGAGCCGGGATGGACAGCAGGGCCTTCCGGATGGACTGGCCCGCGCGGACCCGACTGTTCGAGGTCGACACGGCCGAACCGCTGGCCTTCAAGGCCGCGGTACTGCGTCAGGAGCGGGCCACCCCACGCTGCGAACGGATCACCGTCCCGGTCGACCTGCGCGAGGACTGGCCCGGCGCCCTGGCCGCCGCCGGGCACGACCCGGCGCGACCGACGGTGTGGATCGCCGAGGGACTGCTGATCTACCTGCCCGAGGACGCGGTGCGGTCGCTACTCGAACGGGTCGGCGCGCTGTCCGCCGCGGGCAGCAGGATGGGCCTGACCCTGGGCACCCGCGGTGTCCTCGAACGCTTCCGCGAGGACGCCGCCGCGGGATCGCCGGCGTCGATGTGGGTCTCGGAGACGCCGCAGGACCCGGTCGGCTGGCTGGACACCCTCGGCTGGGACGCGCAGACCTTCACCCTGCGTGAGCGCGCCGCGGCCTACGGACGTCCGATGCTCACCCCCCCGCGGCAGGACGAGGGCGCCGGCGGACTGGTCTCGGCGGTGCGCGCGGCACCCTGACCCCACCGGTCCTCACCGACGCGGACACCGTTGAATCGCTGCTGGCGGCGTACGAGCGTGCGTGCGCGTTGTCCGGAAGGCCGCGGCCGGGTACGCGATCGACGACGTCGTCGCCCACCCCGACCTGCCCCAGGTATCACTGCGGTGGATCTACATCCACATGATCGAGGAGACGGCCCGCCACGTCGGCCACGCCGACATCGTGCGCGAACTGACCGACGGCGCGACCGGCGCGCTCGGGTAGCAGACGGCCCGCCGCTTCACCGGCTCCCCGGCCTCCTCAGCGAACCGGGCGCTGCTGTCGTGCCAAGGACTGGTGGCCTCTCGTCCCACCGCCCTGAACGTTCCTAGATCGGCCTGCTGGTCGGCGGGCCATCGGATGCCCTGGTGGGAGGATCGTGGTGTGTTTGTTCGTCCGGCCGGTGTCAGTGATGTGGAGCGGGTCGCCCAGGTGCATGTGCTGTCCTGGCAGGTCGGCTACCGGGGGCTGTTGGCGCGGTCGCTGCTCGACGGGCTGCGTGCGGCGCAGCGGGTGCCGCGGTGGACGGCGACCGTGCGGCAGGCGGAGTGGCCGGCCCGTGGCGTTCTGGTCGCCGACGACGCCGGTGAGGTGGTCGGTTTCGCGTCGCTGTATCCCAGCGTCGACCTCGATCAGGATCCGACCGGGGTGGGTGAGGTCGGCTCGTTCTACGTGCTTCCGGCCGTGTGGGGGCGGGGTGTGGGTGGTCAACTGATGGCGGCGGCGCTGGGCACGTTCGGCGCGGCCGGTTTCACGTCGGCGACGTTGTGGGTCCTGGAGACCAACACCCGTGCGATCGGGTTCTACGCCCATCGGGGCTGGGAGCCCGACGGCGCGGTCCGCGACGACGTGGTGGGCGGGGTGATGATGCGCGATGTGCGGTACCAGCGGAAGCTCACATCCTGAACGTCAGGGAGAGGGGTGCTCGAAGGCTGGCAGCAGCAGACCCCTGCGGTAGAAAATGCTGGTGACGGCGTCAATATCGGGGCGGGTTTCTTCGGGGCTCGCGTTGGCCCTTTCTCGTGGCCCGCGCGACGGCTGTCGCGAACGATCTCCTGCCGGCCGGCTATGAGGTGATGGAGACGGCTCGGCTGGGCGTCCGTGGTGGCCGGTGCGAACACGGCCTGGACGGCGGTACGGATCGCGGCGGTGTCGGTGTCACCGACCGCGCCGGGCCAGGTGCCCACCCGCAGTCCGGTGGCGAGGGCATGGACCTCCGTCCAGTCGAGCGGGACGGTGTCCTCGACGAGGAGGGCGAGCGTCGGGCCGTGCGGACCGGCCTGCCAGTAGAGGGCGCCGCGGTAGTGGCGGCCGGTCTCGCCGCCGGGCGCCGCCGAAGGGGCCGGGGTGGTGCCGTCACCGACCCGCAGGGCGGGCGGGCCCGCGACGCAGGGCTGGTTGTTGACCCAGCCGGCTGGGCCGGTGGGTATGGCCGCCCCGTGAAAGGGCTGGGGCAGCGGGAAGCCGTGGCTGTCGAGTATGCGCCTGACTCCCGAGTTCGCGGGGCCTCCTCGGGCGGAGCCGGGTACGCGACGACGCGCCGCTCACGCCCGGAGGGAACGGGGGGCGTCTCCCCGCGCGGCGAGGCGGGACCGGACCCTGCAGGCCTCCGGCGGTGACCTGGCTGGCTCCAGCGCGGTTACACGGGACCCTCAGGTGTAGGCGCGCAGGATCTGGCCGCTCTGGTCACCCTCGACGCTTTCGAGGTAGGCGCCGGTGAGACGGGCCATCGGCACCGGGGAAAGACCGGGAAACCGGTCGCCGAACGTGTCGACCGAATCCTCGGCGAGGCCAGGGCTGACGGCATTGATCCGCAGCCCGCGGCGCAATTCCAGACTGGCGGACAGCACGAACCCGTGCAGGGCCGCGCTGGCCACACCGCCGCCCGTCACGCCACGGGCCGGATGGTCGGCGAAGACGCCGGAGGTCAGCGTGAACGAGCCGCCGTCGCGCAGGTGACGCTGCCCGAGCAGAACCAGGTTGACCTGCCCGAAGAACTTGCCCCGCAGGGTGTCGAGCAGGTCCTGCTCGGTCAGGCTCTGGAAGTCGTCGAGGGCACCGGAGACGGCCACGCACACCACGGCGTCCACCGGCCCGGTCGTCGCGTACATCACCGAGGTCCGAAGACTCCCGAGTCGGTTTCGCCGGGCTTCGTCCTGCCGCCGTGGCGGTGCTACTGGCGGGCGAGCCTGGCCGCGACCTGACTGACGATGGCCTGCTCACGTCCCGGCTCAGGTGTGCCGTCCACCTGACCGAAAAACAGGGTGGCGATCACACGACCGGACACGACGAAGACGACATCGACGGTGGCGGGAACGCGCACCGCGTTGATGGTGAGCTCAAAGGCCATCCGTATGCCGGCTGTCGCGCCGGTCAGGGCAGGCGCCGCCTGCACCGACTGCACCGTTGTGGTGGCACCACTGCCGGCGCCCTTCGTCATGGCCTGCGCCAGCACCGGCGCGAGGATCCGACCGAAACACCGGGTGGCCTGGGGACGGGTGAGGATCGCCGCGTACGACCGCACCTGCGCGGGCGGGCGGATCTCCGCAGCGGAGTTGATCACGGTTGTCGAGTCGGCCGTCCGGAAGACCGGGCTTTCGGCCCGGTCCGTCGCGGGTGAGGTGAGCTGCGCGACGGGGACGCCGAGGCAGGCCGCAAGCTGCGCGTCGGCCTCGGGCGAGTCCGGTGCGTTCTCGCCCGCGCCGCTGGTGTCCACGACCAGACCGCTGGTCGCCGGCCCGGCGGCGACCAGATAGTCCGCCGCGTGCAGGACGGGTGCGGCCCTGGTGGCGGTCGCGACCGGCGACCCCGACGCGAGACGACGGTTGACCAGGGTCTTCGCCGGATCACCGCATCCCGCCAGAACACCCGCCGCCATGCCCACGAGGACCAGAACAGACAGATACTGACTCCGCGACCTGCCCGACCGCTGACCCATCATGTGCTCCCGCCCTGTCAAAGCGGACGCAGCGACCATGGCGATCGCGCACCGTCCCCCATCGGATGCTCCCAGTATTCGCTATCTGCCACCGCTTCACCACATGTTGGCGTTGTTACGCCAGGTTGTCGGGCCCCGTGTCCTCCGAGGACAGCGTCGTCGAGACGCCGGTGGGACGTGAACCGCTCATACCCGTGGCAGCCGGCGGGCCTCGTCGGCTTCGGGGGCCTCGAGTGCGGCGTAGAGGTCGTGGGCCGACTGCCAGTGTTCGTGGGCGGTGTCGCGGTCGCCGAGATCGTCAAGGGTACGGCCGAGGCCGGCGTGGGAGCGGGCCTGTTCGTAGCTGTCCTGGGTGGCGAACGTCAGGGTGAGCGCGCGGGCGTGGTGGCGACGGGCCGGCTCGGGATGGCCGGTGGCATGGAGATGTTCCGCCAGTCCGTTGTGCGCGCGGGCCTGCCCGTTACGGTCCCCGATCTCCTCGTAGAGGGCGAGGGCCTGCCGGTGGTGACGTGCGGCATCGTGAGGGAGGCCCTGCGCGTGCAGAACGAGGCCGAGGTTGGTCAGGGCGTCCGCCTCGCCGTTGCGGTCGGCCAGGGCCAGGTAGAGCGCGAGGGCCCGCCGATGATGATCGGCCGCGAGGTCGTGTCTGCCCTGGTGGCAGTAGACGTTACCGAGGTTGCCCAGCGCGTGGGCCTGTCCCCGGGTGTCGTCGACCAGCCGGTAGAGCTCGAGTGCCCGTTGCTGGTGGTCAACAGCCTGCGTGTACTGGCCCTGCCGCCAGTGGACATGGCCGATGTTGGCGAGGGCGCGAGCCTGGCCGCGCTGGTCGCCGCTCTGCTGGCACAGTGTCCAGGCCCGCTGGTTGTGGGTGAGGGCCTGGTCGTAGCGGCCCTGTCGCCAGTAGATGATGCCCAGGGCGGTGAGCGCCCGGCTCTCACCGTGTTCGTCGCCGATCTCCTGGAAGAGGGTGAGGGCCGTGCGGGCGTTGTCGGCGGCGTGCCCGTACCGGCCCTGATGCCGGTGGATTCCTGCCAGGCTGGTCAGGACATGTGCGTGCTGGGTGTGGTCGCCGAGGGTCCGGGCGGTGTCGCAGGCGTCGGTGTAGAGGGCGACGGCCTCGGCCAGGTGGGCGCCGAGGTCGAGGTAACGGAACAGGATCGCCGCCAGATCCAGGGCATGGCGCCCGCCGTGCTGGTTGGCCTGCGCTGCGACGCGCACCAGGTTGGCGCGTTCGAGATCAAGCCAGCGCCGCGCGCCCTGTCGATCACCGCTCCACCGAGGCGGCGCGTCAGGGGGCCGCACCGACGGCAGATGATCTACCTCTGTGGGGAACAGCAGACGGACGGCTGCGGCGGCGGCGGACACGTAGTGGTCGAACAGGACGCCCACCGACTGCAGGCGCAGCGCCTCGGAGTCCTCGTCGTGGGCGCGTTCACGCGCGAAGGCCCGAACAAGATCGTGGAAGCGGTAGCGGTCCGGTCCGGCTTCGACGAGAAGGTGAACGTCCAGGAGATGCTCGCACGCCCGTTCCGCCTGAGCTGGTGTGACGCCGGCGAGCGCGGCCGCCGCGTGCGTGTCCATCTCCGCCCCGGGATGAAGTCCAAGACGGCGCAGTATCCGCCGGGACTCGCCGGTGAGGTCACGGTAGGACACGGCGAAGGCGGCGGCGACACCGCGCTCGCTGTCGTGCAGTGCGGCGAGCCGGTCATGCTGGTTGGCCAACCGGTCAGCCAGATCCGCGACCGACCAGGTCGGTCGGGCCTGCAGCCGTGCCGCCGCGATCCGTAGTGCCAGCGGGAGCCTCCCGCACAGGTCGACCAGGCGTGTCGTGGCGTCGTCGTCGCCGGCCAGCCGGGCGGCGCCCACCACCGCGGTGAGCATGTCGCGGGCCACCTCCAGAGACGGGACGTCGAGATACCAGGCGTGTGCCTCGTCCAACGCGGCGAGGCGGCGGCGACTGGTGACGATCACCAGGCATCCGGCTGTCGCCGGCAGCAGCGCAAGGACCTGGTCGGTGGACCGCGCGTTGTCGAGAACGACCAGGGTCCGTGTGCCGGCCAGACGGCCTCGGTACAGGGCGGCCCGGGCCTCCGGTGTGGGCGGTATCTGCTCACCGGGAACGCCCAGCCGACGCAGGAGTTCACCCAGCGCGGTCACGGGTTCGGTCGGGTCGACCGACGGTGTCGCTCCGTGCAGGTCCAGGAACAGGCTTCCGTCGGGGAACCGGTCAGCGAGCTCGTGCGCCGTGTGCAGGGCGAGCGTCGTCTTGCCGACCCCCGCCATTCCGTGCACGGACAGGATCACCGATGCGCCGGTCACCGCCGCATGGCTGTCCTGCCGGCAGGCCATGTCGGCGAGGGACACCAGCTCGGTGATCTCCTGCTGGCGTCCGGTGAAGAACCGTGTGCGTGGGGGCAGGTCCCGCGGCGGCGTGACAACTCCCGGCTGGTGGATCCGCGGGCGGCCGTCCGGGACGGAACCCCCGGGAAACGGTGGTGCCGCGGTGGGCGCGGCGGAGCCCTGAAGGGTCGCGCCCATCCCGGACAGCAGTGCGGCCGCGGCCTCTTCCTCCTCGAGACCGACCAGGTCGATCGTCACCAGAGTGGCCAACAGTCCCGCCGGGGAACATGCGTCGACCTTCACCGGGACCAGCCGGACCGCATGGTCGGTTGGGGAGACGATGCTCTGCCACGGTAATGAAACCTCGCCTGAGGCCAGGTAACTCCCGCTCAGCACAAGCACCAGATGGTCTGCTTGCGCGAGGGACTCGTTCAGCCATCGCATGCGGTTCATGCCCGGTACGACATGCCACTCCTCCAGCAGTGGCTCGCATCCCCCCGCCTGCAGCGTCCACGCCAGCCATGCGGCCCACCGGCGGTCGGAGACCGCATGACTCACCAGTACCACCGGTGCATCCTGTGCCGACGTGCCCGTCCCCATCGACCGAGTCTGACACTCGCGGTTAGCGCGAGGACGAACACCATCGTTTGCCGCCCTGTCCGGTCAGGTGTTCTTCCCGGATGGCTGAGGCAATGACGTTGGGCCCACCCGATTCTCGCGGGGGCGGACGAACCATAGGAGGATCACTCATCCGACGTCGTCCCCAGCGCAACAGCCGATCATGCGCTGTTTCGAGATGCGCGACGGTGGCGCCCCGGCGATCGCCCTCGACATCCTTCACCAGGAGTGGATCGACCACGCCCGCCCCGAGGTCACCGGACCAGCCGGCGTGCGGTCGGCGGTCAAGCGCAGTCAGCCGTCTCCTCTGGCCGGTCCGCATCCAGGACTACCGCATGGCCGAAACGTGGACCTGTCGCGACGCCATGCCATGAGCCTGACCGACGAGTTCCGACGATCTCCCGCCTTCTGCGGGCACCCACCCGATTGCCCGCGGCTGCGTGGCGGCCAGCCGTGGGCGGCGACGCCTCAGGCCACTTATCGGAGCATGGAGCGCCGCGCTGCCACCACCCGGCCCGTTTCGTGATCAGGAACGCGGGTGAAGCGCCTTCAGTACCAGCGACTTCCCCGCTCCGGGTCGCCCACGGACCCCCACAGCCTGACGCGCGATAACCCTCCCTTCTCGCGCGTCAGCGGCGCGGCGACACGCGGGGCCGTTCCGTTTCGTTTACGTATCGTTCCGCAACGATACGTTGTTATGTATCACCCTACGAGCCGATACATAATGACGTTTGGTAGGGTGGGGGGCGTCGGATGAAGGAAGGGGACGTGGGATGAGTCGGGTACCCAGAACGCCGCGCCAACGTGAGGAACCGTCGGAGTCGGAGCCGGACGGGCCGTGGGAACCGGGCGGGCCGTTCCGTCCACCGACGCCCCGTCCCGCCGTCGAACCTCCGCCCGTCGAACCTCCGCCCGGCACACCCCCCGCGGTCACACCGCCGCGCGACCAGGCCGACAGCCCTGCCGGCGGTGCGTCCCTCGACGCAGCGCCCGGCGACCGGGTGGGTTCCGTCACGGGAGCCGAAACCGACCCCCCAGCGGCGGCACCGGCCGCGACGGTGCGGTGCGGATTCCCCGGCTGCACCCGTCCCCCCGCCCCGGCGGACGGGCCGGGGCGTCCCCCGGCCTACTGCGACGATCCGGCGCACACCCGGCTTTCGGCCTACCGCCGCCGCCGCGACCTCGCCGCCCGTCCCGCCGCCGCCGGGACGCATCCCACCCGGCTTTCCGGCGGTGACCACGGCGACCCCGCCGTCGGCGCCGCCCGCACCCTGGTCGCGGGTCGGGCCCGTGCCGAGGACCTCGCCGCCCGGATGCAGACCCTCGCCACCGACCTCGCCACCGCCCTGGACGCCTTCGCCCGGCAGATGTCCGCCCTCGGGGACGTCGCCGCCGCCGAGGCCCAGGTCGAGGCCGCCGAGGCGGAGGCCGCGGAACGGGTCGCCGAGGCCGTCGCCCGCGCCGTGCGCGCCGACCAGACCGCCCGCGCCGCAACGACCGCCCGCGCCGACGCCGACGCGGTGGCCGCCGACGCCGTGAGCGCCCTCGAGGACGCCGAACACCGCCTGGCCACCGCCGCCGGCCAGGTCGCCGCCGCGGAAGCCGCCGCCCACACCGCCCGCGCCGACGCCGACGTGGCCATCGCCGCCGCCATCGAGCAGGCCCGCGCCGACACCGAGGCCGCCCGCGCCGACGCCGACACCCGCATCACCCGCGCCCACGCCGACGCCGACGCCCGGGTCGCCGACGCCGTCGCCGCCCGTGACCAGGCCGCGGCCGAGCTCACCCAGCTGCGCCGCGACGCCGACCGCGACGCCCGCGCCACCGCCGAGCTACGCGCCGAACGCGACGCGCTGCGCGAGGACGTCCGCACCGAACGCGCCGAGGCGCTGCGGGGACGTCAGGCCGCCGACGCCGAGGCCGCCCGTGCCCGCGCCGACGCCGACGCCGCCCTGCAGCGCCACCGCGAGCAGGCCGCCACCGACCTGGACCGCGCCACCACCACCGCCGCCGCCGACCTCGCCCGTCTGCGCGCCGAGTACGAGGCCCGCCTGGACGCCGAACGCCAGGCCACCGCCGAACGCCTCACCGTGCTCGCCGACGCCCGCGCCGAGGCCCGTCTGCGCGCCGAACGCGCCGAACGCCAGACCGACGACCTCACCGCCGAACTACGCACCCTGCGCGCCACGACCACCAGCCCGGTTTCGCGCTCCTCCGCAGATGACTGACCCTTGACGAAGGGTGCGGACGCTCAGCCGCCGCACTGAGTGCGCATGTCCGAACTCGTGTGCATGGCTGATCGATGTCCGCGAAGGTCCTCGGCTGCCGGTCCTCGGTCCTGGTTGTCAGCCAGGTCCAGAGCGCCCGGTACCTGCCCGCCCGCTGGGGCGCGTCGGGCCCGGTGTCCCCGGCTGGCCATGTCCGGCCTTAGATGAGTCCACCGATCGGCCGCCCACCGCGCCCCGTCCGGCCAGCCGGGCGGTGGGCCGGGGATCTCGCCGCCGTCGAGTTCGGTGGCGTCCGGTACCTGAAGCTGCTCACGCCATCGGTCCAGGTCTGCGGTGCTCATCGGGACCGCGGTGACCGCGGCCCTGGTACCACCGCTAGGCGGCGGTACGGGTGGTCATGGCAGCGCAGCAGCACATGCGTTCACCGTAGCCGACCGAGCCGCCCTGACCGTTCAATCCTGCGCGGTTCCTCTCGCCTGCCGGTGGTGGGCCATGAGTCCCATCGGGGTGGTCGCGGGGCGGCGGCGACCTACCATGGGGCGTCACCGAACGGGATCCCTACCGGGAGGGACGCCACCAGGCGCGTCCGGGTCTGCGGGCGCCGGCCGACTGTCGCGACGAAGGGTGAACGACGACGTGACCAGCTTCGAGGATGCCGCCCAGCTTGGCCGGGCGGAAAGCGGCCTGGCCGTGATCTCGACGCAGCGACCGGACGGCGGTGTGCAGGCGTCCGTCGTCAACGTGGCCTTCATGGCGCATCCGTTGGACGAGTCCGTGCCGCGGGTGGTGGCGTTCGTGACCTACGGGGCGGTCAAGCTCGCGCATCTGCGGGCCCGGCCGGCGGCGAGCGCGACGGTGCGTTCGGGCTGGCGGTGGGCGACGGTGGAGGGCACCGCCCAGCTCGTCGGCCCGGACGACACCTGGCCCGGGGTGGACGCCGAACGGCTGCGGCTGCTGCTACGGGAGATCTTCCTGGCCGCCGGTGGCACCCACGACGACTGGCCCACCTACGACCGGACGATGCTCGAGCAGCGCCGCACCGCGGTGTTCCTCACCCCCACCCGCGTCTACGGCCCCTGACCGTCCGACCCGAACACCCCCCGACCCGAACACCCCCCGACCCGGACACGCCCGGCCCGGCCTCGCACCGACGCCGACCTGTCGCCCAGCGTCCACCACCGGCCCAGTACGTTTTCCTCCCAGGGGAAGGTTCCGCCGCACCGGCGGACTTCCAGGTGATCATCGGGCTGGGGGTGGCGCGACCATGGTGAACGACGACGTTTCCACCGCGGACGGTGCGGCGGAGGGCATCGCCGACGGCGACCCGGCCGGCCCGCCGTCGGCGATGGCCTGGACCAGACACGCCTGGCAGACCACCCCGCGCCCACCGGTGAACCTGCGCACCGACCAGCCGCACTCGGCGCGGATGTACGACTACCTGCTCGGCGGCAAGGACAACTTCCCACCCGACCGCGACGCCGCCGAGCAGGCCCTCGCCGGTTTCCCGTATCTGCGGATCGCCACCCGGCAGAACCGGGCGTTCATGACCCGGGCGGTGCGGTATCTGGCCACCGAGGCCGGTATCCGCCAGTTCCTCGACATCGGCACCGGTATCCCGACCTCCCCGAACGTGCACGAGACCGTCCAGGCCGTGGCCCCCGACGCCCGGGTGGTCTATGCGGACAACGACCCGATCGTGCTCACCCACGCCCGGGCCCTGCTCACCGGTACCGCCGCCGGGCGCACCGCCTACCTCGACGCGGACCTACGTGACGTCGAGAGCATCCTGGCCGCCCCCGAGCTGCGCGACACCCTGGACCTGACCCGACCGGTCAGCCTGTCCCTGATCGCGATCCTGCACTTCGTGCCGGACAGCGACGACCCCTACCGGCTGGTCGCCCGACTCGTGGACGCGCTGCCCGCCGGCAGCCATCTCACGATCTCCCACGGCACCGGCGACTTCGCCCCCGCCGTCCGCGACCAGGCGGCCAGCGCCTACCGGGCACGGGGGGTGTCCGCGGCACCGCGCGACCACGCCGCGTTCGTGCGTTTCTTCGACGGACTCGAGCTGCTCGACCCCGGGGTGACGGTCGCGCACCGCTGGCGTCCCGACGACCAGGTTCCCGCCGGACTCACCGACGCCCAGGTCAGCTGCTACGTCGCCGTCGCCCGCAAACCCTGACACACCGCCGGGGGAACCGCTGCCGGCAACGCAGAACAGCGCTGTCCCGGCCGGACGTGCTACAGCTGGACAGGTGCGGTCGCGGTGACCGCACCTGGGAGATGACTGTGGGAGACCCGCGATGACGACGGCCACCGATGCCACCGGCGAGCAGGAGCTGCTGTTCGAGCGGCGCGGTCCGATCCTGATCCTGCGGCTCAACCGGCCGGCCTCCCGCAACGCGCTGACCGGTGAACTCGTCGCCGACCTGGGTTCGGCGCTGCTCGACGCCGAGAACGATCCCGACATCCGGGTGGTCGTGCTCACCGCCACCGGGGACCGGGCGTTCTGCGTCGGCATGGACCTGAAGGTGTTCTCCAGCGGGGTGAAGGCCGAACGCAGCGAACGCCAGAAGGCGGGGCTGGCCGCGTTCCGCCGGATGGTGCGCGGCCAGATCACGGTGCCACTGATCGGCGCGGCCAACGGCACCGCCGTCGGCGGCGGCCTGGAACTGCTGCTGTCCTGCGACCTGGTCGTCGTCTCCGCGCAGGGCAAGTACGGGCTGCCGGAGGTCAAACGGGGACTGATCGCCTCCGGTGGCGGCGTCGCCTACGTCGGCAGCCGGCTGCCGCTGGCGCTGGCCCTCGAGCTCGCGCTCACCGGCGACTACGTCGACGGCACCCGCGTCCACGCCCTGGGCCTGGCCAACCGGGTCGTCCCCGCCGAACAGGTCCTCGACGCGGCCCTCGCCCTGGCCGAACCGATCGCGGCCAACGGCCCGCTGGCCGTCGCGGCGACCAAGGAAGCCGTGCGGCTGGCCGCCGGCGAGTCCGCGGCGCTGTTCGACCGGCTCACCGAACTGGAGAAGGTCGTGTTCGCCAGCGACGACGCCAAGGAAGGCGCCCGGGCGTTCCTGGAGAAGCGCACCCCGCGGTGGACCGGCCGCTGACCCGCACATCCCGGTCATCGACGGGCGCCACGAGGCCGACGGGCGCCACACCCGCTTTTGTCGGCGGGCTACAAACGCGCGCCGCGGGTCTGGGCGCCACCAGCCCTGGGCCGCGGCCCACACGGCTGACAGGCTGAACACACCCGTCTGACAGGGACGGGTCGGTGGCATGTACACGAGGCGACGCGCGTGCGACAGCGGTGGTCGTCGGCGGACACGTCCGTCGATGGGAGCATCGGCGGACAACACACGTCGGCGGACACCGTCGGCGAGCCGATCGACGAGGGACACCGGGGCGGTCACGGTCAGCCCCCCGGTCACAGGTGAGAGGGACGAGCGGATGGCGGACGAACGAATCATGGTCACCGGGCTTGGCGCGATGACCCCGCTCGGCGGAGATCTGCCCACCAGCTGGAAGGGGCTGCTCGCCGGCGCCTCCGGCATCAGCCTCATCGAGGACGACTGGGCCCGTGACCTGCCGGTGCGCCTGGCCGGCCGGCTCCCCGTCGACCCGGGCGCGTCCCTGCCGCGCGCCGAGGCCCGCAAACTCGACCGCGGCGAGCAGATGGCGCTGGTCGCCGCCCGCGAGGCCTGGGCGCAGGCCGGCAAACCCGAGGTCGACCCGTACCGGCTCGCCGTGGTCATCGGCACCGGCTACGGCGGGGTGCAGTCCACCCTGAGCCAGCACCGCATCGTCGAGGCCGGCAACGCCCGCCGGATGTCCCCGCACGCGATCATCATGCTGATGGCCAACGGCCCGGCCGCCTGGGTCGCCATCGACCTGGGGGCCCGCGGCGGCGCCCGCACCCCGGTCAGCGCCTGCGCGTCCGGCGCCGAGGCGATCGCGATGGGCATGGAGATGATCGAGCACGGTCAGGCCGACGTCGTCGTCGCCGGCGGCGTCGAGGCACCCGTGGACAACCTGCCGCTGGCCGCGTTCGCCCAGATGCGCGCCCTGTCCACCCGCCATGACGACCCGGCCGCCGCGTCCCGTCCCTTCGACGCCGACCGGGACGGTTTCGTCCTCGGCGAAGGCGTCGCGGTCGTGGTGCTCGAACGCGAGTCGTTCGCCGCCGCCCGCGGCGCCCGGGCGCTGGCCGTGGCCGCCGGATGTGCGGTCAACTGCGACGCCATCGACATCGTCGCCGCCGACCCGGCCAACCAGGCCCGGGCGATCACCACCGCGCTGGCCCGCAGCGGCGTCGCCCCCACCGACGTCGACCTCGTCCACGCCCACGCCACCTCCACCCCCGCCGGTGATCCCCGCGAGGCGGAGGCGATCGAGACGGCGATCGGCGCGCATCCCGCGGTCACCGCCACCAAGGCGATGACCGGTCACACCCTCGGCGCCGCCGGGGCGATCGGCGCGGCCGCGACGATCTGCGCGCTGCGCGACGGCCTGATCCCCCCGATCCGCAACCTGGAGCGGCTCGACCCCGCCGTCAAACTCGACGTCGTCACCGGCACCGCCCGCCCCGGTGTGCTGCGCGCCGCCGTCGCCAACGCCTTCGGTTTCGGCGGTCACAACGCCGCCCTGGTCTTCACCGCCGCCTGAGACCGGGCCCGATCACGCTCCGGTTCCGATCCGACACCGCTCAAGGTGTGCTCCGGGGCGGACCGTCATACGTTCGCAGTGGGCGTACGCGAGCATCGCGAACTCCGCGCCTGGCCGACGAGCAGGGGAGCGTCCTCATGGTGCAGACCCAGACGAGTGCGGACCGAGCGGTTGTCGACTGGACGGACCTGGGCAAGGACCTGTGGTCCTTCCTGACCGGCAAGGGTGCGGTGATCAACTACCAGTTCGTGGACATGCTCGTCGAGGTCCCGCGCGACACCGGGCCCGACGCCGCCCGCGCGACCTGGCGACTGCACGGCACGCTGCGCATCGTCACCTCGGACGACGACTCCGTCGGCGGGGCCGCCAACGGCGCCGTGCGCCCGTGACAGCCCGCTTCGCATGACAGCCCGCTTCGAAGGCGACATCGCCTTCAGCGTCGAAGAAGGCTCCGGGTCGGTCGGCGGGCGCCTGGAGGCGTCCGGCGACCGCATCCGGATCACCACCGGTCAACCGGACCGGCTGTGGTCGGCCGGGAGAGATCTGCTCACCGCCCTCACCGCCGTCCCGGCCGGCACGCGGCCGGGAACCCTTCCCCAGGGGCGTGCCGGCCTGCGAGAACTCGCCGACACCCTCGCCGCCGAGGGCATGACGGTCGAGATCCACGGCCCGACCGGCCCCCTGGTCACCCTCGGAGCCGACGCGGACTCCCGCACCGGGGGTCTGGCCGCGGGCAGCCGCCGGGTGGAACCACACCTGCGCGCCGCCCAGCCCGGTCTGCACCACCCGACCGGACGGGCCGCCGCACTGGGTTTCGCCGTGTTCGCCGTGTTCGCCGCCGGGTTCGCGGCCCGCAGCCAGATCCGTCGCCGACACCCCTGACCGATATCGGCCGTCGGTGTCCGCCGCGGTCGCGTCCGCGATGCGTAGCGGATGTCACCCTGGGTGCCACCGCACGAGCGGGCCATCGATCACCGGCGACAGGCTGGTCGGACGGGCACGGGCCGTCGGCGGGTCAGGGGAGCAGGTCGCTGGCGTGCCGGCGGTAGAGATCGGCGACGAGATCGGGGTCGGGGGCACCACCGGGAGGCATGATCGCACCGATGTCGGTCATGAACGCGAGCCCGGCGCTGCCCGGTGTCCACAGACCCAGGACCCGCACCGGGGATGCGTTCGGGTTGGCGAAGGTGTGCCGCACCCCGCGCGGCGCCAGGCAGAAGGTGCCCGCGGACGCCTCCACCGGCTCCTCATGACCGTAGGTGAGCAGCAGCGTGCCCTCCAGGACGTACAGCGCCTCGTCGAAACCATGGTGGGCATGCGGTACCGGGCCGGCGAAACGCGCCGGGACGATCATCTCCGCGGCGGCCAGCGAGTCCACCCCGGACGTCGGCTCGGCCAGAACGGCCATCGGCTGCCCGGCGTAGGGGAAGGTGCGGGCGTCCACCGGACGGATCACCGTGCCATGTGTCATACCTGATTGTCCGCGCGGGGACGCGGGGCGGCCGACGTGGCCGGGGCGCCGGAGGGCTGGGGGACCGCGATCGCGCAGGGGTTACCGGGCGGGGGGATGCACGGTTCGCATTCGGCTTCGACGGTGACGTGGGTGATGCCGTACCGGGCGGCGAGCATCGCGCGGATCTCCCCGGAGACCTCACGGGCCCGCGCCAGACTCGGATGCCCACCGTCATCGCCGTCCCCACCGTCGAGATGACCGAGGGCCACATGCACGGACGCGGCGAACACCCGGTCGGACAGGCCCCACACATGCAGGTCGTGGACGTCCAGGACGTGCTCGTGGCCGAGGATGTCGGCGCGCACGGCGGCGACGTCCAGGTTCTCGGGGGCCGCCTCGAGCAGCACCCGCGACGCGCTGACCAGCAGCCGCACCCCCTGGGCGGCGATCAGCAGGGAGATCGCCAACGACACGGCCGGGTCCAGCCAGTACCAGCCGTCCACCAGCCAGATCACCAGCCCGGACGCGGCCACCGCCACCGACACCGCCGCGTCCCCGCTCAGGTGCAGCACCGCGGCGCGGGTGTTCAGATCGGCGTCACGTTCACGCACCGCCAACGCGCATCCCCCGTTGATGGCGGCCGCGACCAACGCGACCAGCACCACCAGCGGCCCGTTCACCGTCTGCGCCGACCCGAGCCGGCGCAGCGCCTCCACCGCCAGCAGTGCGGTGACCACCAGGATCGCCGCGGCGTTCGCCTGCGCGGCGAGCACCGGCCAGCGCAGTCCGCCGAACGTCCGGTGCGCGGACGGCGGACGCTGCGACAGGATCAGCGCCACCAGCGCCAACGCGACCCCGGCGGTGTCGGTCAGGTTGTGCCCGGCATCCGCGAGCAGCCCGATCGACCCGGCCGCCACCCCCGCGATCGCCTGCACCACCACGATCGCCAGGTTCAGCCCCGTCGCCACCCACAGCCGCCGCCGCTGCGCCGCGGTGGCCCGCCCCACCGCCGCCCCATGCTGATGCCCATGCCCGCCATGCCCATGACTGTGGCCATGTGTGGTCATGACATCGCCGCATCCTGCGGCCGCACGGCGGACGGGCCCGGCGCACGGCCGGCGGCCGGCTCCAGACCGGCGTCGAGGTCGGTGTCCGCGTCGAGGTCGGCGACGAAGCTGTGCAGGTGGTCGGGATCGACGGCGAGCACCACGTCAAGCAGGTCACCGAGGGCGTGGTGCAGCTTGGTGTCGGCGAGTTCGTAACGCTGGCGGCGCCCCTCCGGCGTGGCGACGACCAGACCGCAGCCGCGCAGGCAGGCCAGATGGTTGGACAGGTTCGTCCGACTCACCCCGAGCACCTGCGCGAGCTCGGACGGATACGCCCCACCGGAACGCAGCACCAGCAGCAGCCGGGCCCGCGTCGGATCGGACAACGCATGCCCGAACCGAGCCAGAACCTCCGCCGAGGAGGCGACAGTCATCACCCCCCGACAGTACAGCCGACGCTGACGTCAGCCAACCCTGAACCATCCATCCGGGCGACCACCCACCCCGCCGGACTGTCCGACCGTCCGCCAAGCGAGCGACGGACTGTCAGGCGTCGAACAGGGCGCTGACGGACTCGCCGTTGTGGATGCGACGGATCGCCTCGGCCAGCGGCGGCGCCACCGTCAGCACCGTCAGCTCCGGCACCCGCTCCCCGAGCGGCACCGGCACCGTGTTCGTGCACACGATCTCGGCGACCTCCGGCTGGTCGGCGATCCGCTTGAGCGCCCCCGACGAGAACAGCCCGTGCGTGCACGCCACCCGCACCGACCGCACGTCCAGTTCCCGCAACCGCTCCAACAGCTCCAGCACGGTGCTGCCCTTGGCGATCTCGTCGTCGAGCACGATGACGTCCTTGCCGGCGACCTCCCCGATGACCGCGGAGATACTCACCCGGTCATCGGCGAAACGCTGCTTGGCACCGGCGGCGACCCCCACCCCGAGCATCCGCGCGAACGCCGCGGCCTCCTTGGCGTTACCCAGGTCCGGCGAGACGACCACCGTGTTCGACAGATCATGCCGGCGAAAGTGCTTGGCCAGCTCCCGCAGGGCATGCAGATGATCGACGGGAATGCTGAAGAACCCGTGCACCTGCGGGGAGTGCAGTGTCATCGCCAGCACCCGGCTCGCCCCCGCGGCCACCAGCAGGTCGGCCACCAGCCGTCCACCGATGGAGATCCGCGGCGCGTCCTTCTTGTCGGAACGCGCGTAGGCGTAGTGGGGAAGCACGACGGTGGTCCGCGCCGCCGACGCACCCCGGGCCGCGTCCAACATGAGCAGCAGCTCGACGAGGTTCTCCTGCACCGGAGTCACAAGCGGCTGAATCAGGAACACGTCGCGCTCCCGGCAGTTCGCCGGCAGCTGCACCTCCAGACAGTCATTGGCGAAACGCTGCACCAGAACCCGGTGCAACGGCACCCCGAGATGGGTGCAGATCTCCTCGGCGAGGCTGGGGTGGGCACTGCCGCTGAAGACGGCGATGTCGCGCACGGACTGCTCCCTGTCCTGTTCTCCGGGTCCCGCGACGCTGCGGGCCGGTGGGACGTCCCACCCCGACACAGCACATGGCGCTGCACGGCCTGGCCGGACGTCCTGGATCGCCCCGGATGCTACCTAGCCGACCCCCGTTCACGCCCCGTTTCCCGGCAAGGCTCACCCTCGGAGACACACAGCGCACAGCCCGCGCGCCCGCCACACGTCAACCGGCGCGCAGGGCATCACGCAGGGCGATCCTGGTACCGGAACGTCGCACCGCGTTGCCGTACACCCGACCGGCCAGCCACACCAACACGACGATCATCACCACCGTGAGCACCACCGCCACCACCACCTGCCACGCCGCCACCGCGCCCACCCCGACCAGCATCGGCATCAGGATCGGCGCGAACAGCGGAATCATCGCCAACACCAGCACCAGCGTGCTCTCCGGCGACGCCGGC
This sequence comes from Frankia umida, assembly GCF_023242945.1. NCBI lineage: Bacteria > Bacillati > Actinomycetota > Actinomycetes > Frankiales > Frankiaceae > Frankia > Frankia umida. The sequence continues at coordinate 84,669 of NZ_JALKFT010000016.1, forward strand.
AACACCGTCAACCCCACCATGTACGGGATGATCAACGCCACGATGATCGGCATGGTCACCCCGGTGGCGTCCTCCTGCCGGCTGACCAGTGCCCCCGCCCCCGCGAACAGCAGCGCGTACATCGCGAACCCCAGCAGATACCACAGCAACGCCGTCGCCACCGCCCCCACCGCCAGCCCCGCCGGCATGTCCAGCTGCCCGGTGGCCAACCCCAACCCCAACCCGACCACGCCGATCAGCGTCAGCTGCGCCAACGCCACCACGCCGATCCCCAGCACCTTGCCCGCCATCAGCTGCCACGGCCGCACCACCGCGAGCAGCAGTTCCACCACCCGGGACGACTTCTCCTCGATCACCCCCTGCGAGACCTGCGGCCCGAAAGTGATCAGCGAGACGTAGATCAGCCCGCCCGCGAGCATCCCCAGCAACAACCGTGACCCCGACCGGTCCTCATCCGAACGCAGCGCCGTCACCGCCACCCCCGCCGTCTGGACCGCCCGCCCCACCGTCGCCGGATCCCCACCCAGCGACGCGATCTGCCCCTCCAGCGCCGTCTGCCGCGCCGCCACCGTCAACACCGACCCGAGCGCGTCGCCCAGCTCGTCCTTCACCGCCACCCGATAACTCCCGGACGCGGTGACCTGCGCGAACGCATCCACATCCCCATCCAGGACGGCCCGACTCCCCGCCGCCGCGTCCGCCACCGTGCGCACCTGGACCTTCTCGCCCAGCGAACGCCCCGCCGCCACGATCGAGGCGGCCTGCCGCCCGTCGGCCGCCGTCAGCGCCACCGTCCGCGTCGGGGGCGACCCGTCCACCGCGTTGAGGATCAGCACCGTCGCGGCGATCGCCACCACGAACAACCCCGTGATCACCTGAAACGCCCGGTTCCGCAGCCGCAGCGTGATCTCCCGCATCGCCACCAGCCGCAGCACCCGAGCCGACCCCACCCCCTCCAGCGCCGGCGCCGCCTCCAGTTCCCGCTCGCCGACCACGCCACGCTCACCCACACCGCCACCGCCGCCCATGCCGCTCACGCCGCCCCCTCCGGTCCCGCAGGTCCCGCAGGTCCCGCCGACGGCGCCGAAGCCGTCGACGATCCGGACACCGACCGTTCGGACCCGTCCGGTGGCTCGGACCTCTCCGGCCGCTCAGGTGCGCCCACCCGCGCCTGCCCTCCCGCCTGTCCTGGCTCCTGCGACTGGACGGCATCCACCGACGACGACGGCACGGGAATGGAGACGGCGCGCCCGGTGGGGCCCACGGTCACAGGGCTCCCGTCGGCCTCGTCGCTGACGCCGACGGGAGCGTCCGGGCTGGGCGCGGCCGGGTCGGCGACGACCTGGCGGAACAGTTCGGCCAGCGACGGACGGCGCCGACGGAACTCCCGCACCGGACCCAGCGCCAACGCCGCCCGCAGGATCACCTGATCGTCGGCGTCCGCCGCGAGCTCGACCACCGTCGACGCCCCCTCGGACGACCACCCCAGCACCCCCGCCAGACCATCCGCCCAGCCCCGGGGCGCACCAGGGACGTCCACGACGAGACTGACCGGGCCGGCCGAACGCAGCGCGTCCACCGTGTCGCAGGCGACCATCCGCCCGGACCGCACGATCCCCACCCGGTCACACAGCCGCTCCACCAACTCCAGCTGATGACTGGAGAACACCACCGGCACCCCCGCCGCGCGCCGCTCGGTGAGCACCTCGCTCATCACGTCCACCGCGACCGGGTCCAACCCGGAGAACGGCTCGTCGAGGACCAGCACCACCGGGTCGTGCACCAACGCCGCCGCGAGCTGCACCCGCTGCTGGTTACCCAGGCTCAGCTTCTGCACCTCGTCGTCACGGCGCTGCGCGACCCCCAGCCGCTCCGTCCACCGTTCGACCGCCCGACGCGCCGCCGCCGGACCAAGCCCGTGCAGCTGCGCCAGGTACCCCAGCTGCTCGGCGACCTTCATCCGCGGATACAGCCCGCGTTCCTCCGGCATGTACCCGATCCGTCGCCGGACGGCCAGATCCAGCCGCGTCCCGTCGTAGCGCACCTCACCGGCGTCCGCGGCGAGCACCCCGAGAATGATCCGCATCGTCGTCGTCTTGCCCGCCCCGTTGCTGCCCACGAACCCGAACAGCTCACCGGCCCGCACCTCGAACGACATCGCGTCCAACGCCACGACCTCGCCGTAGCGCTTGGACACCCGATCAATCTCCAGCCGCCCGTCGCCCATCCGCCCACCTCTCCACCGCCCGTCCACCGACGTCCCTGTCCCGACGTCCGATGGTGCGACGACCCTGTTCACGGACCCGCTATAGCCGATATCGCCCACGACGACCGCACCGTACCGCCGTGCCCCGTTCACGGCATCCCCGACTGATCGATCCTCTTCCCGGCTCACCCCCCATCCAAAGCCCCCACCAGCAGGTTCCGAGCCAACGAATCACCCACCCGACACCCCGACGACGCACCCCGTCGACACCTCTCCCTACCGTGCGGCCGCGCCCCTGCGTCCCCGCTCCGCGGTACCCATCGTGTCGCGCCGGCCACCGAGAGACGCAGTGATCTCCCCCGACCAGCCCAGACCAAGCCCTTGGAGGGCAGGGGGTTGTTCCGTGTTGTTCTTATTTGTTCTTGATCGTTTTCGGGTTGGCCGGGACGTCGTCAACACCGTTGATTATCTTGCTGGTGGAAGCGGGGCGAGACCGACGCGGCGTGACCGCGGTACGGGGACGGACGCTTGACCCTGACACCGTGTGAGGTCATAGACCGGTGGAACCATGTTGAGCATCGGAGATGTCGCCCGCCACGGCAGGGTGTCAGTACGCATGCTGCGCCACTACGACGCGATCGGCCTGCTGCGCCCCGCCCGGGTGGACCAGGCCACCGGCTACCGCTCCTACACCGCCGCCCAGCTCGCCCGACTGCACCGCATCGTCGCGCTCCGCGGGCTCGGGTTCGCCCTGGCGGAGGTGGCGCAGCTCTTGGACGAGCAGGTCAGCGCCGAGCAGATGCGCGGCATGCTGCGCCTACGCGAGGCCGAACTGCACGCCCGGATCGCCGCCGACACCACCCGCCTGGACCAGCTACGGGCACGTCTGCGAACCATCGAGAGCGAGGGAACCATGACCACCATCGATGTCACCATCAAGGCCCTTCCCGCCGCGCGGGTCGCCGAACTGACCGGCACCGCCCGCGGCATGGAGCCCCAGTCGATCGGCCCGGTCGTCCGCGGCCTGTACGACCGGCTCACCAGCGCCCTGACCCGGGCGTCCCTGGAGCCCACCGGCCCCGCGATCGCCTACTACGTCGAGGCCGGCGACGACGAGCACGTGGAGGTCCACGCCGCCCTGCCGGTCAACGCCCCCTCCCCCACCACGCCCCCCTTCCCCGTTGCGTCCTCGTCCTCGCCCTCGCCCGCCGTCTCGCTGCCGGACGGCGTCACGATCGTGGATCTCCCCGCCGTCGAGCAGGCGGCCACCGTCATCCACGAGGGTTCGATGGACGACTGCCTGCCCACCTACCAGGCCCTCGCCGTCTGGATCGAGAACGCCGGCTACCGCGACGCCGGCCCCGGCCGCGAGATCACCCTCGCCTTCTCCCCCACCGACCCCGCTTCCTGGATCACCGAGATCCAGCAGCCCGTCACCCGCGCGTAGCACCCCACCGAACCCCACCCAGAGGGACGCGCCACCTTCCGTGGTGCGAAGCCGTCCATCACCGCGGGGTCAGGCATACGGCCGGGGTGTGAAGGTGGACGCGGCGGGCGGTGCGGACCGCGGTACCCCTTCTCGTGTGGGGATCGTCAGCTCGTCTCCGCCTTCCCGCGCCGCCGGCGGCGCGGGTCGCGCGGTGTCGGCGGCGGCTTTGAGCCGGCTGTAGATCTCCGCGGCCAGGGCCTGGGTGTGGCGGGGTTCGTGGTGACGCCGGAAGGTGTCACCAGCGACGTTGAAGTAGGTTCCGGCGCGTTCTCGGCGTTCGGTGAGGTTCAGCGTGATCCGGCGGCCGGCGGGTGGCGCCTCGAGGTCGAGCAGCGCCCGCAGCACGTCGCAGTGCGGGGAACGCAGCGAGGCGACAGCGGACACGATGAGCCGATGTGCCCGCTGCGCCCGGTACACCGGATGCTCCCCGTCGCCGTGGGGGCGCCCCGGGGCGAGCAGGTCCAGCAGCTCGGGCTGGTCGAGCAGGTCGGTGGGCAAAGCGATCCCCGGCCGGTAGGCGCGGGCCAGCAGACGGCCGAGGCGTGCGGGGTCAAGGTCGCTCATGCGGCGCTCTCCTGGGGGCGAGCTCATACGGGCGGGATAACGCTGCCCGGATCTGATGGTGGCAGCCAGCGGTCGGCGGTGTTGCCGGGTTCCCGCCAGGTTGACGCCGGGTTGTGTGCCCGGACCGCCAGCACCACGACCAGCAGCTACTCGGTGCCGGGTTCCCGCCGAGACCACGCCGCCTGGGGTTCGGGACATCCGACGGGATAGCGCCGGGTTCGTGGACTGCACTGCCACCCTCGGGCATGGAAACCTCCGAGAGCCGGGGCGGCCTTCGGGGAGCGGGGCCGTTAACTTCTCACCGCGACGGCCAGGTGATCGAACCGCCTTGGACGAAGACACCCTCGGGTGAAAGAACGTCAACGATGTTCTCTGACGCACAAGGCGAGAGGAACTCCATGGCCGAGGACAGCCCGACCCCCACCATCCCCGACGACGTGCCCACCTCCGTGGTCTACGACATGGCCACCGAGACCGCCACCCACCTGTCGGCCCATTACGTGCAGCTCTCGCGGAGCGCCGCCACCGAGGACGAGCGTCAGCGCTGGTGGACCAGGGTCATCGAACTGCGGGACGCGAAGGACGCCGTCAACGCCCACGACCGCGCCACCCTGCTCGCCCGAATCTCCGCATGGACGGCTGAGATCCGCGCGCTGGACGAGGAGCACCGTGGCTGACCGCGACCCCTACGAGTTACCCCCGGGCCAGATGAGCCCACACGTCCACCGTCTGATCGTCACCAACCGGACCGGCGCCGACCTGTACGTGAGCGTCCGCCAGGCCGGCGGCTGACTGGCACGCCAGCAGGACGTCGGCTCCAGTTCGTTGCCACCGATCAGGTCACCGCGACGACGTACAAGGGGCTGGCCATCGCCATCACGGATGCCCGGACCATCATCCCGATGTCGAGCAGCGCCGGCGGCCAGCGGCTGCTCGGTACCCGACCCAGTGGAACGCGCCACCTTCCGTGGTGCGGAGCCGTCCATCACCGGGGTCGAGACTGGCAGAGTCGCGTGTTTGAGTGACCTGAATTCGCCAGATCGATACCGATGATCGTTACTGGCCGTAAGGGCGATCGACGCTCCTACGTGACGGCCGGCGGAGCCAGTCGTATCTTGCCGTGGTCGCCGGAGGCGCCTGAAGGCCCGCCGCTGACTGGCCGTTGATTGCGAGCTGGGTGTGCGGACCGCCCGACCGCTTATCGAGGATCATGCTCGGTCGAGTGTCGCGTATCCCATGGCTCGCCCGGCGACCGCGCGGGCTGCTCGTAACGCCCGAGGGTCGAACCGGCAGGTTGGCGTCAATCCTAGGTTGACGCCGACCTGCCGTCAACCTAGGGTTGACGCATGGCGGAGCTGAAGCGAGAGCCTGACCTGGTAGACGCGCAGACCGGCGTGGGCCACGCGAACGAGCCGCATCGTGCGCGGCGGGTGGCGCAATCGTTCGGCGTCGACGCCGCGCGTTATGACCGGACGCGGCCGAGCTACCCGGAAGCGTTGATCGCGCGAGTGGTGGCGGCCAGTCCCGGGCCGCGGGTGGTCGACGTCGGCTGTGGCACGGGCATCGTGGCCCGCCTGTTGCGCGCGGCGGGCTGCCAGGTGCTGGGAGTCGAGGTGGATGCACGGATGGCCGAGTTCGCGAGACGGGGCGGGCTGGAGGTGGAGGTCGCGGCGTTCGAGGACTGGGAGCCGGCGGGCCGGGCGTTCGACGCCGTGGTCTCCGGCCAGTCCTGGCACTGGGTGGATCCGGCGAAGGGAGCGGCGAACGCGGCACGCGCACTGTGCCCGGGCGGTCGACTGACCGTGTTCTGGAACGCCTTCGCGCCCCCGCTCGAGATAGCCGAAGCCTTTGCCTCGGTCTACCGGCACGTCGCGCCCGACCTGCCGTTCAGCCCATGGGCGGCCCCCACCCTCGACGCGGATGCCTCGCTGGCCGCCAGGGCCGTCGACGGGATGCGAGCCGCCGGCGATTTCGGCGACGCCGAACAATGGCGGTTCGGCTGGGAACGGACGTACTCCCGGGACGACTGGCTTGACCAGGTACCCACGCACGGCGGCCACCACCAGCTCCCGACAGCCCAGCTGAACCAGCTGCTGGCCGGTCTCGGCGCCGCGTTCGACGTGTTTGGCGGCAGCATCACGATGCCCTACGTGACCCTGGCGGTCACGGCCGAGCGCACCGGGTAACTGGGGGGCGAGACTGGCAGAGTCGCGTGTTCGACTGGCGCGTATTCGGCGTACTCCTCATGTCTGGGTGTCACTCCATGTGTCGGTTGACCTGGGTGCTGGAGGTTTCCCGGCGGCTGGGAGCTCGTCACCCGGGCCAGCGCAGGACGTGGGGTGCCTCGGGTAGTTCGTGGTCGATCAGCACGTGGGCGTGGTCTCGAGGTGCGGCGGAGGCCTGGTAGAGCTGTTGGCCGGGCAGATAACGCGCCTTGTAGCGTTCGCGGACGGCGGCGGGCGAGCCGAACAGGGCGACGTCACGCTGCAGTGCGCGGCGTAGCGACTCGGCGGGGCTGATCTGGAGGAACACGGTGAGGTCCCAGTAGCCGCGTAGCTCGTCGCGGAGGAGGAAGACGCCGTCGACGATGAGGACCGCGTCGCTCGGTGCTTCGCGGACGGGGCTGTCGAGCGGGGAGTCGTTGAGATGGTCGAACGCGGCCGTGCGGTAGCGCCGGTCACCGGCCAGGCTCAGCGGGTCCAGGAGAAGGCGTCGTATGGCGGTGTAGTCGAACGCGTCGAGGAAGTAGCCCTCGGGGGACAGCGACCCTCGGCGGCGACGCGTGGTCTGGGGCTGGTGGAAGCCGTCGACGCTGGCGCGGATGACGGGTCGGCCTCGGTCGGTCAGCGTGCCAGCGAGCTCATCCGCCAGTGTCGTCTTGCCGGCTGCGTCGGGGCCGTCGATCGCGACGCGCAGTACCCGGTCCGGGCATGCGCCCAGCAGCAGGTCGGCGAGCGAGCTCACGACGCGGCTGCGGGAAGGTTCCGAAGCAGGATCGTCGATCATGTGACGTGACGGTAGCGAGGAATCGCCCGGTCATCGGCTGTGCTCGCCGGGGGTGTAGTGAGCCCAGGTTCCGCCGGCGTCGGCGTGGTGCCATTGGTGGTGGTCGGGTGGTAGCCGAGGGCCTGGGCGACGACCGGGGCGGGAACCTGCAGGACGAGCTGGCGCAGCGTGGCGGTGCGGGCGGTTTGGGCCGGGATCCCGAGGGCGCGGATCTGGTCAAGCAGGCTTCTGAGGTGCAGTGGCTGGCCGGCGCGGCGGGCGGGGAACAGCCAGCGGCTATCCGGGTTCGTGGCGGTGGTCATGTTGTCCCGGTTGGCCTCGGCGTCCAGCAGGAGGGCGGCGAATGGTTCGGGCATTGGGACGGGCAGGTCATCGAGAAGATCTCCGGCAAGCTCGCCTCCCGACCCGCCCTCGACGCACTCCTCGAGCGCTTGGCGCCGGGCGACCAGGTCGTGGTCACCCGGCTACGGCGCATCGGGCGTAACCATCAGCACCTGCTGGACCTGTCCGCCTGGTTCGACACCCACCAGGTGGACTTCGTCGTGCTCGAGCAGGGCATCGACACCGCCACCCCGATCGACCGGCTGTTCTTTCGGATGATGGCCGCGCTCGCCGAGTTCGACCGCGAAGCCATCGTCGAGGGCACCCTCGAAGGCCTCGTCTCCGCCCGCGCCCGCGTCGGCGGGCGGCGACCCAAACTCAGCCAGCGTCAGCTCGACCAGGCCCAGCACATGTACGACACCGGCGAGCACACCGTCGACGACATCGCCCAGACCTTCGCCGTGCGCCGCTCGACGATGTACCGCCACCTCGCCGCCCACAAAGACGGCCGCGACTGTGTGCTCGTCGTCTACCGCAACACCCGCCCCGGCAAGATCGAAGCGGACACCAACCGCCGCTACGGCGAAACCGGCCAGAACGAAAAAGTCCAGCTCGACGCCGACCGCAAATGGTGGCCCATCGCCCCCACCCGCCGCCCCCACGTCAAAGGCTTCGTCTACGTCGTCGACGGCACCGTCACCCGCATCCGCGCCGTCGACCCGACCGGCCGCTGGTACGACGACGACCGCGGCTACACCGACGCTCCCCTCACCGCACCCCTGAGCGCCCTGCAGATCGCCGAGCAGTTCCCCACCCTCGACCTGCGCCTCGGTGACCCCCGCCCCACGTACGCGGCAAGATCCGCGAATATCTCAGCCTGTGAGCGTCCGCTGGTACCGCAGGTCGCGCACCGTGATCCCGCCTACGGCGTCGTCGCGGACCGCGCCGTCGGGCTCCCAGCCCCGATGGGCGTAGAACCCGATCGCGCGGGTGTTGGTGTCCAGGACCCACAACGTCGCCGAGGTGAAACCGGCCGCGCCGAACGTGCGCAGCGCCGCCGCCATCAGCTGACCTCCCACACCCCGCCCCCACGCGGCCGGAAGCACGTAGAACGAGCCGACCTCACCCACCCCACTCGAATCCTGATCAAGGTCGGCGCTGGGATACAGGGACGCGAAACCGACCACCTCACCGCCGTCGTCGGCGACCAGAACACCTCGGCCCGGCCACGCCGCCTGCCCCACGACCGCCGTCCACCGCGGCACCCGCTGCACCGCACGCAGCCCGTCGAGCAGCGACTGCGACAACAGTCCCCGGTAGCCGACCTGCCAGGACAACACATGCACCTCGGCGACCTGTTCCACATCACCGACACCAGCCGGACGCACCAACACACCACGATCATCCCACCAGGCCATCCGGTGATCCGCCGACCAGCAGACCGATCACCGAAGACCTAGATCACCGCTAGCGCCAGCCGCTGCACGCAATCCTCTCGACCCCCGACGAGCCGGGTCCGCGTGAGGCGCGTGCGGCGTGCCCGTTGATCAGTACTAGGTGTCTGCGTCGCCAGCACCTGGTGACGCAGAGGCAGCGCCGCCGCCTCGGGGGATGACGGCGGCGCCGGCGTCGGCCTACATCTGGTACAGGGGCGGGACCGCGATAGGCACGATCACCACGATGATCCAGATGATGACGCGGATCAGTCGTTCCTGCTCCTCGGTAAGACCAACACTCCGCCAGTTCCAGGTTGTTGATGCCATGGTTCTCCTCCAACGAGCCGGGAGGAGGCGTGGCGCGGAAACGTGTCCCGCACGACGACACGCGCACCACCCCGGGTCCGCTTTTCCCGAGACGGCCATGCGGCTCGAGGAAAGCGCCCCTGACGCTCGAGGTGGGCGCCTGATCTACCCGGCAACGTTGGACAGGCGACATCACTGGAACTGACAGAACTTTCGACGATCGATACCAGCGGTTGGTTCCTAAGCCGCGCCAGCCAGGCGGACAGCCCAGCATCGATCTCCGACGGCACATATCACCTCGTCGGTGATCGTCCCAGTCTCCGCCAGCGTCTCCCGGCTGATGCCCAGGCGCACGGCGACCGCGAGCAGACCGGCCTGGATGGCCTCCAGTGTGGTGTGCTCGGCCAAGAGCGCGTCCAGGGCCGCGGACATGTCGGCCATCTCCGCCAGGGGTGCGCGGCGGGCCTCGGCATCCACCTCGGCGCGCAGGGCGACGAGGTGGACGAGGGCCTGGCCGGCGAGCGCGTCCAGAACGTCGGCCGCGGTCGGGGTCGGCGCCCCGTCCGGAGCGATCCAGATATCACCGGTGGCCTGCAGCACCCGCTGGGCGATCGCGGCGGCACCGTATCGCCGGGCGACCGCCTTGGGGGTGTTGCCGTGCCGTGCGGCACGCCGCACGGCACGCGGATCCGCCACCAGACGGGCCACCACCTCCGAGTCCAGCGGCGCCCCGGGACGCTGCCGCTGCCACCACATACCGGCACCGTAGCGGCAGCGGCCGCGGACTGTCCGGCGGCTCCCGCACCCCGCGTCAGGGGCCGGGCTGGTGGATGCCAGGTGGGTGTGCTGTTGCGGGGTCCGCAGCCGCGAGACACCGGCGGGTTCCGACGGTGTGACCGCCCCCGCCTGTTCCTGCTCCTGCCGGTCTGTGTCGGCGTGGAAGGGGTGTGCGGGGTGGCGGCCTGGGTCTGTTCGCTGTGCGGCGGGGTTGTGACGTTTCGTGGCGGTGGTGGTGGCAGGGTGGGTGGTTATGAGCGCGGGGGATCGGACGGCCGGCCACACCGCACCACGACCGGCGGTGGGTGGGGTGGATGTCTTCGTGTCGTATACGGGGGCGGATGAGGGGTGGGCGACGTGGGTCGCCGAGGTGTTGGAAGCCGCGGGTCAGGTGGTGCGGATCCAGGCGTGGGACTCCCCGGCGGGGGAGAACTTCGTGGTGTGGATCAGTGAGCAGATGGAGGCTGCGGCGCGGACGGTCGCGGTCTGCTCGCCGGCGTATTTCGTGTCGCACTGGTGCACCCAGGAATGGTCCGGGGCGCTGGCCGGGCGGAAACTGACCCCGCTGCGGGTCGCGGACTGTGCGATCCCGGCGGTGCTGGGCACGATCGGCTACCGGGATCTGCACGGCGTCGACGAGCCCACCGCACGACGCCGGCTCCTCGAAGCGGTTGGGGTGGCCGCCCCGGCCCGGGTCTCGGCCGGTTTCCCCGGCGGGGTACCAGGACAGGCCCTCCCCCGGAGTTATCTGGCGGTCGAGGCTCTGGCCGGCAGTGGAGACGCGGGCGTAGCCGGTGAGGGCGGGTTCGAGAGCGAGCGGATCATCGAGGCCGACCCCGATGGGTAGATCACCATGCACCACGATCGGAGCGCGGCGAGCAGGTCCAACGCGCCGCTGATCGCACTGGCTGTCTCGGTGGAAATGAGCCGGGCGCGGAGCAGGGGTTGGATGAGGAGGATAGATCACCCGGCCGGTCGGTCGGCGCGCACGGCGTCACCCGTGAGAATCCCGTGGTCGGACGGGGTGGCGGGACGTGAGAGGTCAGTGGTCGGACGGGGCGGCGGGTTCGTGGGCTTCGCCGTCGGGGCTGGCGATGACGACGGTGTAGCCGTCGGGGTCGCGCAGCCACAGCTCGCGGTGGGCGGGGCCGTTGCCCTCCCCCGGCGGCGGATTGCGCACGGGGCCGCGGACCACCTCGGCGCCGAGCGCGGCCGCGCGGGTGACGACACCGTCGAAGTCGGACGTCTCGCCGAACCAGAGGAGCATGCCGTTGCCGACCGGCTGTGTGGCGTCGCGGATGCGGCCGTGGTCGTGTTCGGTCTCGTCCCGGTGCAGTTGCAGGACGAGGGTGCCGTCGGCGAGCAGCCGCTCGTAGTGCGGCCCGCCATGGTCGCTGACCAGGCCAAGCAGCTCCTGATACCACCGGCTGGCCGCCTCGACGTCACGCACCGCGATCAGCGTCTGCGGCTGTGTCACCCGTGCGGGTGCGACCAGCCCGATCCGGTTACCCGCCGGATCGTCGACCTCCGCCAGCCACCGCTCGCCCCCGTCCAGGTACGGCGCGGTGCGGACCACTCCCCCGCGTGCTGTGACCTGGTGCAACGTCCGATACAGGTCGTCGACGCAGAGCCACAGCAGCGCGCCGGCGTCCGTGGACGGCGTCCGCCGCGTCGTCCACTGGCCGATGAGGCCCGGTGCGGTGAACCCGTCCTGGCCGGTCTCGGTCGTCCAGCCGAACACCGCGCCGTAGAAGGCCGCGGACGCCGCCACCTCGACCGCTGGTAGCTGCAGGTAACCGAGCTGGCCGTGCCGCGGATGCCCGCCGCCGAAGCCGGTCGTGTCCGTCATGGGGGCAGCCTCCCATGAGACGTACCGGCTCGTTCGCGATCTACATCCGTCAGATCATTTTATGAGCATTAGCTGCGCGGGATGCCGTCAACACCGTTGATTATCTTGATAGCCAGTCGACGGCGCCGGCTCTCACCAGGGAACTTGCCATCCTGGAAAGTTGGGCCATACTTTCCACTATGGAAAGTTCGCATGTTCCCAGTCCCGACGACGCGGCCGCGGCACTGCTGGCGGCCGAGCGTTCGCAGGCGGATCTCGTGGCGGGGCTGCGGCTCCCCCGCGGGTTCCTGCCGAGCCTCGCGGCGGCGATCGCGGTGCAGATCCTGACCGCGGCGATCGTGGTCGTGGTCAACGACGGGGTGGCCCAGAGCGTCGCCCTGCTGGGAGCCGCGCTGTTCGTGCTGGTCGCGGCCGTGCAGCTGGTGCGGTTCCGGCGGGTGAACGGCGCGTGGGTCGCGGGGCTCGCCCATCAGGTGATGCTCGGCTGCACCACGTGGTCGACCCTGGCCTACGGCGGCGGTCTGGCCGGCGCGGCGTGGGCCGGATTCGCCGACCGGTGGTGGCTCGCCGTGCTCTGCGCCGCGGCCGGCGGGGCCGGTTATGCGGCGAGTGGGGCACTGTGGATCCGTCGTTACCGCGGCGACCCGCAGGGCCACACCCAGCTCACCGCGCCGTGGACGGCCGCGGCCGCCGCCCTGGTCCTGCTCGCCGCCGCCGGGCTGGGCCTGCTGCTGCTGGCCGGCTGAATGTCCACGCCATCCACGCCCCACGCGGCATCCGACATGGGTCTGGACGCGCTGCTGAACGCCCCGGTGCGGCTACGGCTCGCGAGCCTGCTCGCCGCCGTGTCCGAGCTGGAGTTCGTGACGCTGCGCGAGGCTCTGGGTGTCAGCGACTCCGTCCTGTCCAAGCAGGTCACGGCGCTGACCCAGGCCGGCTACGCCCGCAGCCGCAAGGGCACCCACCAGGACCGTCGCACCACCTGGATAGCCCTGACCCGCCCAGGCCACGAAGCCCTGCGCGCCCACGTCGCCGCTCTGCGCGCCATCATCGCCGACGTCGACTGAGCCGCGCGGGCGTTGCCGCGTGGGTGTTCCCGGAGCCTTCTCCGAGTGATCGCCCGCGCGGTCACCGGCGCGGTCCGAGCTCCCGGCCACGACCGTTCACCGCCGCCCGGCCGGGGACCGCGCCGGCTGACGCGGCCGGTCAGCGAAAGCGGCCGACAGCGCCGTACATGTTGACCTGGCTGTCCGCCAGACCGGCGGTGGCGATACCCGAGGGGTCGTCGGCGAGGAAGTCGTCGATCTCCGCCTCGGTGAGGCCGTCCTCGTCGACACCGGTGCCCGCCACTGTCGTCGTCCTACCGGGGACGACAGTGGCACCCGCGGCGCCCGCGGGTGCGGTGTCGGGGCGCCAGCGGTGGACGGGGACGATGCCGGGATCGACCAGCTCGAGGCCGTCGAAGAAGCGGGCGAACTCGTCCCGGCGGCGCAGCTGCACGGCGATGCCACCGGCCCGGTAGGCCGCGGCCCCCTGCTCGCTGATGGCCGGGGCGAAGTCGGGGGTGCCGTGGCTGACGACGAGACAGCTGCCCGCGGGCAGGGCGTCCAGCAGCCGGCGCACGAGGGTGAACGGTTCGCCGGTCTCGGTGTCGGGCAGGAAGTGCAGGATCGCCAGCACCGACAGGGCCACCGGCTGGGACAGGTCGAGGGTGTCCCGAAGTTCGGGGGCGGCCAGGATCGCGTCGATGTCGCGCAGGTCGGCGTCCAGGTAGGCGGTGCGCCCGGCGGGGGTGCTGGTCAGCAGCGCCCGGGCGTGGGCGAGGACCAGCGGATCGTTGTCGACGTAGACGACCCGGGCGTCCGGCGTGATGGCCTGGGCGACCTCGTGCAGGTTCGGCGAGGTCGGGATGCCGGTGCCGATGTCGAGGAACTGGCGGATACCGGCCTCGGCGGCCAGGTAGCGCGCGGCGCGGACCAGGAACGCCCGGTTCGCCCGGATCGCCCGGGCGATGTCGGGGGCACCGGCCATCGCTCGCTGGCCGGCCTCCCGGTCGGCGGGGAAGTTGTCCTTACCGCCGAGGAAGTAGTCGTACATCCGCGCCGTGTGCGGCTGGTCGGTCTTCAGATCCACTGGTTTCCGCTCCCCCGCGCGTGGACGAATCCACGCCATCCGTCCACCGGCACCCACACCACCGTCAGCCATCGCCGCCCCTTCGCCCCGCTCGCCGCCCGCAGCGCACGACCACCCGCGACGCTGTGCGGACGGACCGCTGCCGGGACGCATCTCGTAGACCGAAGACGAACAACTCGTTCGCTTAAGGCAACCGTACCGGTTCGGTACCCATCGCATCGAGGAGCCCTCCCTGCCCGCCCCTGTGCGCCAGGCAGGTCGTGCACCCTGCCACCGGAAGGGCGGGTTCCCCATGATCCGAGCGTTCGTTCTCCGCACCCGGAAGGCTGCTCGCCGACAAGAATGACTCTGCGGCCAGCAGATCCTTTCTGGCCGCGACGAACCATCCACGCGGATCCAGGCTCGAAAGTCGATAACATGTTTTCGACTTCCGGGAGTCCGACGCCCGGGATAACTCTGGGCGGGGGCTGGAGTGAGGGTGTACACGGGGGCCGGTGAGCCGGCCCCCACAGCATGGGCAACAACCGGCGCGGTGTTTGTGTTCGTGCTGGTGGGGGCGCTCTTCGGCACGGTGGGCCTGACCGGCAAAGTCGCCGATGGCTCACATCATCCACTTGATGTGGCGCTTGGTGCGGCCGGTGGGCTGTTGTTCCTGGTCGCCGGGGTGGTAGGCCATCTTCGGCGGCCGGAAAACCGGACCGGTCTCCTCATGACGCTCGTTGGCGTCGGGTTCTTCGGAGAGGATCTGCGGTTTTCCCATACACCTGTGGTGTGCACGCTGGGATATCTGCTGCCGCGGGCATCGGGTGGCATCCTCGTTCATCTGGTCCTTGCCTTTCCGAGCGGGCGGCTGCGGACGTGGGAGCGGCGCTGGGTCGCCGGTGTCGGCTACGGCGCCGCGTTCGGGCTGACCGGCATCGAGGCTCTGTTCACCGGGCCGACCCTGGGGGAGGCCGTACACGCGAACCTGCTCCTGGTGGCGGACCTGCCCACGGTGGCGATCGTCCTCGACCAGGCGGTGCAACGGGTCGGCGCCGCCGTCGCAGTGGCGGTGTGTGTCCTGCTGGCCCGGCAGTGGCGCGACGCGGGGCCGCCAACCCGTCGGCTGCTGACCCCGGTGTTTGTCACCGGCCTGGTCGGCGGCGCGTCGACACTGGTCAGTGGGCTCTTCGACGCCTACGCGAAGACACCGCTCGCGTTGCAGGCGGTGTACTGGGCTGCGTTCGCGTTGCTACCAGCGGGATTTCTCAGCGGCCTGTTGCGACTGCGGCTGCGCCACGGCGCGGTCGGCGAGCTGCTGGCGCGCATGGCCGATCCGGCCTGTGCCGGCGACCTCGGCGGCGTGCTCGCCAACACGTTGGGCGATCCGACCCTGCAGGTGGCTCTCTGGCAGGCCGACCCGGGCCGCTACGTGGATACCGCGGGACGCAGGGTGGTCCTCCCGCTGACCGATCCGTCCCGGGCACACCGGCTCATTCACCACGGGGAGCAGCCGATCGCGGTCCTGGTGTGTGACGCGGCGCTGTCCGAGGAACCGCGTCTGCTCGACGCGGTCGCCGAGGCTCTGCGACTCACCCTGGCTCACCAGCAGCTGACCGCGGTGGTCCGTGATGTGCGTCGGCGGGCTGTGGCCACGACCGACAGCGAGCGACGTCGATGGGAACGGGATCTGCACGACGGCGCCCAGCACCATCTGGTCATGGCGCTGTGGACGTTGCGCGAGGGACATCGCCAGCTCGGCGAGCCGTTGCCTCCCGAGGTCGCGGCCCTGCTCCAGCGCAGCGCCGACCAGCTCGACGAGGTTCTCGGCGCCCTGCGCGACCTTGCCCGGCGTATCCATCCGGTGCTGCTCGGCGATGCCGGGCTCGTCCCCGCCGTACGGGCCCTGCTCGAACGCACACCGCTGAGGGTCACCCTCGAGGTAGGGGTGGACCACCGCGACGGGGTCCCATCCCCCAGATCGGCACCTGCCGCCGTCTCCCGCCGGGCGACACACGGCACACCGAACGGCGGACCGGGCGGCCTGGCGGTCAGCTGCCTGGAACTGCCCCGGCTCGCCGAGGACATCGAGGCCGCGGCCTACTTCGTGATCGCCGAAGCCCTCACCAACGTCGTCAAACACGCGGCGGCCCGAACCGCCACCGTCGCGATCACGTATCGGCCCGGCCCGCGGCTCCTGATCGTCGAGGTGACCGATGACGGGGTCGGCGGCGCGGACGCCAGCCTCGGCACGGGCCTGCGCGGCCTGCACGATCGCGTAGGCGCCCTGGGCGGTCAGCTTGTCGTGACCAGCCGTCCCCGCAGCGGCACCCTGGTGCGGGCAACGATCCCCGATGCCTGAGCCTGACGCCCAGCACGTCGCACGGGCCACGACAGTGGTGCTGGCCGACGACGCGGCCCTGTTCCGCCAGGCCATCGGGGTGCTGCTGGAGTCGCACGGCCTGCGGGTCGTGGCCCAGGTGAGCGATGCCGCCCGGTTGCGTGACGCGGTGTCGGCCATGCTCCCGGACGTGGCGATCGTCGACATTCGGATGTCGCCGACGGATCGCCTCGCCGGACTGCGGGCAGCGGTGGAGCTGCGCGCCCGCCACCCCGAGGTCGGGATTCTGCTGCTGTCCCAGCATCTGGAGTCGCACTATCTCGACGTTCTGTTCCCTTCCGGCGCGTGTGGTGTCGGCTACCTGCACAAGGACCGGGTCACCGGTGGCGAGGCCTTCGTCGACGCGGTGCGCCAGATCGCCACGGGACGCAATGTCATCGACCCGGCGGTCGTCGATCTGATGATCGCCCACCGGGACCGCCAGGGCGGCCTGCCCGATCTTGCCCGGCAGGAGCGCGCGGTGCTCGCGCTGATGGCCGAGGGCCGATCCAACCAGGCGATCGGCAACCAGCTGAACCTGGGGAGGCGGACGGTGGAGAGCCACATCAGCACGATCTTCACCAAGCTTGGTCTCGCGCAGGCACCCGACGATCACCGCCGGGTTCTCGCTGTCCTCGCCCACCTGCGCGCCCACCCCTGACCGCGCGACACCGCCCCACCTTCCACGATCGCGCAACCGTGCTGGCACGGATGCGGCGCCGCACCGGTCAGCGGATTCTCCTGGCACACATCGTGAACGGAGGTTCATGCCATGACAGGGACGGCGTCCACCCCCCTCGGCTCGGCCGGGTCCGACCGGCGTGGCCGATGACCACGGGAGCACCCACCGGCCGCCGCGGCGAGCTGGCGGAGTTCGGTGCGACCGTTGGCAAGATCGCCTGGTCGATCGTGGGGGCGATAGTCGCGGCGATCGTGACCACTCCGTTCAACGGCCAGCCTGTGCACCTGACCGCGGTGGCCGTCGGCGCCGGCATCACCGCGCTGATCACCGAACGTGGCCACCGGCCCGGGACCGTGGTGCTGATCGCCCTGTTCGCCTGGATCGCCACCTGCGGAGGCGCCACCGCGCTCGCCGAGAAGTGGCCGGGACTCCACGGCAGCGTGCCGACCCTCGCCCCACCTGATCCACCCGATCCGACGCCCACGCCGGACACCACCACCCCCACGTCGGACCCCACCACGCCCCCACCCACCACGCCCCCACCCACCACGATCGCGAGACGCCCGATCGTCACCGCCAGCGTCACCTGCCCAGGCCCCTGCGAGCCGATCGTGGTCACCGGCGTTGGCAAAGTACCGGTCGCCATCACCAGTGTCGACTTCAGCGACAACGATGCCAGGACCTTCAGAATCACCCACAACGGGTGTGCGCACGTCATCGTGAAACCCACGGCCTCCTGCACCATCGACGTCGCCTTTACCGGCATCCCCGGCACCCGCACCAGCCGGGCGGTGCTCCGCGTCCATGAGAAGGCGCTCCGCGACGACCCGAACGAGGTTGTCCTCACCGGTGCACCCGCCGTCACCGACCAGCCCACCGGCGGTGGAAACGGGCCATCCCCGACCGACGGCCCCGGACCGACCGACGGCCCCGGACCGACCGGCACGCCGACCACCGGGCCAACCGCTGTCCTGGGCGCCGCAGGCGGCGGTACACGCGGCGGTAACTGAGCCCCATCGATAGCCGATCCGAACTCCACGGGGACGGCCGGAACTCGTCAACGTCGTTGATTATCTTGATCGCCCTCCAGGTGACCCGGTGTCGTGAGCGCGCACCCCCGCTTGAGGCGGTTGACAAACTGTTCGACGACTGTGAGGTGCTTGTACCGTTCAAGGCCTGACGTGACGGGCCTACGGGGGTCGCGGGAGCGGGCTACGTCACGATGATCACGATGAGGGTGCGGGGGCCGTGGACGCCCTCGACGCGGCGCAGTTCGATATCGCTGGTGGCGGACGGGCCGCTGATCCAGGTCAGGGGGCGGCCGGCGCGCACGGACGGGGCGAGTACGGCCAGGGCGTCGGGGACGTCGGCGACGATCTGGTCGGCCCGCACGACGCAGACATGGCGGTCGGGGACCAGGGTGAGGGCGCGGCGGCCCTGGCCGGGGCCGTGGTCGAGCACGAGGGTGCCGGTCTCGGCGATGGCGACCCGGGCCTCGGTGACGACGGCGTCGATCCGGTCGAGGTCGGCGGCGGTGCGCGCACCGTCGTCCACCAGAGCGTCCGGGATGGGGAGGGGGAGATCCGCCGGCACGATGACGGACGCGCCCGGCACCAGTGCGGCGGTGACGGTCCGCGCCAGGTCGGCCGGGGCGCACCGGGTCACGGTGGCTCGGTAGTCGGCGACCCGTTCGGCGAACAGGCCGACCACATCGCCCACCGTGTGTCGCCGCGCGGCCGGCCGCGGAGCCACCGAGGCGGACGGAACGATCTCGGGTTCGGCACCGGGGTGGGAGACGGAGTCGGACGGGGAACCGGAGCCGGGCGGGGAGACGTCGGACAGGGCCGCTCGGATGTCGGCGAGGATCTGGTCGCGGGCGCTCATCGGGTGCCTCCGTCGGTGCGTTTCCACCACTGGCGGAAGGTTTCCCGCGGGGCGGGTGGGAGGTCGCGGGTCGAGGTCCAGGCGGCGGCGCCGACGCGGCGGGCGAGCCAGAGGCCCAGGCGGGTGAACCGTTCGCCGCCGGCGAGGCGCCGGGCGTCGCCCAGGCCCACGGCGGCGGCCTTCATCGCGACCGCCTCGGGGGTGGGCAGGCCACCGCGGTGCGCGTCGACGACCTTCGCCCGCTGGTCGACCAGAACGGAGGGGATGTCGATGCGGACCGGGCACGCTTCGAAGCACGCACCGCACAGGGTGGAGGCGTAGGGCAGCGCGTCGATCTGCGCGCTGTGGCCGACGCCGCGCAGCAGCGGGTTGAGGATCGCGCCGATCGGGCCGGGGTAGACCGAGCCGTAGGCGTGGCCGCCGGTGCGCTCGTAGACCGGGCACACGTTCAGGCACGCCGAGCAGCGGATGCAGCGCAGCGCCTGGCGTCCGGTCTCGTCGGCCAGGGCGCGGGTGCGGCCGTTGTCGAGCAGGATGACGTGCACCTGCTGGGGGCCGTCGCCGGGGGTCACCCCGGTCCACATGGAGGTGTAGGGGTTCATCCGCTCGCCGGTGGACGACCGGGGCAGCAGGCGCAGCAGCGGGTCGAGGTCGTCCCAGGTGGCGACGACCTTCTCGATGCCGACCACGGAGATCAGCATCTCGGGCAGGGTCAGGCACATCCGGCCGTTGCCCTCGGATTCGACGACGACCAGGGTGCCGGTCTCGGCGACGGCGAAGTTGGCGCCGGAGACGCCGACCTTCGCGCGCAGGAACTTCTCCCGCAGATGGTCGCGGGCGGCGGCGGCGAGCACGGCGGGGGTGTCGGTGAGGTCGGCGGGGGCGGGGCGGCCGGCCGCACCCATCGCCCGCAGGAAGATCTCGCGGATCTCGGCGCGGTTGCGGTGGATCGCCGGGACCAGGATGTGCGAGGGCAGGTCGTCGCCGAGCTGCACGATCAGTTCGGCGAGGTCGGTCTCCCAGGCGGCGATGCCCTCGGCGGCCAGCGCCTCGTTCAGGCCGATCTCCTGGGTCACCATCGACTTGACCTTGATCACCTCGTCGGCGCCGTGCGCCCTGACCAGCCCGGCCACGATCGCGTTCGCCTGCGCGGCGTCCCGTGCCCAGTGGACGGTGGCGCCGTTGGCCGTGAGTGTCTCCTCCAGCCGCAGCAGCTGGCGGTCCAGGGAGCGCAGCGCGGTGTCCTTCGCGTCGGCGCCGGCGACCCGCAGTGCCTCCCAGCCGCCGTCCACGCTGGTGTCGACCTCGGCGACGAGCGCGGCGCGTCGGTCCCGGATCGTGCTGGTGGCGTGCGCCAGGTTGCGTCGCAGCTGGGCGTCGGCGAGTTTCTCCCGGGCGGCGGCCGGGAACGGCGGCATCCCGACGAAGGTCGCGCTCATCCGGTCACCGCGAGGATCCCGCGGACGGTGGCGCTCACGCGGTGGCCGCCAGCACCTCGGCGAGATGGACGGTGCGCACCCCGGCCCGCTGGCGTGAGAGCAGCCCGCCGATGTGGGCCAGGCAGGAGTTGTCCCCGGCCACGAGCACCTCGGCGCCGGTGTTGCGGACCTGGCGGGCCTTGTCGGTGCCGATCGCGATGGACGTGTCGGCGTTCTTGACCGCGAACGTCCCGCCGAAACCGCAGCATTCGTGCGCGCCGGGCAGTTCGAGCAGGGTCAGGCCGCGGACCTGTTCCAACAGCCGGCGCGGACGGTCGCCGACCCCCAGCATCCGCAGCGAATGGCAGGTCGGATGGTAGGTCACCGTGTGCGGGTAGTAGGCGCCGACATCGGTGACGCCCAGCTGGTCGACGAGGAACTCCGACAGTTCGTGGACCCGCGGCGCCACCGCGTCGACCGCGGCGCGCAGCCCCGGATCACCGGCCCGGCGGGCGACGATCGCATGCTGGTGACGGGCGCAGCCGGCGCAGGACGCCGACGGGGTGACCACCGCGTCGTAGCCGGCGAACACCCGGGCGAAGGTACGCACCACCGGCACGGCCTCGTCGAGGTAGCCGGTGTTGACCATCGGCTGGGCACAGCAGGTCTGCCCCGCCGGGAACTCCACGTCGACCCCGAGACGGCGCAGCAGGGTGACGACCGCCTGCCCCGTCCGGGGATACAGCGCGTCGTTGACGCAGGTGATCATCAGTGCGACCCGCATACCCGCGCTCCTGTCCTGCGGCCGGTCGGCAACACCAGGTGCTCTGCCGGATTCTGCCCGCTCACCGGGCCCGGCAGGTGCCGTTTCGGCGCCCTCCCCGCGCCGCGGCCCGCGGAACGGGTGGGCCGGGTGAGCCGGGTGAGCTCAGCGGGGCGGCGCGGCGGTGGGCGGCGCGGACGTGGGTGGCGCGGGGGTGGGTGGCGCGGGGGTGGGGGGTGCGCCGGGTGGGATGAAGGGGAGGCCGGGGGGTGGGCCGTTGTCGAGCAGGCGGCGTAGGGCGGCGGTGTCGAGATGGTCGGCGACCAGGTCGCCGAGGGCGTCCAGGCGGCGGGCGCGGACGGCGGCGAAACTGACGGTGCCCGGGACGAACGCGCGGCCGGCGTCGGCCGCGACGCCGCGCAGGTAGGCGCGGCGGAACCCGTCGTTCTCGAGCAGACCGTGCCAGCTGGTGCCGGCGACGGCGCCGACGCGCACCCCGTCGGCGGCGAACGTGGTGGCGCCGGGATGCTCGGCGCGGGTGAGCCGGCCGTGGCGGATCTCGTACCCGCTGATCGGATGGCTGGCCGGGCCCGTCGACCCGGGGGCGTCCTCCGGACCGGTGCCACCACCGACGCCACCGACGCCACCCACGACACCGCGGGCGGTGCGGCGGCCGAGGAGTTTGGCTGGTTCGAAGACGGTGGTGACCGGCAGCAGGCCGAGGCCGTCCACCTCGCCGGCACCGGACTCGACGTCGTCGACGATGCGGGTGCCGAGCATCTGGTAGCCGCCGCAGACGCCGAGCACCGGGCGTCCGGCGGCGGCGCGGGCGCGCAGGACGTCGGCGAGGCCGCGTCGGCGCAGCCAGGCGAGGTCGGCGACGGTGGAGCGGGTGCCGGGCAGGATGACGAGGTCGGCGTCGGCCAGGTCGTCCGGGCGGGTGGCCAGGCGCACGACGACCCCGGGTTCGGCGCGCAGCGCGTCGACGTCGGTCACGTTGGACAGCCGCGGCAGCCGGATCACCGCCACCCGCAGTGTCTCCCGCCCGCGCCGCGCCTGGCCGCCGTCGGGGTCGTCGTCGGGGTCGTCGGGGTAGGCGGCGAGGTCGAGGGAGTCCTCGACGTCGAGCCACAGCCCCGAGCGGAACGGGACGACGCCGTGCACCGGGCGGCCGGTGAGCGCCTCGATCTGGCGCAGGCCGGGTTCCAGCAGCCGCGGATCACCCCGGAACCGGTTGATCACGAAACCGCTGATGAGGGCCTGGTCGGCCCGGTCGAGCAGGGCGAGCGTGCCGAACAGGGCGGCGAACACCCCGCCCTTGTCGATGTCGCCGACCACGATGACCGGCAGGTTCGCCGCGCGGGCCAGGCCCATGTTGGCGATGTCGGTGTCACGCAGGTTGATCTCGGCGGGGCTGCCGGCGCCCTCGCAGATGACCGCGTCGAAGCGGGAACGCAGATCGTCCAGGCAGTCGGCGACGATACCGGCCAGGCGCGCCTTGTGCGGACGGTAGCCGAGCGCGTCCACCTCGGCGACGGGTTGGCCGAGCACGACGAGCTGGCTGTGCCGGTCCCCGCCCGGTTTGAGCAGCACCGGGTTCATCGCCGCCTCCGGTTCGACCCCGGCCGCGGCGGCCTGCATCGCCTGCGCCCGGCCGATCTCCGCGCCGTCGGCGGTCACCGTCGAGTTCAACGCCATGTTCTGCGCCTTGAACGGTGCGACCCGCACCCCCTCGCGGGCCAGCCACCGGCAGATCCCCGCGGTCAGCACACTCTTGCCCGCATCCGACGCGGTCCCCGCGACCAGCAGTCCCCCGCCTTTGGACGCCACCGGTCATCCCCTCCCGTGCTGTGCCTGCGGTACCTGCCGTGCGTGCTGTGTGTGCCGTGGACGTCGGGGCTGCCGGGACCGTCGCAGGGTTCGGGACGTCACGAGGGCCCGCAGGGTGGACGCGGCGGCGGCGGCGAGCACCGTCACGGCGAGGCTCACCGCACCGGTCGCGGCGGACAGCCGGGCCGCGGCGGCGATGTCGGTTCCGGTGGGTGCCCGGCCAAAACCCAGCTGCGGACGGTGTTCGACCCGGTAGGGGTAGCGCAGCTCACCGCCGAGGCGCAGGCCGAGCGCACCGGCGAACGCCGCCTCGACGGGGCCCGCGTTGGGGCTGGGATGGGAGCGTCCGTCCCGGCGCAGCACCCAGTAGGCGTCCACCGGGTTCCCGCCGACCAGCGGTGCGCACACGCAGGCCGCGAACGCGCCGATCCGCGCCGGGATGAGGTTGGCCAGGTCGTCCAGGCGGGCCGCGCAGGAGCCGAACCGTTCGTAGCGGGGACTGTGATGGCCGATCATCGCGTCGAGGGTGTTCACCGCCCGGTAGGCGGCCAGCCCCGGCAGGCCCGCGACCGCCCCCCACCACAGCGGTGCGACGACCGCGTCGCAGGTGTTCTCGGCGATCGACTCGATCGCCCCGCGGGCCAGCGCCGACTCGTCCAGGTTCGCCGGGTCGCGTCCGCACAGGGTCGGCAGCAGCGTGCGCGCACCCGTCAGATCCCCGTCGGCCAGCGCCGTCCCGATCCGCCGTCCGGCCCGGCGCAGCGACGTCCCGCCCAGCACCACCCAGCCCAACCCGGCCGTGGCCAGCAGCGACGGCACCGCGGACGGGTGGGTCGGGCGCCGGGCGAGCCGACGGTCGGTGACGGCGGCGGGGAGGGTGACGGCGGCGACGAGCAGGGCGGTGTGCAGGGTCCCGGCGAGACGGCTGTCGCGGTAGGACGTCGCCTCGACGCGGGCGGCGACCCCGCCGAAGCCGGCGACGGGATGGTGGCGCGCCGGGTCGGCGAGCAGCGCGTCCAGGATCGCGGCGAGCACCAGACCACCGAGGCGGGCACGCGCCGAACACGGGGCGGCCGGCGGGAAGGCGGCGGGCACGGAGGGTGCGCTGCTCAACTTGCCATGGCGTAGGCGACGACGCCGCGGCGCAGGGCGTCCATGGCGGTGCGGGCGGTGCGGCGGACCCGGGCGTCCTCGGGGGCGATCTTGGAGATCTGGTCGAGGAGGTCGAGCAGCTGGCGCATCCAGCGGACGAAGTCGCCGGCGGTGAGGTCGACCGCGCTGCTGGTCAGGACCCGCTCCAACGGACGTCCGCGGGCCCAGTCGTGGGCGGTGACGGCGAAGCCGAGTTCGAGGGGACGCAGGAACTGCAGGCGGTGACGGGCCTCGGTGGCACCGAGACGGTCCGCGAGGCCGGCCATCCGCTCCAGGCAGTCGGCCAGCACCGCGCCGCCGGGCAGGGCGAGCGCGGCCAGGTCCTCACCGCGTGGTTCGAACACCAGCGTGGACACGGCGGCGGCGAGCGCGGGGGCGTCGAGGTCCTCCCACAGCCCGGCCCGGACGCATTCGGCGACGAGCAGGTCCTGCTCGCAGTAGACACGGGCGAGCAGCCGGCCGGAGTCGGTGACGGCGTCACCGTCGAGGTAACCGAGTTCGGTGAGCGCGGCGCGGACCCGGTCGAAGGTCTTCGCGACGGTGTTGGTGCGACCCTCGACGGAGCGGGAGATACCGGCGGTCTCCTTCTCCAGTTTGCTGGCCCGCTCACCGGAACGCAGATGTTCCTCCCGGCGTGGGCACTCGTGCACCGGATGGGCGCGCAGGGCGCGGCGCAGCCGGGACAGTTCGGCGTCGTCGGCGGCGGCGGCGCGGATCTTCGCCCGGCGGCCGGGCGCGGCACCCTCGTCGGCGTCCAGCCCGGTGGCGCGCAGCGAGGAGGCGAGGTCGCGACGCGACTGCGCCGAACGCGGGTTGAACGAACGCGGCACCCGAACCCGGCCCAGGGGTTCGACGGCGTTCGGGAAGTCCGTCAGCGACAGCCGGCGGACCTGCCGGTCTGCGGTGAGCACGACCGGGCGTGGTCCTTCGGGCGCCGAGGCCGAGGAGCTGTCCGCGTCGAGGACGACGGCCAGGCCACTGCGTCGACCGGCGGGCACGAGCACCACGTCGCCGGTGCGCAGCCGGGCGAGCGCGGCCACCGTGTCGGCGCGTCGGCGCGCGCTGCCCTCCCGCGACAGGGCCGTCTCGCGGGCTTTGATGTCGCGGCGCAGCTGGTCGTACTCGGCGGCGTCGCCACGGTCGCAGGACAGCGCGGCGCGTAGTTCGGCGACGGCCTCGAGGTTGCGGGTGACGGTGCGGGCGAGACCGACGACGTCCCGGTCGGCCTGGAACTGGGCGAACGAGCTTTCCAGCACGGCGCGGGCCCGGTCGCGCCCGAGGCGTCCGACGAGGTTGACGGCCATGTTGTAGGACGGCCGAAACGACGAGCGCAGCGGGTAGGTGCGGGTCGAGGCGAGCCCGGCCAGCGCCAGCGGGTCGAGCCCCGACTGCCACAGGACGACGGCGTGGCCCTCGACGTCGATGCCGCGGCGCCCCGCCCGGCCGGTGAGCTGGGTGTACTCGCCGGCGGTGATGTCGACGCGGCTCTCGCCGTTGAACTTCGTCAGCCGTTCCAGGACGACGGTGCGGGCCGGCATGTTGATGCCGAGGGCGAGGGTCTCGGTGGCGAACACGACGCGGACCAGGCCCGCGACGAACAGCTCCTCGACGATCTCCTTGAAGGTGGGCAGCATGCCGGCGTGGTGGGCGGCGATGCCGCGTTCGAGACCTTCCAGCCATGGCCAGAAGCCGAGCACACCGCGGTCGGCGTCGGGGATACCGGCGGTGCGCTCACGCACGATCGTGCGGATGCGCTGCTGTTCGGCCGGTCCGACCAGGCGCATCCCCGTGCGCACGCAGGCGGTGACGGCGCTGTCGCAGCCGACCCGGCTGAACACGAACACGATCGCCGGCAACAGCCCGTCGCGGTCCAGGCGTTCCACCACCTCGGGACGCCCCGGTGGTCGCGCCGTGCGCCGCCGCGCCGCTCCCGGGCCGGCCCCCCGGCCACGGCCCGCGCCCGCGGGGTAGCCGCCGGCCAGCATCCGGCTCTCGTCGCGGGCCAGCCGCACCAGGTCCGGGTTGACCACACGCCCCCCGGTCAGCGCCGCACTCCCCCGCGCACCGTTGCTCCGACGATCCGCCCGGTTCCGCTGACCGCCCCGTTCCTGCTGGCCCGCACTGCCCTGCTGACCCGCACTGCCCTGCTGACCCGCACTGCCCTGCTGACCCGCACTGCCCTGTTGACCCCCACGGTCACGCCGCCCCGGCCGGTCCTGCTGACCCGACCGGTCGTACTGACCCGCGCGGCCTGGCCGGATCGAACCGTCACCCGCCGTCCCCGCCAGGGACACCCGGGCCTGGACACCGCCACCGGCGTCGGCGAGGTTGTGCTCGGAGGCGGCGCGGGCCAGCGCGGCGGCGGCGCCGTCGGGACGGCCCGTCGCATCCTCGAGGAAGAGATCGTGCAGGGTGCGTTCGGCTAGCACGTGCTGCCACAACGGAACGGGCCGGTGATCGCTGACGACCACCCGCGTATGTCCCCGCACGGTGATCAGCCACTCGCCGAACTCCTCGGCGTTGCTCACCGTCGCCGACAACGACACCAGCCGGACGTGCGCCGGCAGGTGGATGATGACTTCCTCCCACACCGCCCCGCGCTGCCGGTCGGCCAGGTAGTGCACCTCGTCCATGACCACATAACCGAGGTCGGCGAGGTCGCTGCCGTCGGCGGGGCCGGCGTAGAGCATGTTGCGCAGCACCTCGGTGGTCATCACCACGATCGGCGCCGAGCCGTTGCGGACGGTGTCGCCGGTGAGCAGGCCGACGGCGGCGGCACCGTAGCGGGCGGCCAGGTCGGCGTACTTCTGGTTCGACAGCGCCTTGATCGGCGTCGTGTAGAAACAGCGGGTGCCGCCGCGCAGCGCTAGATGGGCGGCGAACTCGCCGACGACCGTCTTGCCGGCACCGGTGGGTGCGGCGACGAGCACACTGTCGCCGGCGACCAACGCCACCAGTGCCTCATGCTGGAACGGGTCAAGCCCGAACGCGAGGCTGGCGGCGAATTCCTCGAGAGCCTCGGGCGCCGGGGACACGTCACTCACCCTACGCCGACACGCCGACAGTCCGGCGTGTCGGCCGGGGCGGCGCTCAGGTGATGTCGCCGGCGTCGCCGCCGAACGTCCCCGCGCCGCCCACCCGGGTGGCAGCGCCCTGACCGGCCCCGACCGGGGACACTCCGACATCGCTGGACGACCCGCCGCCCGCGGACGTCCCCGCGCGCCCGGCCGGTCGGGAGCCGACCGCCGCGTCGTCGAGGTCCAGCGAGGACGTCTCGTCGTCGCCGAGGTCGGCGTAGGGCGACTCCGAACCCCGGCGGGTGCGACGCCGGTCGTTGAGCCAGCCGATGATCAGCGCCACCTCGTAGAGGATCACCATCGGCAGGCCGAGCGCCAGCATGGTGAACGGGTCCTGGCTGGGGGTGACGATCGCGGCGAACACGAACACGAGGAAGATCTCCGCGCGCCGCCAGGACCGCAGCCGCGCGGTGGTGACCACCCCGGCGAGGTTGAGCATCAGCACCAGCAGCGGCACCTCGAACGACAGTCCGAAGATCAGCAGCATGGCCTGCACGTAGCTGAGGTACCGGTTGCCGTCCAGGACGCTGACCAGGCCGTTGCCGCCGAAGCCGAGCAGCAGGCTCAGCCCGGTGGGCAGGGTGAGGTAGGCGAACAGCGCGCCGGTGGCGAACAGCACCAGGGAGACCCCGACGAAGGTCAGTGACCAGCGCCGCTCATGCCGGTGCAGACCGGGTGTGATGAACGACCACAGCTGGTAGAGCCACACCGGCGAGGACACCACCGCGGCCGCGATCGCCGAGATCTTCAGCCGGATGGTGAAGGCGTCCAGAATGCCGAAGAAGTACAGCGTGCAGTCACCCGTGGCCTGGCCGTTCGCGCTGAAGCGCTTGCTCGCCGGCAGATCGCAGTAGGGCTCCTTGAGCCAGTTGAAGATGTGCGGCTCGACGATGAAGCACACCACGAAGGCGACGCCGAATCCCACCAGTGCGATCGCGACCCGGTTGCGCAGCTCACGCAGGTGTTCGGTGAGCGGCATCCGGCTTTCCTCGACCGTGCGGGTCCGCCGGTGGTTCGCCGCGGCAAGGAGCCTGCGCGGCGTGGGGATGCCTGGCACGGCGGCGTCTCCTGGTCGAGGCAGTGGTGAGAAGGGTGGGATCCCGGGCCGGCCCGGGAGGCCGGTGGGCGGTGGCCCCGACGGGACGACCCGCCCGGCGCGGCCGTTCAGTGCTTGTCGGCCGCCGGGGCCACACCGTTGGCGGCGGTGCTCACGCTCGGCACCACGATCGCCTCGGCCGGGGCCTCGATCTGGCGCGGCGCGGGGGTGGCGACGGGCTCGGGGGCCGGCGACGGCTCGTCGTCACGCAGGCCCTTCGTCTCGGCCTTGAAGATCCGCAGGGAGCGACCGAACGACCGGGCCGCATCCGGGAGCTTCTTCGATCCGAACAGCACCAGGATGACGAGCGCGATGATGATGATCTCGGTAGTGCCCAGGTTCGGCATGGTCGGTATCCTCCGATGAGCGGTACCGGCCCGTTTCGTCGACCGGTGCGATCGATGCTACGTGCGTCAGCCTAGGAGGCAAGAGGCGGCGTTTGGGTGTCCCGCGGATGACGGCTGAGCAACGACGCGTTTCTGGCGGGCACGAGACGGATCTGTCAACTCAGTGTAGCCAGATCCGGATGTGCCACCAGCCCGCCGTCCATGAACGTTTCCGGCGGCGGTGCGGTGGCCGCAGGCACACGACCCGGGACGACACACCGCTACCCGTCACCGGTCGGTCAGGGTGTGCGTTCCGCCAGCCGGGAGGTGACCTCGGCATGGTCGAGCCGCTCGGACAGGGCCGAGGTGTCGGCGGCGAGCCCCGACACCCGCGACGACAGTTCACCCAGGGCGCGACGCGCGGCCCGGACCTTCTGCCACACCCGCCAGGCGCACAGGACGAGCAGCAGCAGGCCACCGACGATCAGCACCAGGTACACGAGCGCCCACAGCATGCCGATCACCCTACCGGCCGTCCGCGGACGCGCCCGCCCCGCCCGTCGCGCCCGGGCCGGCGGGCTCCCCCGCACCGGTGGTACCCGTGGCATCCCCGCTGTCCGCCGCCACCGTCGCGGCCCGCGGTAGCGCGCGATCAGGCTCGTCGAGCGCCGGACCGTCGACCGCCGGACCGTGGGCGGACGGACCGCGGGCGGACGGACCGTAGGCGGCCAGTGCCCGGCGGGCGAGGCGGCGGACCTCCTCGGCCAGCGCCGCCGGCGCCGCCACCCGGACATCCGCGCCAAGCCCCAGGACCAGCCGGTGCAACCAGGTGGTCTCCCCCGCGTACAGGGTCACCTCAAGGCCGCCGCCGCCCAGCTCACGGGCGTCGGTCACCGGGTAGTAGTCGGCCACCCAGCGAGCCGGCGGAGCCAGTTCGAGCACCACCCGGACATCCCCGGGCCCAGGCTGGTAGACGCCGCCGTCACCCACCTCCCGGGACACCGCGTCGGGCGGCGGATCGGCTGGAACGTCGAGCAGCCGCACCCCGTCGAGCCGGTCGAGCCGGAACAGCCGGACGGCCTCGGCCCGGTGGCACCATCCTTCCAGATACCACCGACCCTCACGGACCAGCAGACGCATCGGGTCGACGTCGCGTTCGGTCAGCTCGTCCCGGGACCACACGAGGTAGCGCAGATGCACCCGGCGCCGGTCACGCAGCGCCTCCTGCAACACCGCCAGCACCGGTTCGGGCTCGCCCGGCTCGGACGCGCCCGCCTCGGACGTGGTGGTGCGCGCCGCGGTCGTCCCGGGGGCGGCGTCCAGGCTGACCCGCACCTGCCCGGCGAGCCGACCCGACGATCCGACGGCCCGCTCGAGCTTCTCCAGCGCCCGGTCGAGCGCGTCCCGGCCGGCCAGGCCCGGGATGTCGGCGAGCGCGCGGGCGGCGACCAGCAGCGCGGTCGCCTCGTCGACGGACAACCGCAACGGACGGTCCAGGGTCTGCGGATCGGCGACGGTGATCTGATCCCCGGAGTAGCTCAGGTCGATGAGGTCACCGGGCGCCCCACCCGGCAGCCCGCAGACGAACAGCAGGTCCAGGTCGTTACGCAGCTGCCCCTGGGTGATCCCGAACGTCGCCGCGGCGTCCGCCAGCGACACCCCCGGATGCGCGCGCAGCCACGGGACGAGGGCGAGCAGCCGGGACAGCCGCTCGGTCGCCGAGCTCACCGCCCCTCGCCCTCGGCGGCAGGCCCCGCGGCGGCCCGCAGCCGGTCGATGACGGCGGTACGCAGCTCCGGCGGGTCCAGGACCAGCACGTCCGGGCCGGAGCCGACGATCCAGCGGGCGAACCGCTCGGTGTCGGTGAACGTGCGTTCCAGCAGATCCATGTCCGCGGGAAAGACCGGACGGGGACGGGCCGGCGGGATGCAGCCGGTCGACACCGCCTGGGCGCCGCGGCGCAGCGCGTGGCAGGTGCCCTGGCGCACGGCCAGGGTGGCGGTCCGGACCCGTTCGGCGGGGGCCTGCGCGGAGACCATCGCGCTCAGGTCGACATCCGCCGGGACGACCACCGCGCCCGCCGGGCCGACCAGCCGCACCGCCCCCGCGACCCGGGACAGCCGGAACACCCGTTCCGCGCCGCGATGCAGATCGTGCCCGACCAGATACCAGCGGCCCCGCCACGACAGCACACCCCAGGGTTCGACGTGCCGCTCGACCACCTCGGCGTCGCCGACCTTGCGGTAGGGAAAACGGATCACCCGCCCGGTCTGCACCGCCGCCAGACACGCCTCGAACGCGGGTTCGGCCGCGTCCACCCGCGGCTCGAACCCGTCGAGCATCCCGAGCCCGACCGCCGCGGCCCCGCCGGCGTCCGCGTCGGGGCGGGTCTCGCCGACCGTCGCGGTGCCGCCGCCCTCGCCACCTGCGGGCACGGACACGCCGCTGGCGGCGAGTTTGCGCAGGGCGCTCGCGGCCGGCCCGGCCAGGGCCGCGACCGACCACAGCGATCCGGCGAGCGCGAGCGCGGCCGCCTCGTCCGGTGCGAGCGCCAGGTCGGGCAGGGCGTAGTCCCCGCGGTGGATGCGGTAGCCGACCTCGTCGCTGAACACCGAGCCCCGCCCGGTCTCCAACGGAATGCCGATCTCACGCAGATACGCCTTGTCCCGTTCGAACATCCGCCGGAACGCGTCCTGCTCCTCGGCGGTGACGCCGGGCTCGTACCCCTCGACGAGCTCCCCGAGTTCCGACACGGCGAGGAACCGCGACGTGGCCATCAGACACATCGTCAGGTTCAGCAGGCGTTCCACCCGGCGCCGGGACACAGCCGTACAGGCTAGTCGCCCGCCGGCGGGCACCCGCTGCCGCCCCCACCGACATACCCGCGGCCCGCGGCGGGCAGCCCGCTGTGGGCTGACCGCCGCGGGATGACCGCCGCGGGATGACCGTTGAGGCCAGCCGTTACGGCTGGCCGGCGCCGGCGCCGCCGGAGGCACCGTTGTCGGACGACATGCCGGGGCCGGCGGTGGCGGCGTCGACGTCGAGCAGGTCGACGACGAAGACCAGGGTGTCGTCCGCGAGGATCGTGGGCGGCTGGCCGCCGGCCGGGCCGTAGCCGAGCGCCGGTGGGATGAGGATCTCGCGCCGTCCGCCGACCTTCATCCCGTCGATGCCACGGCCGAACCCGGTGATCGTGCCGGCGAGCGGAAACGTCGCGGCCTGCCCGGAACCGGCAGCGCCGGAACCACCGGCGCCGGGGGCGGGCCAGGTGGAGTCGAACTCCTGGCCGTTGCGCCACAGCACACCGGTGTACTGGATGGTGACGGTGCTCGTCGCGTCGGCGGTGGTGCCCGTGCCGGTGACGAGATCACGGGTGAGCAGGTCGGTGGGGGCGCTACCGTGCCCGGCGGCGATCCGCGGGGCGGCACGCAGGTCGGTTCCGTCCGTGACGGCGGGCAGCCGCGAGGTGTCCGGACGCGAGGACGCGGGCGCGGCGGCGGTGCCGTCCGGCGCGGTGGACGCCGAGCAGCCGGCGAGGGCGGCGACCAGCAGCGCGGGGGCGAGCACGGCCCCGACCAGCCGGGCTCTGGTTCCCGGAGCACGGCGTCGCCGTCCCGAGTGGGCACCGGGACGACGTCCGACGGCAACGCCGGGCTGGGTAGGGACGCCGGCAACACGACGTGAGACGGATGTCACAGGGGAAGGGTTCCTCGCTGGCGGGGGTGGGTTCGGGCACGCGAGACAGATGGTCGCACGACCGAACCCGGTCACACCCGAGGGGCACGCGGGTGCGACCGACCCGACCGAC
Organism: Frankia umida; assembly: GCF_023242945.1. Lineage (NCBI taxonomy): Bacteria > Bacillati > Actinomycetota > Actinomycetes > Frankiales > Frankiaceae > Frankia > Frankia umida. Next base: position 117,151 of record NZ_JALKFT010000016.1, read on the forward strand.
CCGACCGACCCGACCGACACCGCGGCGAGCGGACGGGCGGGCGGGGCAGGTGGACGGGTGAGCAGGGCGGGCGGCTACATGCTGGCGATGAGCTTGTCGACGCGGTCGTCCACGGAGCGGAACGGGTCCTTGCACAGGACGGTGCGCTGCGCCTGGTCGTTGAGCTTGAGGTGCACCCAGTCGACGGTGAAGTCGCGACGTTTCTCCTGGGCCCGCTTGATGAACTCGCCGCGCAGCCGGGCCCGGGTGGTCTGCGGCGGCAGCGACTTCGCCTCGAACACGTCCAGGTCACGGGTGACCCGTTCGACGAGGCCGGCGCGTTCCATCCGGTAGTACAGGCCGCGGTCGCGGTGGATGTCGTGGTACTTCAGGTCGATCTCGGCGATCCGCGGCGAGGCCAGGGACAGCCCGTGGCGGTGCCGGAAACGCTCGATGAGCACGTACTTGGTCACCCAGTCGATCTCGCGGGCGACCAGTTCGAGGTCGTCGGTCTCGATCGCGAGCAGGGTCCGTCCCCACAGGTCCAGGACGCGCTTGGCGACCGCGTCCCCCCCACGACGGTCGACGAACTCGACGGCCTTGGCGTGGTACTCGCGCTGGATGTCGAGCGCGGACACCTCCCGACCGTTCGCCAGTTTGATCTTGCGCTGGCAGGTCATGTCATGACTGACCTCGCGGATCGCCCGGATCGGGTTCTCCAGGGTCATGTCGCGCAGCATGACGCCGGCCTCGATCATCCGTAGCACCAGGTCGGTCGAGCCGAGCTTGAGCAGCATCGTCGTCTCGCTCATGTTCGAGTCGCCGACGATGACGTGCAGACGGCGGAAGCGCTCGGCGTCCGCGTGCGGCTCGTCACGGGTGTTGATGATCGGACGCGACCGGGTGGTCGCGGACGACACCGACTCCCAGATGTGCTCGGCGCGCTGCGAGATGCAGTAGACAGCGCCGCGCGGGGTCTGCAGCACCTTGCCAGCCCCGCACAGGATCTGCCGGCTGACCAGGAACGGCACGAGGATGTCGGCGAGTTTGGAGAACTCGCCGTGGCGGCCGACGAGGTAGTTCTCGTGGCAGCCGTAGCTGTTACCGGCCGAATCGGTGTTGTTCTTGAACAGATGGATGTCGCCGGCGATCCCCTCCTCGCGCAGGCGGCGCTCGGCCTCCACGAGCAGGCCCTCCAGGATGCGCTCGCCGGCCTTGTCATGAGTGACGAGGTCGGGTACCGAGTCGCATTCCGGTGTGGCGTACTCCGGATGGCTTCCAACGTCGAGGTAGAGGCGGGCGCCGTTCTTGAGGAACACGTTCGAGCTGCGCCCCCAGGACACGACACGACGGAACAGGTACCGCGCCACCTCGTCCGGGGACAGCCTTCGCTGCCCCCGGAACACGCAGGTGACGCCGTACTCGTTCTCCAGACCGAAGATGCGGCGATCCACGTCTGTGACCCTATGCTCGGATGCCACCCGGGCGTGGGCAGACGCCCGGGCCGCTGTCATCGTCTGGTCGATCCGCTGGCCGGCGGTGGCTCCAGCGGGACGGTCCGCTCCAGGGTGGAACGTCGCCCCGGGACGGCCGTCGCCTGCCCGGGTCCGGCCGCCTCGCCCGCCCCGGCGTCCGCGGCGGGCACCCCGAGCGTCCCGTCACCCGCCTCCTCCACCGGCACCTGTGGGCCATCCGGCGGCGGTGAACCGACGCGGGTCCGCGAGCCGGACGGGGCCGTGCCGGCACCGCCCGCGCGGGCGATCCGGGCCGTCCGTCCGGTGTGGGCCGCGTGGGCGGCGCGGGTGGGACGCTGCCCACCGAGGGGACGCTGCCCACCGATCGGACGCTGCCCACCGGAGAGCAGCCAGGCGGTGGCCGCGGGCTGGGCGCCCCGTTCCCCGACGAAGGCCAGCCACAGGCCGAGGACCAGCCACACCGCCAGCACCACGACGGGACGTCCACCGGCGGCGCCGTCGAAGTAGTCCGTCGAGCGCAGCAGGGTCACCCCCGCGCCGGGCGGGGCGAACTGGCCGACGTCCCCCCACGGCCGGGGCAGCATCTCCGGTGCCGACGCCGCCGCCGACAGCGCCGCGGCGACCACCATCACCAGCGCGATGCCGACCAGCCCCGCCGTCCCGCCGACCGCGCCCGCGCCGACCACCGGCGCGACGACCGCCAGGGCCAGCAGCGTCACCACCGCCATCGTGGTCAGCAGCGACCCGGGCAGCACGTGCAGCGCGCCGCGCAGCGCCACCGCGCCCGCGAACCCGGCGAGCACCGCGAACAGTGCGATCCCCGCCAGGCGCACCGCGCGCGAACGCACCAGCCTGGTCAGCAGCACCCCGGCCGCCGCCAGGACCAGCACCAACGGCAGGTAGCCGGCGGCCAGTCCCCCACCGCCCACGTCCCGTGGCGCGGTCGGGACGACGTCGACGACCGGGATCTCCAGGCCGGGCATGAACACCCGGATGCCCCGGGTGAGCGCCTCGGTCACCGCGGGGCTCGCCGCCGAGGCGACCCGCAGCGTGAGCCCGCCATCCCCGATCACGATGGCCGCGTAGGCCTCCCGGTCCCGCAGCGCCCGGTCGGCCGCGGCGACGCTGCCCACCGTGCGCACCGAGAGCGCCCCCGGTTCCACCCGGCTGATCTGATCGGCGAGCGCCCCGGCCGCCGGCTGCGCCCCGACGGTGAGAATCGGCAGGTTCCGCGGCCGAAGGCTGGTCACCGACGTTCCGTACAACCAGACCAGCAGGCCCGTGAGCAGCGCCATCGCGACCGTCAGCAGCCCGAGGCGGCGCAGCGCCCCCAGCCGGGCATCCGCCGTCACGCCCGCGGCGCGAGCGCTCGTCGCGGCGCTGTGGGCCGCTCCCCGCTGGCCCGTCGCGGCGCCGGTCACGCCACCATCGGCTACCGCCTCGCTGGCTACCGCACCGCCGGATGCCACGCTGTCAACCGCGGCGGGGTGTACGGCGGCGCCGGCCGGCGTGGGGTCGGGATGGACCGGCGCGGGGTCGGGCTGGGTCGCGCCGGCGCCCTGGGCGAGGCGCTGGCCGGGCAGACCCTCCCGGTCACCGGGCCATGGCCGCCCGTCTCCCGTCACCATGGGGATGTCCCAGCGCCCATCGGGGCTCTCGCCACGCCGGGCACCGGATCGCCCGTTGTCTCCTCCGGCCGAGCTCTGCTCACCGCTGTCTCCCCTCCGTCCGGCGGAGCCGCCGGGACGACTACAGGCAGTAGCGTGATGCCTGCGTAGAGCCACGTCCTGTTCGATCGGTCGCCGTCCGGCGTGTCGCCCACGGGCGTGTCCCGACGAACCAGCCGAGGCCGTCCACCATCCGGCCCGACCGGCCAGCCGGGGAACCCGGGCCGGGTACGGCGCCCCCGTAACGGTGGGGGGCGCTGACGGAGTCCGCCGCTTGATGGTCATGGCGGCGCGGACGGGGAAGGATGGGCGCCATGACGAGCCGAACGAACGACGCGACCATCCGCGCGGGCCGGGTGCGCGCGCTCAAAAGCCACCTGCGCGCCGAGGTCGTCCGCCAGGGATCGGTGCCGCTGACCGTCGCGGCCCCCGCGGCGGACGATCCGCCCCGCGGCGGGATCATCGTCGTCCAGGACGCCCGTGGCATCACGCCGTACCTGATGTCGGTGTGCGACCGGCTGGCCGACGCGGGCTGGCTCACGGTGGCCCCGCACCTGTACCACCGCGAGGGCATCGACGAGGTCGACCCCACCGACGGCTGGCCCCAGGCCATCCCGACGATGGACCGCCTGACCGGCGAGGGCATCGACACCGACGTGGACGCGGCGCTGGCCCACCTGGACGCCGTCGGCTTCGACCCGTCCCAGCGGGCGATCCTCGGTTTCTGCATGGGCGGCACGGTGGCGTTGCACACCGCGACGCGCTACGAGCTTCCCGCCGCGGTGTCGTTCTACGGCGGCGGGGTCAGCACGTCGGCGTGGCCGGGTGTGCCGGCGCTGGCGGAGGCCGCCGTCCAGCTACGCGGCCCGTGGCTCGGCCTGTACGGCGAACAGGACCAGCTGATCTCCCACGACGAGATCGCGGCGCTGCGGGCGGCGGCGGGCCGCAGTGGCCAGGCGACCGAACTGATCAGCTACCCCGACGCGGGGCATGCCTTCCACAGCGACGACCGGGACTCCGTCTACCGCCCCGCCGCCGCGGCCGACGCCTGGTCGCGCACGCTCGCCTTCCTCGACCACCGCGTCCGTCCCCGTTAGACGGCCGCTTCCCGCCTCCGTCCCCCGCACCCCTGCGGTGGCGGCCGAGGGCCGGCCACCGCGGGGGCCTGGGCGGGACCGGCCCCCGCGGGTGCGGCAGGTCCCGTGGGTCAGGCGGAGGCGGTCTCGGCGAGCAGGTCCTCGAGGACCCGGCCGCCGATCCGCTTGAACTGACGGCGGGCCCGGGTGCGGTCGAGCATGCCGACCTCGAGGTTGGCCGCGGTGAGCACCCGCTCGCCGCTCTGCGGCATGCCGGGGGGAACGCTCACGGTCAGCGCCCGCACCGCGGTCCGCAGCGCGTCGGCGAGGGACTGGCCGTCGCGGTGGTGCTCCTTGAGCGACGTGGTGACCTGGTCGGACGCGCCGCCGATGGCGACGAAACCGCGCTCGTCGGCGATCGACCCGTCGAAGGTCAGCTTGTAGATCTGGTCGTCGTCGCTGCTGCGACCGACCTCGGCCACAACGATCTCGACCTCGTACGGCTTCACGCTCTCGGTGAAGATCGCGCCGAGGGTCTGCGCGTAGGCGTTCGCGAGCGCACGGCTGGTCACGTCGCGGCGGTCGTACATGTAGCCGCGGGAGTCGGTCAGCCGGATGCCCGCGGTGCGCAGGTTCTCGAACTCGTTGTACTTGCCGACGGCGGCGAACGCGATCCGGTCGTAGATCTCGCTGATCTTGTGCAGGGTCACCGAGGGGTTCTCGGCGACGAACAGGATCCCCTCCGCGTAGGTGATCACGACGACGCTACGTCCGCGGGCGATGCCCTTGCGCGCGTACTCGCTCTTGTCGCGGACCTGCTGTTCGGGGCTCGCGTATCCGAACGGCATGGTCACGTCAGCCTCCCGCGCTTGTGGAACGGTCCGCGATGATGGCGCTCACCACGGGTTCGACCTCGTCATCGCCGTAGCGGCGGTACCCGTCCACCGTGACGACGGCGACGATGGGGTACAGCCTGCGGATCAGGTCGGGGCCGCCGGTGGCGGAGTCGTCGTCGGCGGCGTCGTACAGCGCCTCGATCGCGATGCGCACCGCGTCGGCCTGGCTCTGGTCGGCGCGGAAACGCTTCTTCAGCGATCCCTTGGCGAACACCGACCCGGAGCCGATCGACTCGTAGGTCCGCTCCTCGGACTTCGCCGCGGCGATGTCGTAGGAGAAGATGCGCCCGATGCCGTCATCCTCGTCGTAGCCGGCGAACAGGGGGACGACCGCGAGGCCCTGCAGCGCCATCGGCAGGTTGCCCTTGACCATCGCGGCGAGCCGGTTGGCCTTGGCGTCCAGGCTGAGGGTGGCGCCCTCGATCTTCTCGTAGTGCTCGAGCTCCACCTGGAACAGCCGGATCAGCTCCGCGCCGACGCCCGCGGTACCCGCGTAGCCGACGCAGGAGAAGTCGTCGGCGTGGTGCACCTTCTCGACGTCCCGCTGGGCGATCATGTGCCCCTGCGTCGCCCGCCGGTCACCGGCCATGATCACGCCGCCGGGGAAGGTGACCGCGACGATCGTCGTGCCGTGCGCGACCTCGGTGACCGGCGCCGGCAGTCCCTCGCGGGCTCCCGGAAGCAGGTGCGGCGCGGACTGCGACAGGAAATCGGTGAACGACGACGTGCCCGGCGCCATGAACACAGCCGGCAGGCGCCCGGCGCCACCCAATGGATCCGCCACGCATCCCCCTTTCGATAGACGTACTCGCCCGGACGCGGCGATCCGGGGGCTCCCGGCGCCGCGTCGGACGTGCGCATGAGCACAACATAGGGCCATCACCCGCGGTCATGGCCCGGGAGGGCCACCGACCGGGTCACGCCCGCGTCACCACGACGCACCGCCCGCCACCCGAAGCACGCTCGGGCCGCGGCCCGCACCACCTTCGAGCCTCGACGCATGCCACCGACGGGCGCCTGGCCGGCTGACGGACCACCTGGCTGCCCGCCTGCCTGGCCGGTCGGTCGCACTGGTCGGGTCGCCCGCGCGACGTCGGAGCGGGCCACCCGACCAGTGGATCAGCAGCTCAGCGGCGCAGCGGATCGGCGCGGCTCGGTGCGACCACGCGGTTCGGTGCGACCACGCGGTTCGGTCGGTCGGTGAGAACGGAGGATCGGCGGATCAGTGCGAGCCGCGAGGACCGCGGTCGGTCACTCGCCGCCCTTCTGGACGTAACCCTTCACGAACTCCTCGGCGTTCTCCTCCAGGACGTCGTCGATCTCGTCGAGCAGCGAGTCGACATCCTCGGAGAGCTTCTCGTGCCGCTCCTTGAGATCGGAGGCGGCGGCGTCCTCCGTCGTGACCTCGTCAGCCTCATCCGCGCGCCGGTTGGCATTCTGCTGCCCGCCGTCACTGTCCCTGGTGGCCATGACGCCCTCCTTCGATCGCCTCGCGTGAGACTATCCCGCCCCACCGACGCTGTCGGACGGGTCGGTGAGAGGTCCACTCCATCACGATCTGGCCGCCGCGTGGCCCCGTCCGCCCAGGGCGCAACGCGGAACTTCGCCGTCAGCGGCCGGCGAGGGCGTCCACGAGCTCCGTGGCGGTGGCGCAGCGGTCCAGCAGCTCCCCGACGTGCGCCTTCGTGCCCCGCAGCGGCTCGAGCGTCGGTACCCGCTGTAGCGAGTCCCGGCCGATGTCGAAGATGACCGAGTCCCAGGACGCGGCCGCGACCTGCTGCGGGTACCGGGCCAGGCAGCGGCCGCGGAAGAACGCCCGGGTGTCCTCCGGCGGCTCGGTCATCGCGCGGACGACCTCGTCCTCGGCGAGGATCCGGTCGAAGCGTCCCCGCTCGACCAGCCGGTTGTACAGGCCGCGGTCCGGGCGCACATCGTGGTACTGCAGGTCGACGAGCTCCAGGCGGGGCGAATCCCAGGCCAGGCTGTCCCGCGAGCGGTAACCCTGCAGGATCGACAGCTTCGCGACCCAGTCGAGCTCACGCGCGCACGTCATCGGGTCGACCTCGAGGCGGCCGAGCACCGACTCCCAGCGGGCCAGCACATCGGCGGTCTGCGGGTCGACGTCGGCGCCGAAACGGCTCTCGACGAACTTGCGGGCCTGCTCGTAGTACTCCATCTGCAGCTGCACCGCGGTCATCCGCCGGCCGTCGGTCAGCGTCAGCAGATGGGTGAGGCTGGGATCGTGGGAGATCGCCCGCAGCGTCGCCACCGGCGCCTCCACCGACAGGTCGACGCTGAACCAGCCGTCCTCGATCATCGACAGGACCAGCGAGGTCGTGCCCGCCTTCAGGTAGGTGGCGACCTCGCTCATGTTCGCGTCACCGATGATCACATGCAGCCGTCGGTACTTCTCCGGGTCGGCATGCGGCTCGTCCCGGGTGTTGATGATCGGCCGCTTCAGCGTCGTCTCCAGGCCCACCTCGACCTCGAAGAAGTCCGCCCGCTGGCTGATCTGGAAACCGGACTCGCGCCCGTCCACCCCGATGCCGACCCGGCCCGCCCCGCACACGACCTGCCGGGAGACGAAGAACGGCGTGAGATGACGCACGATCTCCCCGAACGGCGTCGACCGCGCCATCAGGTAGTTCTCGTGGCAGCCGTAGGAGACGCCCTTGTTGTCGGTGTTGTTCTTGTACAGGTGCACCGGACGCGTGCCCGGCACCGTCAGCGCCCGGCGGGCCGCCTCGGCCATCACCCGCTCGCCGGCCTTGTCCCACAGCACCGCGTCCCGCGGGTTGGTGACCTCCGGGGCCGAGAACTCCGGGTGCGCGTGGTCGACGTAGAGCCGGGCCCCGTTCGTCAGGATGACGTTGGCCAGGCCCAGGTCGTCCTCGTTGGCGGGCGCGGTCGGATCCACGACCGGCTCCCGCGGCAGCTCGAAGCCGCGGGCGTCCCGCAGCGGCGACTCCTCCTCGAAGTCCCACCGGGCACGACTGCCCGTGGACGACGCCCGGTTGGCATAGGAGTTCACCACCAAGGACGACGCCAACATCTGGTTGGTGTTCGGTTGACCGGGCACCGACACTCCGTACTCGGTCTCGATCCCCATGATCCGGCGCGCGCTCACCCTGCAAGCGTAGGTCCTGCGCGGCCCATCGGTTAGCCGGACGTCGCGCTTGTTTGTTCTGGGCGCTGCGCCCCGCCCTCTCCGGGCCCGTCACGAACGCCCCACCCGCTGTCCGCACACGCCCGTTCACGTGCTGTTCCCACGCACCGTCCGCACTTGTCCACCCACCCACACGCCCGCACCTTCGGTGCATCGGCGCACCTTCGCGCCCAGCGGAGTGGACCACCCGGTCACCCGGCCGCCCGGCCGCTGCTTCGGCCACCCGCAGGGCCCGGCCCGGCGGCCCCGGCCCGGCGGGCTCCGACCGGCCCGGACGGGCTCGCTCTGTGGCGCCGAGGTCCGCCGGAGACGAACGAGGGCCTGCCGGCGGACCGTGATCGTCCGAGAGGGACGAACTCGATCTCGCAGGCAGGCCCGCGTCGGATGCTCCGGCCAGGTACGGCCGGGAGGTGCCTAGAGGTACTGGCCGGTGTTGGCCACCGTGTCGATGGAGCGACCGGCCTCAGTGCCCTTGGTACCGGTGACGAGCGTGCGGATGTAGACGATCCGCTCGCCCTTCTTGCCGGAGATCCGGGCCCAGTCGTCCGGGTTGGTCGTGTTCGGGAGGTCCTCGTTCTCCTTGAACTCGTCCAGGCAGGCGGCGAGCAGGTACTGCATGCGCAGGCCCTTCTTGCCGCCTTCGATGTGCTCCTTGACCGACATCTTCTTGGCCCGGGCCACGATGTTCTCGATCATGGCGCCGGAGTTGAAGTCCTTGAAGTACAGGACTTCCTTGTCGCCGTTGGCGTAGGTCACCTCGAGGAAGCGGTTCTCCTCCGTCTCGGCGTACATGCGCTCAACAACCCGTTGGATCATCGCCGCGACGGTGGCCTCACGGTTGCCATCGAACTCGGCGAGATCATCCGGATACAGCGGCAGGCTGGTCACGACGTACTTGGCGAAGATGTCGCGCGCCGCCTCGGCGTCGGGACGCTCCACCTTGATCTTGACGTCGAGCCGGCCGGGCCGCAGGATCGCCGGGTCGATCATGTCCTCGCGGTTGGACGCGCCGATCACGATGACGTTCTCGAGCTCCTCAACGCCGTCGATCTCGCTGAGCAGCTGCGGAACGATCGTGTTCTCCACGTCCGAGGACACACCCGAGCCGCGGGTCCGGAAGATCGAGTCCATCTCATCGAAGAACACGATCACCGGCATTCCCTCGGACGCCTTCTCGCGCGCCCGCTGGAACACCAGCCGGATCTGCCGCTCGGTCTCGCCGACGAACTTGTTGAGCAGCTCCGGGCCCTTGATGTTGAGGAAGAACGCCCGCCCGGAACCCTGGCCGGTCGCCGCTTCGACCTTCTTGGCCAGCGAGTTGGCGACCGCCTTGGCGATCAGCGTCTTGCCACAGCCGGGCGGGCCGTACAACAGCACGCCCTTCGGTGGCCTGAGCTGATGCTCCTTGTAGAGATCCTTGTAGAGGAACGGCAGCTCGACCGAGTCCCGGATCGACTCGATCTGACTCTTGAGCCCACCGATCTGCTCGTAGCCGATGTCCGGGACCTCTTCGAGGACCAGCTCCTCGACCTCGGACTTGGGAATGCGCTCGAAGGCGTACCCGGAGCGGGGCTCGATGAGCAGCGAGTCGCCTGCCCGGATCGGCCCGGCCAACAGTGGCTGGGCCAGCATGACGACGCGCTCCTCGTCGGTGTGACCGAGCACCAGTGCTCGATCACCGCCCTCGAGGACCTCCTTGAGCAGGACGATCTCGCCCTGTCGCTCGAACGAGCGCGCCTCGACCACGTTGAGGGCTTCGTTGAGCATGACCTCCTGGCCAGGCTCGAGCGCTTCGATGACGACACTCGGCGACACCGTCACCCGGAGCTTTCTGCCCTGGGTGAACACGTCGACGGTGCCGTCGTCGTAGTTGGAGACGAAGATCCCGTAGCCGCTGGGCGGCTGCGCGAGTCTGTCGACCTCCTCCTTCAGAGTGACGATCTGGTCGCGCGCCTCGCGCAGAGTCGCGACGAGCCTGTCGTTCTGCCCTGAGACAGACGACAGCTCCGCCTGGACCTCCGCGAGCCGTTCCTCCAGCACCCTCACCTGCCTGGGCGATTCGGACAACCTACGCCGCAGCATGGCCACTTCCTCTTCCAGGAAGGCGACCTGCGTCGTGAGCTCGTGTGATTCCTTCTCGTACGCCGACCGCCGTGATTCGGCATCACCTGGACGACCCGTGCTCCCATCGGAGCCAGAGCCCGAACGGGGACCGGACACTGCGCCTCCACCTCCCCCGTGCTGACCGGGACGCACCCACACTACCGTTGTGACCGCCGTTGGCAGGCCGGTCAGGCAAGGACGACCCGGCTTTGCCGTAAACAGCGGGTTACGGTGCCATGGTGACAGAAGATCGGAGCCCTGTGGCAACTCCAGCGAAGCCGGGCGTTTCGGCCAGCCTGCGTGTGCGGGTCGACCAGAACGCCTGCACCGGCGATGGCCTGTGCGTCCAGCTCGCTCCGAGCGTGTTCGAGTTCGACGTCGACGGCCTGGCCTACGTCAAGGACGACTCCGGCGAACTCCAGACGCTCGACGGCGCGCACGTCCCCGTCCCCCTCCCCCTCGTGGACGCCGTCCTGGGCGCCGCCGACGAGTGCCCCGGCACATGCATCTACGTCGAACGCCCCGATGGCACCCTCGAGGCCGGCGGCCCCTCCGAGGACGACTGACCGGAAACCCCCGAGCCCACGCCCGATCACGCCCCGCAGCGACCCACCAGGCCAGATCGCGCTACACGGGTCGCCGTGGGGGGCATATCGGACACGAACACCCCCACGGCGACCCGCGTGGCCCCCGGCCGCCCGTACCCGCCGAGATTCTTGTCACAGACCGTAATTTTCCTGGCCGGAGCGGCGACTACCGGGACCCAGGGCCCGTTATCGGCCGTGGTGGGTCGTCGATGATCCACGCGAGGGCATCCTGGCCGATCCCGTGGATCTTCGGCGGGACGTGACGGCCCCGGGCATTTCTCGGCTCGGGGCGATCTCGGGCGTGTCGTCACCACGAAGCCACCAGACGCGCACAGGACGGTGCCCTCGCCGCCAGGCGCGGCGCCCCTCTCACCCGCACCGCGATCGCCCACGCCGACTGTCACCGTGCCCAGCGACCGCAACCCGGCCCTGACCGAGCCAGCCCACCGAATTCCGCGCACGGACCGCTTAAAGGACCTCAGCGGAATCGGTGATCGCCGTGGTGCCGGTGGCGTCGGTGGTGGTGGGAGAGTCGGTGGTGTCGGGCAGGGAGCCCTTGGCGGGGCGGCGACGGCGCACGGGGGGTGTGACGCCGTCGGCCATGCGGCGGGCGGTGACCAGGAAGCCGGTGTGACCGACCATGCGGTGGCCGGGTCGCACGGCGAGGCCCTCCACGTGCCAGTCGCGCAGCATGGTCTCCCAGGCGGCGGGTTCGGCGAAGGTGCCATGGCCGCGCAGGGTCTCCACGGTGCGGGACAGCTGCGTCGTGGTGGCGACGTAGGCACAGACCACGCCGCCGGGTACCAGGGCGGCGCTGACGGCGTCCACGACGTCCCAGGGCGCGAGCATGTCGAGCACGACGCGGTCGATGTCGCGTTCGGACGTCTCGGCCAGGTCACCGACGTGGATGGTGTGGGCGGGGTGCGGGCCGCCGAAGAACGTCTCGATGTTGCGCCGCGCGATGTCGGCGAAGTCGGCCCGTCGTTCGTAGGAGATCAGCTGGCCGTGGTCACCGATGGCGCGCAGCAGCGAGCACGACAGGGCACCCGAGCCGACCCCGGCCTCAAGTACCCGCGCGCCGGGGAAGATGTCCGCGTAGGTGACGATCTGGCCGGCGTCCTTCGGGTAGACGACGGTCGCCCCGCGGGGCATCGACAGGACGAAGTCGACCAGCAGCGGACGCAACGCCAGGTAGTCGGTGCCACCGGTGCTGGTGACAACGATGCCCTCGGGTCGGCCGAGCAGCCCGTCGTGTTCGACGGCGCCGCGGTGGGTGTGGAACTGCTTGCCGGGTTCGAGGACGACGGTGTGCTTGCGTCCCTTGGGGTCGGTGAGCTGTACCCGGTCACCCTTGGTGAACAGGCCACGTCGATGTGACGCCCCCGTCGGAGCCGGCCGGAACGCCGACTCCCCCTCGTCCACCGTGGAGGTGCCCACCTCGTCTGTGGACGCGGCCGGCCCGCTCGTCGCGACGTCGCCCACGACCTCGGTCGGCTCGCCTCCCACCGTGTCGGTCGGCTCGCCTGCGCGGGAGGCCGTCGGCCCGCTCTCGGAGGTGGCTGGCTCGCTCGTCACGGCGGTGGCGACGGTCGGGTCGGGTGTGGCAGTGGTCATCGGTGGGCCACCATGCGGGCGGCGGCGGCGGGGTCGAGCCGGGCGACGAGGTCGACCATCGCGAGCACGCCGACGGGCCGGCCCCCCTGGATGACGAGGTACTCCGAGGCGGGGGCCCGTTGGACGGCGGCCAGCAGGTCCTCGCCCTCCAGATCGGCATCGAACACCATGCCGGGCCCGATCTCCCGGCTCACCTCGTCCACGCTCATCCACGGCCTCCGATGCTCGGGCAGCGCATCGACCGCCGAGCCGTTCATGATCTTCTGGGGGGCGCCGTCGCGGCCGATGACGGCGACGGCGGTGGCTCCGACCTCCTGGGCGCGGCGCAGTGCCTCGGCGAGCGGGACGGCACCCTCGACCGGCAGGGTGCGCCGCACAAGCCGCCCGGCGGACAGCCCGGGCAGGCGCCCGCGCAGCTGGGCGGCGCGCAGTGACTGATAGGCCGCGAAGGCCAGGAAGCCCGCCAGAGCATACGTGTAGAACAGGCCGATGCCCTCGCCGCCCACCATCGACCCCCACACGACCAGGGCGCCGGCGACGACGAACCCGCCGTAGGCGCCGGCCCGCAGCCCGCGCAGCTGATCGCCGGTCGCCGCCCACACGGCCGCCACGACGATGCGCCCGCCGTCCAGGGGCAGACCGGGGGCGAGGTTGAACACGAACAGCGTGAGGTTGACCAGGCCGAGGTCGCGCAGCACGACGCCGAGGTGGGAGTCGCCGGAGACGGCGAGCAGGCCGAGCTCGCAGGCCCCGGCGAGGATGCCGTTGACCGCCGGGCCGCTGAAGGTGATCAGGAACATCCGGCCGGCGCTGCGCGGCTCGGGTTCGAACTCGGTGAACCCGGCGAAACCGTGCAGGGTCACCGAGCGGACCGTGTGCCCCAGGCGCAGGGCGACCAGGGCGTGCCCGAGCTCGTGGGCGAGCAGGGACGCCAGGAAGCCGACCGAGATGGCCGCGGCCAGGCCCAGCACCTGCCCGTCGGAGGCGTCGGGCAGCCGGTCGCGGATCGAGTCGGACAGCAGGTAGGCGACCAGGACCGCGAAGACCAGCGCGAACGGTGAGACGAGGATCGGGACGCCGCGGACCCGCCCGAGCGTCATACCGGCGGGACGTTCCCCGCCGGGTTGCCCGGGCCGCTGACCCGGGGGCTGCCCGGAGCCACCCGGACCGCCGTGGGCATCCGAGCTGGCCTGGGAGCGCTGGTCCGTCATGGAACCGATGCTACGGAGTGGATCCGGCCCCGTCTGCCGGGCCTGTACGCGCTCGTGACCAGCTGGGGTGGGCGAAGCCGGGAGGCGGGGCGTCAAACTGTCGGTGGCGGGATCTAGGGTCCAGGCGTGACCACGACAACCCCACCGTCCGGTTCTCGGCCGCTGATCGGGTCGCTGTCGCCGTCGCGGGCAGCCGATTTCGTCAGCTGCCCGTTGCGGTACCGGTTCCGCGTCATCGACCGGCTGCCCGAACCACCCAGCGCCGCGGCCAGCCGGGGGACGCTCGTGCACACGGTGCTGGAGCGGCTGTTCGACCTGCCCGCCGCGGGGCGCACGCTGACAGCCGCCCGGGAGCTGGTGGAGCCCGCCTACGCGCGGCTGCGGGAGCGTGAGCCGGCCGTCGAGGGCCTGTTCGACGGTGCCGAGGCGCTGGCCACGTGGCTCGACTCGGCGCGTGATCTGCTCGAGGGCTACTTCGTGCTGGAGGATCCGACCCGGCTCTCGCCCGCCGCCCGCGAGCTGTACGTCGAGCATGTGCTGGAGTCGGGTCTGCGACTGCGCGGCTATGTCGACCGGCTCGATTCGGCGGCTACGGAGCAGGGCGTGGCGCTGCGGGTGGTCGACTACAAGACGGGGCGTTCGCCGGGCCCGGCGTTCGAGGCGTCGGCGATGTTCCAGATGCGCTTCTACGCTCTGCTGCTGTGGCGGGTGCGCGGGGTGATTCCCCGCGAGCTGCGCCTGTACTACCTGGGTGATCGCACGTGGCTGCGCACCTCGCCGGACGAGGCCGATCTGCGCTCCACCGAACGGCGGATCACGGCGTTGTGGGCGGCGATCGAGCGGGCCCACCGCACGGGCGACTGGCGGGCCACGCCGAGTCGGCTGTGCTCCTGGTGCGATCACCAGTCGCGTTGCCCGGCCTTCGGAGGCACCCCGCCGCCGCTGCCGCCGCACGCCGCGCCCGGTCTCGACGACAGCGCCCCCACGGTCTGCGAGGCCGACGGGTGAGCCGAGGTGGCCGGTGGTGGCGCCGCGCGCGCTCAGTGGACGATGGGAGGCGGTTCGCACGGCGACGGTACGGTAACCGCCGGAGACGTTGATCGCCTCCCGTTCGTTGCCGTTGCGGCGATGGCCACCGGGGCGAACGCGCCGCGGTTACCCCGGGGTCACAGACGTATCCAGGACGATGGCATGCCCCCCCGGCCGCGGTGGCCGCGGTGAACACCGGCCCGCACAGGCGGCGACGCGCGCGAGGAGGACCCCACGATGGCCCGACGCACCGGAGCATCCCCCGGCGGTGACCATCACGATGGTCTGGCCCAGTTCGGTCACCGAGTCGCGCAGGAACCCCAGTACCTCGGCGCCCGAGCGGG
>NZ_JALKFT010000017.1:0-71297 GCF_023242945.1 Frankia umida
AGGCGTCTGTCAGTGAAACAGGAAAACCTGCCCGCGAGGGTGGGAATCCCCGGTCTTCAGGCCGGGGAGGATGTCAATCTACGAGACCTGGGACGAGCGCCGGCCCGCGTCCGGCCGCGCCGTGTGCTGAGGCGGCGCGGTGCGGGGGGTCGGGATAACCGGCGGCCTCGGGGGAACCGGGGGCGTGGTGGTGGCGACTGGCGGGCCGGGCCGGGGGGAGCCCTCGAGGGCGGCGAGTTCGGCGAGCCAGTGACCGGCCAGCTCCGTGTGCCCGGGGACGCTCGCGCTGGCGGTGAACGCCGCGCAGAGCTGGCCGTCCAGGCCGTACAGGGCGGCCGACAGGTGCTGGCGGCCCACGAGCATGGGCGCTATGCCGATCAGGGTGCTGACCGGGCGGCCAGCCACCGTGTAGGGACCCCACATCGTTCCCACGTTGCTTGTGAACAGGGCGGTGTCGGCCGGGCGGGCTCCGGCGGCCACCATCAGCGCGAAGGTGCGGGGGGATATGCCCGGCGGCGTTCTGTCCAGCATTCTGCGTTCGACCACGCCGAACCGGCCGTCCGCCTTGGCCCGCCGGGTCTGTGCGGCGACCAGGGCGAGCCGGCGCCGCGGATCGGCCTCGGTGCAGGGCAGCGGCACCCGCGTGGCCAGGGTGAAGTTGGACAGGACCTCCTGCTCGTCCGGGGTACGCACATTGATCGGCATCGCCGTGTAGAAGGCGCGTTGGCGAGGGATGCGCGTCATGGCGTGGCGGATGCGGCCGGCCCCGCGGGAGCGATCCGCCCCGGTGGGTGTGGGGGGCGTCCACTCGGGCAGGGACCAGGTGCGCACGGCGCCGGCGACCGCCGCGAGATAGACGTCGTTGACCGTGACGCTCTCGCGTCGGGCGATCCGCCGGAGCCGGTCCAGTTCGGTCAGCGCCCAGGTGTGCCGGGCGGCACCGCGCGGCGGCCCGCCCCAGGACGCGAGCTGGCGGGTGCGGGGCAGGCTGCGGGCGATGCTGGCGGCCATCCGCGCGTAGTCGCGGGCGTGCGGTACGTCGAAGGTCCGCAGTGTGCGCCGTGCCGCTCCGTGACCGTCGCCGAACAACAGGTGCAGCGCCTGGTGCGCGGCACTGCCGTCCTGATGGATGTGACTGAACCGGTAGACGATCGCGACCTCGGTGGGGCTGTGACCGCGTAGCAGCCAGAGCCGCCACAGCGGGCGTTCCAGGTCGAGCGGTCGGGTGGCGAGGTCGTCCAGCGCGGCCCGTAGGCCGCCCGCCGCACTGTAGGCGGGCAGGTCCACCACACCCACGTGGTAGTCGAGATCGAGGGCGTCGTCGTGCTGCCAGACGACGTCACCGGGTGCGGGGGCGGACGCGATCGGCCGCACGAGGCGCTCGGTGAGCGCCGGTGCCTCGGCGAGCCGTGCCGCGACGTGCGCGCGCAGGTCGCGCTCGGTCAGTCCGGGGTCCTCGACGCAGAGCACCACACCTCCCTCCAGGAACTCGCCGGGATACTGCAGCGTGAACGACAGGAATGCGCGGTCCCCGGTCGTCAGCGTCCTGCTGGTTCCTGACCTGGCTCCGGCGACATGTGTCGATATCTGGGTCATTCCTGCCCCTCTCGGCGATATCCACCTCGGACGGAGATGGAAAGGTCGGACGTGGTGGCATCGTCCATTTCTTCCGAAAGAATCCCGGTGCCCACGCGCAATCGTCCGTGTCCGCTCGGAAGTGTAGCCAGGTGTGGTCACCGGGCCCGGTAGGAATCGGGCGGAGTGTCAGACCACCATTTCTGGAGGGAGAACCATGCCCACGACCGACACTTCGACGTCCGGCCCAGGCTCTGGTCTGCGGGAGTTCCTCGGCCACAAGCGCGCGGCCATCCAGGCTCGCGAGGAGCGATCGCCGCGGGAACCTACGCCCTGCCCGTGGTGTTGCGGGCCCATTCGGTCGCCGAGGGGCGCAGCGGTGTGCGGCGCATCCGGGTCCGTGAGCATCAGATCCTCAGCGACTCGGCCCCCGACCACGCCGGGTTCGACCTCGGCCCCGGCTCACCCGAGCTGGTGCTGGGTGTGTTCGCCAGCTGCCTGACCCACGTCTTCGAGCAGGTGCCCCGGGAACCGCACCACATCACCTACCGGGCTGCCGTCACCTCGCCGGCACCCGCCGAGCGGATCGACGAGCTCTACCGGATCGTCGAGACGGAGTGCCCGCTGCTCGCGCTGTTCACGAACCCGCAGAAGATCACCGGCTCGAACAGTCGCCGCGTCCGCGTTCAGGTCGCGGCGACGATGGCGGTGGCGACGCGGTCGGGGTGGTCGTGGGGAAGGAACGTGCGGCCACCCGCGACGGTCTCGAAGGTCGCCGTGGCGAAGGCGGCGGCCAGCCGGCGGCCGAGGTCGACGCGGAAGAAGCGGTCGGCGTCGCCCCACAGGACGCGCACCGGCACGTCGACCTTCGCGAGCCGGCCCGAGACCTCGAGCAGGTCGGCCGGGTCGATGCCGCGGGCCAGTTTCGCCGCGTCGCGGCGGACGGCGGGCTGGGCCAGCGGCGCGACCCACGCCCGGGTCACCCGCGGGTCGAACGGCCGGCTCGCCAACGGGCCGAACGCCAGCGGGCTGTGCCGTAGCCGCGCCGACCGCAACCCCGGCACGAGCGCCGCGACCAGCGCCGGATGCCGTAGGAGCCGCACGAGCAGCGTGAACGGGAACGGCGGAAAGGTGTCGAAGGCATCGCAGTTGGTCAGCACCACGCGGCCGATGCGGGTGGGGTCGGTCGCCAGGACGAACTGGGCGATCGCGCCACCGGTGTCGTTGCCGACCAGGGTGACGTCGCGCAGGTCCAGCGCCACCAGGAAGTCGAGGACCAGCCGGGCGATACCGCGGGGGGTCAGGTCCGCCTCGGGACGCATCGGCGTGCGGTGGGCGCCGAGGGGGAGGGTCGGTGCGTGGCTGCGCACGCCCTGCTCGGCGAGGCGGGCGGCCACGGCGTCCCACAGGTGCCCGTCGACGAGCAGCCCGTGCAGGAACACCACCGGCGGATGGTCGCTGTCGCGCGGGCCGGCCGTCCGGTAGGAGATCTGGCCCTGCGCGAGGTCGAGGACAGCGGCGTGCGGTGCGGCATCCATGGCAGAAAACATACGGACTGACTGTATGTAAATCAATCCCGGGTGGGAGCGGGCAGAATCGAGCTCGTGCCCGCGCTGCCGGATCCGGATCCGAGACCACCACGGCGCCGCCAGGCGGACCGGTCCGCGGCGACGCGCGCGGCGCTGATCACCGTCGGACGCCGGCTGTTCGCGCGGCAGGGTTTCGCCGCGGTCACCACCGAGGCGCTCGTGGCCGCGGCCGGGGTGAGCCGCGGGGCGCTCTACCACCAGTTCGTCGACAAGACCGCACTGTTCGCGGCCGTGGTCGAGGCGGTCGAGGCGGACGTCGCGGCGCGCATCGCCGCCGAGGTGTCGGCCGCCGGCGGCACCGACCCGGTCGAGGCGCTGCGCCTGGCCGCCCGCGCCTGGCTGCGGATCTGCGTCGAGGCGGAGGTGCACCGGGTGGTCCTGTTGGACGGGCCGTCCGTGCTGGGCTGGGCGCAGTGGCGGGAACTGTGCCAACGCCATGTCTTCGGTCTGGTCCGCGACGTGCTGGCGGCCGGTATGGACGCCGGCCGCATCAGCGCGCAGCCGGTGGGCCCGCTCGCTCATCTGCTGATGGGCGCCAGCGACGAGGCCGCCCTCTACATCGCCCGTGCCGACGACCCCGCGACCGCGCGCGCGGAGATGACAGCAGCCCTCGACCATCTCCTCGACGGCCTCACCCGCCGGTAGAACAGGGCGGGCTCCCTCCCGATGGAACGGCCACACCCAGGACGCGCCGGTGCGGCCGTGGGATCACGACGCGCATTTGTTGCTGAACTGTTGCGGGGTGTTGCGCTCGGGCGGAGCAATGGTGTGGCATCAGGCCAACAGCATTCCTGCGGTGATCAACAAAAGGTCGGAGTGAAACGTGAAGTTTCTGGCGATCACCCTGATCGTGCACGCTCCTGACCCGTTGACCGGGGTGCGCAGCTCGACCACCGAACGACTGCGGGCGGTGGTCGACGGCGCGGTGCTGGCCGAGGAGCTCGGATTCGACGGGTTCGGGGTGGGGGAGCGCCATGAGCGGCCGTTCATCTCGTCGTCGCCGCCGGTGGTGCTCAGCCACATCGCCGCCCGTACGGCCACCATTCGGCTGTTCACCGCGGTCACGACGCTGAGCCTGCTCGACCCGGTACGGGCCTACGAGGACTACGCCACCCTCGACCAGCTCTCCGGCGGGCGCCTGGAGCTGATGGTCGGCAAGGGCAACGGCGCGGCGCAGGCGGAGCTGTTCCACGTCACGGCCGAGGATCAGTGGGACCGTAACCGCGAGTCCTACGAGCTGTTTCGCCGGCTGTGGCGGGAGGAGAAGGTCACCTGGTCCGGCCGGTTCCGCCCGCCGTTGCACGAGGCCGAGACCTGGCCGCGGCCGTTGCAACCGGAGCTCCGCATCTGGCATGGCAGCGCGACCAGCGAGGCCTCGGTGGAGCTCGCCGCCCGCTACGGCGACCCGTTGTTCTCCGCGAACGTGACCAATCCCGTGGAGCCGTACGAGCGGCTGGTCCGCCACTACCGGCAACGCTGGGTGGATCACGGGCACGATCCGGCCGGCATTCTCATCGGCGCGGGAACCGCCGGCTATTACGCCGCCCGCCGCTCGCAGGACGCGATCGCCCGCTACCGGCCGATCTTCGACGCGCGCACGGCGCTGCAGCGCAGGCTCGGCCAGACGCCGGTCTTCCCGACACTTGAGGACGCCATCGCCCGCAGCTCGATCCTGGTCGGCAGCCCGCAGCAGATCATCGAGAAGGTGCACTGGTATCACGAGCGGCTCGGCCACGAGGTGATGCACCTGCCCATCGACGCCGACGGCCTCACCCCGGCCGAGCACCGGGCGACACTGGAACTGTTCCACGCCGAGATCGCCCCGGTCCTGCGCGCCGACATCCCGAGCCGACCGTTTCCCGCCCTGGCGTCGTCGGTATGACCACGGCCAGCGAGGCGACCAGCCCGGAGTTTCTCTGGTACATCCCGAACGAGGTCCGGCCCGGGCATCGCGGCGACGACGCGGTGGCCGACCACAACAGCCTGGACACGCTGACCGGGCAGGCCGTCGCGATCGAGCGGTACGGCTTTCGCGGTGCGCTGCTGGGCGCCGGGTGGAGCCGGCCGGACACCTTCACCGTCGCCACCGCGTTGGTGGCGCGCACGACCGGTTTTGAGCCGCTGATCGCGATCCGTCCCGGCTACTGGCGCCCGGCGCACTTCGCCGCGGCCGCGGCCACCCTCGACCAGCTCTCGTGTGGACGGGTGCGGATCAACATCGTCTCCGGTCAGGACGAGCTCGCCGCCTACGGCGACAGCGAGGCGGACCGGGCCGGGCGCTACGCCCGCACCGGCGAGTTCCTGCGTCTGGTGCGCCGACTGTGGACGCAGCGGGACGTCACCTTCCGCGGCGAGTACTTCCAGGTGACCGGCTCGAGCCTGGCCTCCCAGGTGCAGGCCCGCCCGGGCCGGCCGCACCCGACGCTCTACTTCGGCGGGGCGTCCGCCGCGGCGGAGCAGGTCGCGGCCACCGAGGCGGACGTCCAGCTGTTCTGGGGCGAGCCGCGTGACGACATCGCCGAGCGCATCGCCCGCCTGCGGGAGCTGTCCGAGAAGCTGGGCCGCGAACACCCGCCGCTGGAGTTCGGGCTGCGGATCACCACCGTCGTGCGCGACACCACCGAGCAGGCCTGGGCCGACGCCGAGGCCAAGGTCGCCGCCCTGGCGGCCGTCGACCGCGCCGGCGACCTCCCCGGGCGCCACGATCCCGCCCAGGCCGTGGGCCAGCAGCGGCTGCTCGACCTGCAGACCCGCGGTGAGGTCCTCGACGACAACCTCTACACCGCGCCGGGCCGCATCGGCGGCGAGGGCGCCGGCACCACCTGGCTGGTCGGCTCGGCCGCGGACGTCGCCCGCTCCCTGCACCGCTATGCCGAGCTCGGCATCACCCACTTCGTCCTGTCGGACACGCCCTACCTGCGCGAGGCCGAACGCCAGGGCACCCAGCTGTTGCCGCTGCTGCGCACCCCGGAGGCGCGGGCCTGACCTGGTGATGCTCTGACAGCGGGCATGCGGACGGCAGGGACGGACATGGCTGCGCGCGGGGCGAGGGTCGGTCACGGCGTCGACGGGATGGTCCGGTAGCGAGGCGTTCAGGGGAGTACCCGACGTTTTCAGTACCTCGTGTGCCGTTGCCGGCTCTTTGCCGTGTTGCTGGGGGCGGCCATCCGGCGCTGGGCGGTGATCAGGCGTGTGACCGCGGCGTTGCCGATGGTGCGCTGCAACTCCATGATCCCCTGGGCCGACCGGGGCAGGCCCTGCTCGGCAGTCGGGGAGGGCGCCTGCCCTGACCGGGATCGGGCTGGTACGGGGCGCTCCACGTGTGGTTTTTCGATGTTGGTGCGCACTGGTCCCTCCCACTGGAGCACGACGGCAACGGCTTGACCATCGCAGGCCAGTGCGACTCGGGGAAGGACCTCGCGGGCACCGCGCGGGCAAGGGCGATGTCTGAACGGGTCATCAGTGCCCCGCCTGGCCAGCCGGGCACGCGACCAGCTACTGCCAGGAGGCGGCGGCTGGTGCGAGGACGAGCACGATCCGGCGAGGAGCGTCCGGCAGCTCGTCGTAGGCAAGGTTGTACCGCTTCGCGAGAACGTCGAAGAACTCGCCCTCGGGATCCGGTTCTGTCGCCACGACCTCGCCGCGCACCTCCAGGTACCGGTACGGCTGATCGGGATCGTGCACCGACAGCGCGACCCTGGCGTCGGCCACGGCGTTGCGGCCCTTCTGCCGGTCGCTGGTCGTCGTGAGTCGAAGCCGGTCGCCATCCCAGAGGTACCACACGGGATTCGACTGGAGTCGCCCATCGGGGCGTAGCTGCGCGAGGTGGCCGAACAGCGGCCGTTCCAGCAGGTCCAGATGGCTTTCGGGAATCAGCATGCCTGCACAGTATCAGTATTCGAATACATGTCAGAGCTCTGATTCATGCCTCACGTCCTCCGCCGTGCCGCCCGTCAGCGCCACCGTGGCTCTGGCCAGCAGGGAGCGCAGGACGTCCAGCTCGGCGTCCGTGAAGGCGTTCGCGAGCCGCCGCTCCACCGTGACCGCCGCCTGGTCGGCCTCGGCCAGCAGCGCGGCGCCGGCCTCGGTGAGGTGGACCGGGAAGACCTTCGCGTGTACGGCCGACGTCGTTCGGCGCACCAGGGATCGCCGTTCCAGTGTGGCCAGCAGGCTCGCCATTGACTGAGGTGTGACCAGGCAGCGCCGGGCCAGCTGGGCGCCGGACAGCTCCGGGAAGCGAGAAAGCGTCAGCATCGCCGCATACTGCGGCACCGTCAGGCCCAGTGCGCGCAGGAGCCGTGACTTCTCGCGCATGAGTGCCTGCTCGGCCTGTTTGATCGCCAGTCCCGGCCGCGTATCGGGATCAAGCGCCAACGGGTCGGGCTCCCGAACCTGCGGCGACGGGCGGGGTGCGTGGGTTGAAGGCGCGATGTCCACCGTTCCACCCTGCCAGCCCCTGGTCGTCTGCGATCGGGGGACGGTCGAGCCCCATGACGGACCGGGCACCCGGCCGTCTCATCCTGGTGAGTTGCGCCCGGGTGCCGGCCGGCTGTCAGGGGCCGGGTGCTGGTGAAACCGGCGTGTAGGGGTGGTGATACCGGCGCTGCCTAACGTCTGTCAGGTCCGATCCCGCGGCGCCCGGTTCCCGCTCGGCCCGCATCCCATCCTGGACGGAAGGAGCAGCTGTGACCACGATGCCCGCGGTCTCGGCCAGTGGCCTGGTCAAGAAGTTCGGCGACCTGCGCGCCGTCGACCACGTCGACCTCGAGGTGCGCACCGGGGAGATCTTCGGTGTGCTCGGGCCCAACGGCGCCGGGAAGACCACAACGCTGAAGATGCTGGCCACGCTGCTGCCGATCGACGGTGGCCGGGCCGAGATCTTCGGGGTGGACGTCGCCGCCGAGGCACACCGGGTGCGCCAGCTCATCGGCGTGACCGGCCAGTACGCCTCGGTCGACGAGGATCTCTCCGGTGCGGAGAACCTGCGGCTGTTCGGCCGTCTGCAGGGACTGAGTTCCAGGGATGCCCGGGCCACCGCCCGGCAGCTGCTGGACCAGTTCGGCCTGGGCGAGGCCGCCGACCGCAGGATCTCGGAGTTCTCCGGCGGCATGCGTCGCCGCCTCGACCTCGCCGCCTCGCTCATCACCCGCCCACCCCTGATCTTCCTGGACGAGCCGACGACCGGTCTGGACCCGCGCACCCGCGGCCAGATGTGGGACACCATCCGCGGCCTGGTCGAGGACGGCTGCACCGTCCTGCTCACCACGCAGTACCTGGACGAGGCCGATCAGCTCGCCGATCGGGTCTGCGTGATCGACGAGGGCCGCAAGGTCGCCGAAGGAACCCCGGACGCGTTGAAGTCCCAGGTCGGCGCCTCGACCCTGCAACTCGAACTCTCACCTGGCGCCGATACCGAGGCTGCCCGTCAGGTGGTGTGGCGCGTGCTTGGCGCCGAGCCGGTCGCCACCCCCGAGGCGGGTCGCCTCAGCGTTCCGCTGGAGGTGGCCGACCGGGCCGCCGACGTGCTGATCGCGCTGCGGGCGGCGAGCATCGAGATCCTCTCGGTCAGCGTGGCCAAACCCACCCTGGACGAGGTGTTCTTCGCGCTCACCGGCCACGGCTCCGTCCCCGAGCAGAACCCGACGACGTCCGGCGCGCAGGCCGACGACCACATCCTGGAGGTGGCCCGATGAGCACCGTTGTGTCCGCACCATCCGCCGCACCATCCGCCGCACCATCCGTCGCGACGCCCGCCACGCCCACGCGACCACGGGCCACCGTGGATCCGGCCGCGGCGGTCGCCCGTACACGCCACCGCGCCGGCCTCGGCGACACCGTCACGCAGACGTTCGCCATGGCGTGGCGCTCGTTGGTGAAGATGCGGCGTAATCCGGAGCAGTACTTCGACGTGGCGTTGCAGCCGTTGTTGTTCACCGCGATGTTCGCCTACGTCTTCGGTGGCGCCATCTCGGGCAGCGTGCACACCTATCTGCCCCTGCTGATTCCCGGAATCGTCGCGCAGACGGTGATCACCACCTGTATGACCACCGGAACGCAGCTGCGCGAGGACATGGACAAGGGAGTTTTCGACCGGTTCCGGTCCCTGCCGATGTCCCGGGTCGCGCCGCTGGCCGGGCCGATGGTCGCCGACCTGGTCCGATACCTGCTCGCGGCGACACTGACCTACACGATGGGTCTGATCCTCGGGTACCGGCCCGGCGGCGGAGCGCTCGGGGTGTTCGGGGCGGTCGTGCTCGCGGTCGTCACCGGCTGGTCGATCGCGTGGGCGTTCACCTGGATCGGCACGATCGCCCACAGCGCCCGCAGCGTGCAGGGCATCTCCATGATGATCATGTTCCCGTTGACGTTCCTGTCGAACGCGTTCGTCCCGGTCACCACCCTGCCGGGTTGGCTGGAGGCGTTCGTCCGGGTCAACCCGGTGTCGCATCTGGTCTCCGCCAGCCGGGACCTGGCGAACAACGGTGCGCTGACCGCGCAGGTCGGCTGGACCCTGCTGGCCGGACTGGCGGTGATCGTGATCTTCCTGCCGCTGTCCGTGCTCAGCTACCGGCGCCAGCTCTGACCACCCGGGTGGACGACCCGGCCTGCCGCTCGACCAGCCGCTCGACCAGCCGTTCGACGAGGACGCGGGCCTCGTCGAACGGCTGGCGTCGATCCGCCTGATCGCCGGCCCGGGCCTCGGCGGCGCGCAACGCCCCGGGTGCCCGCCGTTCGGCGAGTTCCTCGACCCGTGGCCACGACAGCGACGGCGTCGTCGTGACATGGGAGAACCGGCGGGCCAGCGCGAGCAGTTCCACCGCCTCCCCCACCGTCACCCACGCCCCTCCGCCGCCACCGAGGCCGTCCAACGTCTCGCCGTCCAGACCCTCGC
The DNA here is from genome assembly GCF_023242945.1 of Frankia umida. NCBI lineage: Bacteria > Bacillati > Actinomycetota > Actinomycetes > Frankiales > Frankiaceae > Frankia > Frankia umida. The sequence continues at coordinate 10,057 of NZ_JALKFT010000017.1, forward strand.
CGTCCAGCGTCTCGCCGTCCGTGCGGCCCTCGCCGTCCGTGCCGTGGCGCAGGCACCAGGCGCCGAGGGCGAACAGCAGCGCGCCGCACGCGGGATAGTCGATCGAGGTGCCTTCACGCCGCAATGTGGTGACGCAGCGCCGCAGACCGTCCCGAAAGAGGCCGCGGCCGGTGGCCAGCTCGTCGGCGGTGGTCGCGTGCCAGGTGAACGCGGCGAGCGACAGCGCATCCGCGACGACCACCCACGGTTCGGTGCCGGTCAGCTCGACACCGGGCAGCTGGATCTGACGCATTCTGGTCGTCGCGGCCCGATGACGGCGCAGACCTTCGGTGATGTCGCCACGGGCCAGGGTGAGCTCCGCCCGGCCGATCGCCGCCAGCATCGCCCCGCCCAACGGCGCCCCGCCGGACGGGTCGATCCCGTCCAGATAGTCCTCGGCCTGCGCGAACCGACCGTCGTTGATCGCGTCGATCGCCAGCGCGACGTGTAGTTGCGCGACATCGTCGCGGGCGCCGAGACGTTCCAGTATCGGCAGCGCCGCCTGGGCATGGGAACGGCCGAGGTCGGCTTCGCCCAGCTGCATCGTCAACTCGGCGAGCTGGGCGTGGAGCAGCGCGGTGATCCACGGGCCGTCCCGCGCGGTGACCAGGGTCAGCGCCTCGGTGGCGGCCTCGGCCGCCGCCCGCTGCGCGCCGGCGTTCTCCCGCCAGTGCGTCAGCCACACCAGACAGACCAGCCGGGTGTGGCGGTCGGCGTCCGCCGCCAGGATCGCCAGCCGCGCCTCGACCTGCGCCGGCTCGAGCTGGCCGATCGCGAGCAGCACCCGGGCCGTGCCCTGCAGCATCGGATCGTCCCCCGCCCGCGGGCAGAGCTCGACGAGCAGCTCGCGCAGCGCCGCGGGCAGACCGCCGTCGCCGATGTACAGCATGGTGCGGGCCACGACGGTCACCGCCATGAGCGCGGCGGTGCGCAGCGGCGGTGGCGGCGTCCACCCGGACAGGGCGGCGTTGATCGCATCGAGCAGCAGCAGTATCCGGGTGTGTTCACCGCGGATCTCCCAGAACGTGCCGAGCACGGCGACCAGTCGGACGGCGGCTTCCACATCGCCGTCGGCGAGGGCCGCTCGCAGCTCGTCGGCCAGGTTCGTCTCCTCGGCCGCGACCGCGTCGATCGCGGCGAACTGCCCCACGGTGGTGAGCTCGGCGCCGTGCCGGCTGGCATGGCCCACCGCCCAGACCCGTAACGCCCGCCGTGCCGCGGCCAGCTCACCGGCCTCGGTCAGCCGCAGCCGGCCGAACTCGCGGACGGTCTCCAACATCCGGTAGCGCACCCCGCCGGCGGACTCCCGCACCCCCAGCAGCGACTGGTCGACCAGCGCCTGCACCGTGTCCATGGCGTCCGCGTCCACGGCATCGGTGTCGGTGGCCACCACACTCGGCTCCGCGCGGTCCGCGCGGTCGGCTTCGGCGAGGACGTCCGTGGCAGCGTCCAGAGTGAAGCCGTCCGGGAACAGCGACAGCCAGCGCAGGGAGCGGCGTTCCGGTGCGGCGAGCAGGTTCCACGACCAGTCGATCACCGCGAGCAGCGTGCGGTGACGGTCGGGGGCGGTCCGATCCCCGCCGCGCAGCAGCGCGAACCGGTCGGCCAGGCGGCGGTCGATGTCGTGCACCGACATCACCCGCACCCGCGCCGCCGCCAGCTCGATCGCCAGCGGCAGGCCGTCGAGGCGCCGGACGATCCGCCCGACCACCTCGTCGTCAAGGCGGACCGACCGGCGCGCGGCCGCGGCGCGTTGACGGAACAGCTCGACGGCATCGGGATGGGCCAGCTCCCCGAGCAGATGCACCTGCTCGGCCCCGATCGCCAACGGCGCTCGGCTGGTCGTGAGGACCCGCAGGTCAGCGACGGTCGCGACGAGAAAGGCCACCAGCCCGGCGACCTCGGCGAGCACATGCTCACAGTTGTCGAGCACCAGCAGGGTCGGCCCCCGCGACAACCGTGCCGCGACACGCGAACGCAGGTCGGCCCGTTGCGCCGGGGTCAGCACCCGACGTTCGCCGATCGACTCCCGCACCCCGAGCGCCGACCCGATCTCCCCGAGCAGATCCTCGGGCGCGCTCACCCCGACCAGCCCGACGACATGCACCGTGGGCAGTTCGGCCTCGCGGGCGAGCAGGTTCGCCAGCCGCGTCTTACCCAGCCCCCCCGGCCCGACGATCGACACCACCCGGTACTGACCGAGCAGACCCAGCAGCCGCTCGACATCATGCTGACGTCCGAGCAGGGGAGTGGCGTCATGGCTGATGCCGGTGCGCACGGGCCGGTCGCGGGCGAGCAGGTCCCGCTGCACCCGAACGAGCGCCTCCCCGGGGCTCGTTCCCAGACGTTCGCGCAGGTCGCGGCGATAGCGCTCGTAACGTTCGAGGGCCGCGCCGGCCCCCCGCACCGCGGCCTCGCTGCGCAGCAGATCGGCCAGCAGTTCCTCGTCGTCGCCGTCGTCTCCCCGGCGCCCAAGCGGGGACTGCGCCCCACCCCGCGCCTCGGCCCGGGCCCAGGCCGCCAGCAGGACGGGGAAGGCCTCGGCGTGCTGCCCGGTGCGGGAACGGGCCCGGGCCAGCAGCAGACGCGCCGCCGTGAGATCGCGCTCGGCCGCGCGCCGCACGTCGGCGAGCGGCCCCTGCTCGTCCGCCGGCACCGACGGCAGCGCGGCGCCCAGCTCCAGCGCCTGGCTGGCCTGGTCAGCGGCGGCCCGCGGATCGGCGGCGACCAGCCTGCGGGCCTGCGCCACCAGCGTGCCAAGAAGCGCACTGTCGACCTGGGTCAGTTCGAGGCCGAGCCGGTAGCCCGTCCCGTCGCGCACCACGGCCGCGGCACCGCAGGCCGCCCGGGTACGGGAGACCACCACCTGCAGACCCTTGGCGGCGTTGGCCAGCGGCTCACCCTGCCAGATCAGCTCGACCAGCCGCTCGGCCCGCACCGGCCGCCCCGGCTCGGCGGCGAGCGCCGCCAGCAGCGCCTGCGACCGATCGCCGACCACCGCGGCGCCCTCCCACCGCACCCCGCCCAGCAGGGTAAGGGTGACAGTCACGCTGATCAGTCTAGTTCGGCGGCTCGCACCGGGCGATCGCCCGCCGCGGCACCGAGGGTCGCCCGGCCGATCAGAGCCGTACGGCCGCGCCGAGCCGGGCGTCGTCGTCGTAGCGTTCGCGGGCGGCGAGCAGATCGTCGAGGTTGTCCCGCGACCACCGCCGAGCCGCGTCGATGAGCTGCAACAACGACCGGCCGAGATCGGTCAGTCGGTACTCGACGCGGGGCGGGTTCTCGTCATGGCTCTGGCGGCTGATCAGGCCGTCGCGTTCCATCGCGCGCAGCGACTCGGTCAGGACCTTCGCGCTCACCGTGGTCAGGATCTGGCGTAGCTCGGTGAACCGGCGCGGCCCGCCCTCCAGACACAGGACGATCATCGCCGTCCACTTCTCGCCGATGCGAAACGGGACGGCACTCATCGGACACGCCGGGTCGAACGTCGGGGCATCGGCCACGCGCTGCACCAGACCACGGTAGCCGATCTTCCCGACGTCGACGGCCATCCGGTCACGTTGCGGTAACCGGGGTGCTGTGACCTAGCTTGGCGCGCCATGGAGCAGACCAACATGGAGCAGACCAACATGGAGCAGGCCGGCACGGACAGAGCCGCCGCCCGGACCCCTCGGGTCGCGGTGCTGGGCGCCGGGGGGCGCGCCGGCCGGGCCGTCAGCGCGGAGTTCGTCCGCCGCGGACATCGTGTCCTCGGCGTGGTCCGCGACCCTGACCGGCATGCCGGGCTGCGCGCGGAGGGCATCGACCTGGTGCGGGCGGACGCCACCGGTGGACCCGCCCTGGTCGACGCGCTGGCCGGAGCAGACGTGATCGTCGTCGCCGTCACGCCCTTCACCGCCCCGCCGCCCACCTTCGACGGGTTCGACGAGACGTACTACGAACAGGTGGTCCGGGCCGTGGCCGCGGCCGCGCGGACGTCGCCGCCGGCCCGGCTGCTCACGATCGGCCTGTTCGCCACCCTGACCCTGGCCGACGGTGGGCTGGTACTGGACGACGCGGAGCTGTTCCCGCCGGCGCTGCTGCCGTTCGCCCGTGCCCACGCCCGGGTGCTGCCGGCGCTGCGCCAACACGCCGACACGCTCGACTGGCTCGTCCTGACCCCGCCCGCCGGGCTACACCTGGGTGACGGCGCGGCGACCGCGCGCCCGGAGCTGGTGGCCGGGCCGGTCGAGCGTGCCCGGGCCACCGGTGCGCTCAGCTACGCCGAACTCGCCCGGGCCGTCGTCGACCAGGCGCTGACCCCGGACCTGCACCGCACCCAGGTCACCGTCCTGACCGGGCAGCCGAGGTAGCGGACCTGGCGCGTCGCGGCGGGCAGCTGCTGTTCGACGCGACGCGCTCCCCCGTTCGGGGTGGACCGGCCGAGGTGTGGTGCGCGGCCGCGGGCCGCGCGGGTAGGGCCGTCTCCGGATGCTCCCGCCGCGCCCGCCGTGGCCCCGCCGGGCCTCTGGGGTGCGCCGACGCGGCCAGCGGGGAGTCATCCGGCGTCGTCCGACGGCCTCCGGCGGCACCGGGCGACCGGGTCGGGCCCTGGCCGGTCAGGACTGACAGCGAACCAAAAGGTTGGCGGGATAGGCAGGAGCGCAGGACGAAGGGCAGGCGGATCGACTGACACGGGAGGAGCGTGGATGACGCGGCACGGGATTGACCGACCACAGATACGCCGCGGTGGCCGCAACCCCGCACTGGACGGCGTACGCGGACTGGCCGTGCTGGCCGTACTGGTGTTCCACATGGATTCGCTGCGCGGCGGCCATCTGGGCGTCGACGTCTTCTTCGTACTCAGCGGATTCCTGATCACCGGGCAGCTGCTGGCCGAACAGGACCGGACCGGACGGGTCTCGTTCACCCAGTTCTATCTGCGTCGCGCCTACCGGCTGCTGCCCGCGTTCCTGCTGCTTGTCGCGGTCGCCGCGACAGCCGTGCTGGTGCTGGGCGGCGGCCGGGCCGACGAGCGGTCCTCGTTTCTGGGCAGCCTCGCCTCGTCGCTGCTGTATGTGAACAACTACGTCCAGGTGGTGTCGCAGTCGACCGGGGCCGGCTGGCTCGGGCACACCTGGTCGCTGTCCCTGGAGGAGCAGTTCTACCTGCTCTGGCCGCTGCTGCTGGTGCTCGCCTGCCGGTGGGGTCAGCTCGCCCGCCGGCTGCCGGTGGTCCTGCTCGGTGGGGCGGTCGCCGTGCTGCTGTGGCGCGACCTGCTGATCGCGCACGGTGCGACCGGACGGCGGATGTACTTCGCGCTCGACACCCGGGCGGACGCGCTGCTGGTCGGCTGTGCGTTGGCCGCGTGGCTGCGGGTGGCCCGGGCCGGGGCGGCCGGTGAGGACGCCGCGGGTCTGGTGTGGCGACGGCGCGTCGAACGGGTCCGGGCCGCGCTGCCGGTCGTCGGCCCGCTGGCGCTCGCGCTGCTGGCGGTGGGGGCCTGGAGGATCCCGGCCGACTGGGGTCCGCGTCCGAGCATGTTGTCGCACGGCGGCTACACCGTCGTCGCGCTCGTCGCGGGTGCGCTTGTGCTCGCCCTGGAACTCGGCGCCACCTCCAGCTGGTTGTACCGCGCGCTGGCGGCCGCCCCGCTGGCCTGGCTCGGCCGGATCTCCTACGGCTTCTACCTGTGGCATTTCCCGGTGGTCGCGCACTGGGGGCCGGACCTCGCCGGCGCGATCGGCCGGTGGCCGGCGATCGTCCTGGTCGGCCTGATCTCCGTGGCGCTGGCCGCGACCTCCTACTACCTGGTCGAACTGCCCATCCAGCAGTATCGTCCCGCCCACACCCGACCCCGCCCCGCCGACGTCCGGCTTCGTCCCGCCGATGTCCGGCCCGGCCCCGCCGACGTCCGGCTTCGTCCGACCGCCGCCGCCTCCGTTTCCACGTCCTCGGCGCGGACGGTCGCCGTCCTGGTGGCGCAGGAGCACCGGGGGCAGTACGCCTGGAGCGCGCAGGAGCGGCAGGCGTCCTGACGCGAACCGCCACAATCCGGTGGACGGGAGCGTGGGGTGGCGATCAGACTCCCGCCATGTTCGTGATCGCACGGCGACGCAAGGCTCAACCGCCCCCGCCCTGGGTGGTCTGGGAGGCACTGACGGAGCCCAACCGCGATCCAGCACGGCCCTGGCTCGAACCGCGGATGGGGGAGACCGTGCCGCGAGTGCTCGAGGCGCGGCATCCGACCCTGGTGGTCTGGTCGTCCCTGTGGCTGGCGCATCCCGACGATCAGATCCGGTTCGATCTCGCCCCCAGCGGTTCCGACACCAGCCTCGAGTGGAGCCTGCTGTCGCCCCGGCAGATCGGCCCCGAGGAGGTCAGCCCGCGCCGCCGGCGCCTGAACGAACTCATCAACGGCCAGCTGCGCGACACCTTCGGCTAGCCGTCCGGGGCGGTGGCGCGGGTCGCGGCGGTGGCGATGAGGACGGCGAGGCCGTCGAGCACCCGGGCCAGGCCGAAGTGGTAGGCGTGTTCGGGATCGAGGGTGCCGCCATGGGCCTCGCCGGCGGCGGTGCCGACCCGGCTCGCGAGCGGGTAACGGTGCGGATCGAGCACCTCGGCGAGCAGCGGCGCGATCCGCGTCCACCATTGTTCGTCGGTTCCCTCCCGCGCGGCGAGGGAGTGCTGGTGGGCCTGGCGGGCGTTGGCCTGGACGAACGACAGCAGATAGGTAAGGCAGTCGTCGCGTTCGACGTCGGACAGGGCGAGCCCGTCGAAGGCGGACAGTTCGTGTTCGTACTTCGCCATCAGGCCAGGTCCCAACGGTGGCCGCGAGGTCGAGACGCCGACGGCCCATGGGTGTGTGGTGAACAGCTCCCGGTTCTCACCCGCCACGGCGGTCAGCCGAGCCCGCCACGGTGCGCCGGTGGTGTCGGTGCGGGGCATCCGTTGGTAGAGCGTGTCGAGCATCAGGTCGAGTAGTTCGGCCTTGCCCGGAACGTAGGTGTAAAGCGTCATCGGGACGACGCCGAGTTCTCGGGCGAGCTCCCGCATGGTCAGTGCGGTCAGCCCCGATCGGTCGGCCAGGGCCATGGCGGTGTCCAGCACCGTGGCCAGGGTCAGTTGCCGGGTCGGGCCACGTCGCGGCGCGGTGGCCGCCTTCCCCCACAGCAGCGCCAGCGTGCGCGCCGGGTCGCCGGCGCCCGAGCGTTCCTCCGTCACCCGACCATCTTCGCGTCCGGTCATCGCCGCGTCCGACGGCCGGTGGTCCGTACGGCTTCCCGTACTCCGTACAACGTATACTGTACAAGGTACAGTAATCTGAGAAGGAAGAGGCGCCATGAAGATCACCTCGTCTGCTGTCTCGTTGAACGTTGATGACGTCGATGCCTCGGTCGACTTCCTCGCCCGGCACTTCGGCTTCACCACGCAACTGGCGGCGGACGGGTTCGCCTCGCTGGCCCGCGACGACGCCGGGATGAACGTCGTGTTCCTGCGCCGTGGTCTGCCGACCCTGCCAGCCGATCAGCGTGACGATCGCGCGGGCGGCCTCATCCTCGCTTTCGTGGTCGATGACCTGGAGGGGGAGCTCACCCGGCTACGGGCCGAGGGCGTCACGATCACGATGGCGCTGACCGAGGAGGAGTGGGGCGAACGGGCGTTCCAGGTGCGCGACCCGAACGGCGTGATCATTCAGCTCGTCGACTGGTCGGGCGGGGCCGCGCAGGGATAGCCGGGCTCGCAGCGGTGTCTGCCCGGGTCAGGGGCGGGTGCGGGAGTGCAGGACCAGAGCCCAGGTCAGGCAGGCGAAGGCCGCGGTGGCGCCGGCGGTGCGAACGAGGTTCCAACGGACCCAGGTGGTCTCGAACGCGGCCCGGGCGGCGGCGAGGTCGGTGGGCCCGCCCGGCTGGCCGACATGCGAGAGGTCGTTGTTGAGCGGGACGTTCACCGCACCGGTGGTGACGATCGTCAGGCCGTACAGGACGAACCCGGCGGCGATCCAGCCCAGTGTCGCGCGGTGGCCGCCGCCGAGCTGCGTGAGACCCGAAACACCCGTGAACAGCAGGGCGCCGAGAAACACGAGGAAGAACCAGCCGTTCTGGATCGCGTCGTTGATCGTCTGCATCGTGGTGACGAAGGTCCGGTCGTCGGCGTGGCGCAGACCCGGCATCACCGAGCAGGAGTAGGCGAAGTACAACCCGGCCATCAGACCCACGGTCACGAGGGCACCGATCAGCGAGGCGTGGCGCAGCAGATCCATCGTCGATCTCGATTCTTCCCATGAACGGCGCGGACCGTGGGCCGGACGTGACCCGGCGGCCGGACGTGACCCGGCGGCCGGGTACGGGCCGGCGGCGGGCGCGGGGTGGTGGGGCCCGGTGGTGTTCGGCATGGGACCAAGTCAACGGTGGCGGGCGCCGGTGCTCCATGGTCGAGACACTCGGATGCATGTTCGGGCGTCCAGACCGGGCGTTATCCTCGCGGTCGTGGACGCGATCGTCGGCCTGCTGGACGGGCCGCGGGCGAACCGGGCGTTCCTGTTGCGCTCGATTCTCACACCGCCGTGGTCGCTGCGTATCCAGGACGAGGCACCGCTCGCGATCGCGGCGATGGTCCGCGGCGAGGCCTGGGTGCTCGCCGACGACGGAACACACGTCCGGCTCGGGGCGGGGGATGTGGCGGTCATCCGCGGGCCCGCGCCATACACGGTCGCCGACGACCCGGCGACCCCACCCCACATCGTGATCCATCCGGACCAGCACTGCACCGACCTCGCCGGCAACAGCCTCGCCGCCAGTATGGATCTCGGCGTGCGCACCTGGGGCGACAGTCTGGACGGTCCGACGGTGATCCTCACCGGGGCGTACCTGCTCGAGGGGGAGGTGAGCCAGCGGCTGCTGCGGGCCCTGCCGCCGCACCTGGTGGTGCGCCGCGACAGCTGGGACTCACCGCTGGTCGGGCTGCTCGCCAGCGAGATCACCCGGGACGAACCGGGCCAGGAGGCGGTGCTCGACCGGCTGCTCGACCTGCTGCTCATCGCGGTGCTGCGGGTCTGGTTCGCCCGGGCCGGTCAGACGGCGCCCGCCTGGTACCGGGCACATGACGATCCGGTGGTGGGTCCGGCGCTGCGTTACCTCCAGGGGCATCCGGCGCATCCGTGGACGGTGGCGAGTCTGTCGGCCAAGGTCGGGGTGTCCCGGGCGACGTTGGCGCGCCGCTTCACCGACCTCGTCGGCGAGTCCCCGATGGCGTTTCTGACCGGCTGGCGGCTCGACCTCGCCGCCGACCTGTTGCGCGAGCCCACGGCCACGGTGGACGCGGTCGCCCGCAAGGTGGGCTACGGCAGTGGTTTCGCGCTGTCGGCGGCGTTCCGCCGTGTCCGCGGCATCAGCCCCCGCGACCACCGCGTCGCCCCGGCCGCCCGCTAGAGCGGCTTTGCCGGACCCGCGACCTCGGGGTTTAGGGTCGCCTAACCTATGTGATGGTCCGGTTTGGGTGATGTTGGGTCCGGGTGGGCGCCGGGCGTGGCGCGGGTGACGGGAGAAGAAGGCGTGGGCAGGGGCGTGGGTATCGGCGGGGGTGTGGGATGGCGGTAGACGGCGCGGTCGCACCGGCGGGGCGGGATCTCGCGGCGCTGCGGCGGCCGGTGCGGACCAGGATCACGGTGGCCGCCGGGTCGCAGGCGCTCGCCGCGATGCTCGCGGTGACCCCGGCGGTGATCCTGGTGGAGATCGCCCGCCGGCTGCTGGGCGGCGGGGACCGTCCGGTGTGGGGCCTGGCGTGGCTGGCCGTCGGCCTGCTGTTCGCCCGCTTCGTGCTGTACGCCGTGGCTGGTCTGCTCAGCCATCTCGCCGACGCCGACCTCGCCCACCTGCTGCGTACGCGGCTCACCGGGCAGCTCGGCGCGCTGCCGCTGAGCTGGTTCGCCGGCGGGGTCTCCGGGCAGGTGCGCGCGGTGGTGCAGGACGACGTCGCGACCCTGCACCACGCGGTCGCCCACGCCCGCGCGGACCTGGCCGCGGCGATCGCCGGGCCGCTGGTCGTCGTCGGCTACCTGCTGTGGGTCGACTGGCCGTTGGCGCTGGTCACGATCGCTCTGGTGGCACTCGCCCAGGCCATCCGGATGCGGCTGGCCGTGCGTGCGGGCGACCAGCGGGCGCGGATGGCGGCGGCGAACACCGAGTTCACCGCGGCCGTGCTGGAAGGGGTGCGGGGCATCGTCGAGCTCAAGGCGTTCGCCGGCGACGGGCCACCGGCCCGGTTGCGGACCGCGGCGGCCGACTACGTCGACGCCGACGAGCAGGCCCAGCGGATCTTCCTGCGCCCGCGGGGGATCGCCCGCGCGACGGTGGCGCCGTCCACCGTGGTGTTCGTGGTCACCGGGCTCGGGGTGGCGCTGGTCGGCGCCGGCTGGTCCGACCCGGTCGACCTGGTCGCCTTCGCGCTGCTCGGGGTGGGCCTGTTCGAACAGCTCACCCCGATCTACCTGGCGCAGCAGCTGCGCGAGTCCGCGCGGGACGCGGCCGGGCGGATCACCACCCTGCTGCGTGAGCCGCCGCAGCCCACCGTCGCACCCGAACGGGCCCGCGTCCCCGGCACCCCGCTGACCGTCGAACTCGACGACGTCCACTTCACCTATCCGGATGGTCACGCCGTCCTGCACGGGGTGAGCGCGACGCTCGCACCGGGCACGGTGACGGCGCTGGTCGGGCCGTCGGGCGCCGGCAAGTCGACGCTCGCGACACTGGTGGCGCGCTTCGCCGACGTCACCGGCGGCGCGATCCGCCTCGGTGGGGTCGACCTGCGCGAGCTCGACCGCGACGAGCTCTACCGGCACGTCGCCTTCCTGCTGCAGGACTCGGTGCTGCTGACCCGGTCGATCCGGGACAACATCGCCCTCGCCGCCCCGGCCGCGACCGACGACGCCGTGCACGCGGCCGCCCGTGCCGCCGCGATCGACGAACGCCTGCGCGCGCTGCCCCGCGGCTACGACTCGGTGGTCGGTGCGGACGCGCACCTGTCCGGTGGTGAGGCGCAGCGGGTCGCGATCGCCCGCACCCTGCTCGCCGACACCCCGATCGTCCTGCTCGACGAGGCCACCGCCTTCGCCGACCCCGACTCCGAGGCCGCCATCGCCGACGCCCTGGCCGAACTCGCCGTCGGGCGAACCGTGCTGGTCATCGCCCACCGGCTCTACACGATCACCGCGGTCGACCAGATCCTCGTGCTGGACGAGGGCCGGCTGGTCGAGCGGGGCCGCCACGGCGACCTGCTCGCCGCCGGCGGACGCTACGCCGCGCTCTGGGCCGCCCAGCAGGGCAGCGCCACGACCAGCCCGACTGATCCGGCTGATCCGGCCAGCCCGGCTGATCCGACCAGCCCGACTGAGCCGGCTGATCCGGCCAGGACGGAGGGGGCCCGATGACAGGGCGGCTGCGCGGGCTCGTGCCCGCCGACCAGCGGGCGCCGCTGCGCCGCTACCTGGGGGCGATCTGCGGCTACGCCGTGGCCGAGGGCGCGGCGTTCGCCGTGCTCGCCCCGCTGCTGACGGCGTTGTTGCAGGGACGGACGGCCACCGCCGGACGATGGGTGATCCCGTTGGCCGCGGCGGCGGTCGTCGGCTGGTGGGCGCACTACTACCTGGGTTCGCGGGCGCTGCGGCTGTCCACCGCGTGGCGCCGCGACCTGTACACCCGGTTCGGTGACCGGCTGCTGACGCTGCCGCTGGGCTGGTTCGACGCGGCCGGCGCCGGCACACTGCCGCAGCTGGTCACCGGGGACGTCGCCCGCGTCGCGGGCAGCGTGTTCCTCGCCCAGGCGTTGCTCGGGGCGATCCTGACCCCGGCGACCCTCGCGGTGGTCCTGCTCGCCCTCGACTGGCGGCTCGGGATCGCCGCCCTCGCCGCGATCCCGGTGGTGCTCGTCGCCCTGGGGTTGGCGCGCCGGCTGACCGCCCGAGCCGAGGCCGCCGACCATGCCGCGATCACCGACGCCGGGGCCAGGCTGGTCGAGTTCGCCGGCGCCCAGCCGACCCTGCGGGCCGCCGGTCAGAACGAGGCCGGCCGGGCCGAGCTGGACCGGGCCCTGGCCGCCCAGCACCGCGCGGCGCGCCGCCAGGTCATCGCCTCGTTGCCCGGCGAGTACCTGGGGGAGCTCGGCCTGCAGCTCGCGTTCACCGCGCTGCTGTGCACCGGCGTGGCCCTGGCCACCCACGACCAGCTCGGTCCGCAACGGATGATCGCGCTCGTCGTCGTCGGCATCAGCCTGCTGCGCCCGCTGGACGCCCTGGTCGGGCTCGGCGCGGACCTGCGCGGCGCCCAGGCGTCCGCCGCCCGCCTCGAGGAGCTGTTCGCCGTCGCGGCGCTGCCCGAACCCACCTCGAGCGCCGACGTCGCCCGGATCTCCCACGCCGGCGTCGACCTCGTCGACGTCCACTTCGCCTACCCGGGCGGCCCCGAGGTGCTGCGCGGACTGACCCTGTCGATCCCCGCCGGACGCACGACGGCGCTGGTCGGTGTCTCCGGCGGCGGCAAGACCACGGTGACCCGGCTCATCGCCCGGTTCCACGACGTCGACGCCGGGACGGTGCGCCTGGGCGGGGTGGACGTCCGCGAGCTGCCCAGCGCCGAGCTGCTGTGCCGCCTCGCGTTCGTCTTCCAGGACGTTTACCTCTTCGACGGCACCGTCGAGGACAACATCCGCTTCGGCCGTCCGGACGCCACCGACGCGCAGGTCCGCGAGGCCGCCCGTCGGGCCCGGGTCGACAGCATCGTCGCCCGGCTGCCCGGTGGCTGGGCCGCCCGCGTGGGCGAGGGCGGCCGGCTGCTCTCCGGCGGTGAACGCCAGCGGGTCGCCATCGCCCGGGCCCTGTGCCGGGACGCGCCCATCGTCCTGCTCGACGAGGCCACCGCCGCGCTCGACCCGGAGAACGAGGCCGCCGTGCACGCGGCGTTGGCCGAACTCGCCGCCGAGCGAACGGTTCTGGTCATCGCGCACCGGCTGAACACCGTCGTGCGCGCCGACCAGATCGCGGTGCTGGCAGACGGCCAGGTCGTCGAGTGCGGATCCCACGCCGACCTGCTCGCCCGCGACGGCCACTACGCCGCGTTCTGGCGCGACCGTGAGCGGGCCGGCGGCTGGCGTCTCCCCGCAGGGAACCCCCAGGTGGGCCCTGTGCGGGGGTAGCCCGAAGGGCCGACAGGCCCGGTGCGCGGCGGTGGAGGCACCAGAAGCCGGTCTGTCACAGGGGCCGGCCGTCGAACTGTTGCCATCAGCATGCGGACGAACCGAGCTACATGGTCACAACAGCCTTCCTACAGGCCATCGAGTCATATGCGTTGAGCGCACCCTCGTTTACCATGCGCTCATGGCGATACGGCTGGGTCGTCCAGTAATGCTGGCAGTAGTCGGGGCTGTCGTCCTTGCGGTCGGGTTCGCGCCGGCCGCCGACGCGACCTCCCACGGCGATCGGCACGGCTCGCCCGACACCGTGGCAGCCCCGCCCTCGCCCACCGCCACCGCCACCGCCGCCGCGCCGGCCACGCCGTCCGCGGCGACGGAGACCACCGGGGCCCGGCTACGCCTGGTCGTCTTCGAGCAGGACATCGTGCTCGTCTCGGCGCGCGGCCTTCCGGCGCAGGCCCCGGTGACGCTGGCCGCGACCGCCGCCGGCCTGGGGGGCACCACGACGACCCGCACCGACGCCGACGGGCGTCTGATCGTCGGCTTCCTCGTGCCCGCGGGCTATGACGGCACGGTCACGGTCACCGCCACCTCGGGCGAGACCAGCGCCACGAGCACCCTGAAGGTGATCGTCCCCACCGCCGCACCCCACGCCACCTCGTCGACCTCGTCGTCGGCCAGCTCCTCGTCCCCCTCGGCGACGCCGACCCCGAGCGCGACGCCCACCGCCTCGGACGCCACCCCCTCGGACGCCACCCCCTCGGACGCCACCCCCTCAGCTGCCACACCTTCGGAGGCCACCGCCTCAGCGGCCACCCCCTCGGACGCCACGTCCTCGCCGTCGCCCACGCAGCAGGCCGTCACCACCACCCCCACCGCCGCGCTGCCGGCCGGGGCAGCGCAGAACGTCACGGCCGGCGGGGCGTCGTCCCAGCCTGCGGGGCCGGTGAGCCCCGGGGGTCGAGGCTGGAAACTCATCCTCGGTGACGACTTCGACGGTACCGAGCTGGACCGGGCGAAATGGCAGCTGTGCAACCCGAGCTTCCGGGCGCTGTGCCTGCCCTGGAACGACGAGAAGCAGGTCTACAACACCGCGGCGACGGACAACGCCAACGTCCGCGTCGCGGACGGAGCGCTGCACCTGACCGCCACCCGGGACGCGGGTGGGCAGATCCGTTCCGGCATGGTCAGCACCGGTCCGTGGCCGGCGTCCTTCGGCCCCGCACCGGCCGGCTACAAGCCGTTCTCCTATACCTACGGCTACTACGAGGGCCGGGTCCGCATCCCACGCGGCAACGGCTTCTGGCCGTCGATGTGGCAGCTGCCGGCGGCGGGCAGCGGCAGTGCCGGCGTGCCCGACAAAAGCGAGATGGACGTCTTCGAGATCCCCGGCAACAACCCGACCGAGTACCACTTCACCGCCCACTGGAGTGGCAGCGGCGGCGAGTGCAACCACCCGTGTTCCCCGCAGCAGGCGACGATCTCGGACGCGTCCGCCGACTGGCACGTCTTCGGCCTGGACTGGGAGCCCGACGGCCTCACCTGGTACGTCGACGGGGTGAAGATGGGGCACACGGTCAGCGACCCGGGTGCGGTGAACAACACGCCCTTCTACGTCATCGCCAACTTCAGCGTCGGCGGAACCTGGGGCCCGCTGGGCGGCGGGGTGGACGCGAGCACCCCGTTCCCGGCCAGCATGGACATCGACTACCTGCGCGTCTACCAGCGCGCCTGACACCACCCGGGGCACCGGCCCGGCGGATCGGCCGCGCGGTTCGGCCCGCGGGGCTGATCCGCGGACCGTCCGCGGACAGTCCGAAGACCGTCCGAGGGACCATCCGCACAACGACCCACTCGGTGGCGAACCGATCGCATAATGCATTATCGGGGGAAGCCGGGTGGCGGCAGGGATACCCGCCGAGCTTCGATCGGCGGCACCGGTGCGGCCACCGGGCGCGGGCGACGCGGCTTCGGGACGCCCGGGTCAGGGGGCGAGAGGTGTGCGCGCAGGGCGGGGCGGACGACCCCCGGAGCGCCTTGGCGCGGCTGGTGACCGCGCTCGCCGACACCCCCACCCTCGAACGCGCCGCCGCCCGTCGGCTCCTGCGTGACCTGGTCGTCGGGCATCTTGGTCCGGGCCGCGAGCTGCATCTGGCCGAGTACGACGAGCCACGGCAGTGGTTCACCGCGCTCGTCCTCGAACTGGCGCGGGAACCCGGCGGGCTCGCCGCGCTGCGTCGCGCGGTGACGGACCTGCAGCCGGACTCCCGGCTGGCCCGGCAGGTCGACCAGATCGTCGCGGCGGCCCCGAGCGCGGCCTCGGCGGCGAACCCGGCGGAGATGGCGACGGTGGGCGGGCCGGGTGCCCCGCCACCGGTGCGGCTGACGCCCGTGGAGATCCGGGAACTGGCGGTGGTCTTCGGTGCCGGGGCCGGCGCGCGGCACCTGCTGATCACGGCCGGCCTGCCGGCGGAGCGGATTCCGATCGCCGCGAGCGACGCGGCCACCTTCTGGGTACAGGTGTCCTGGCTGCTCGGCGATGGGCTGATCGTCGAGGGTCGCCGCCGGGTCCTGGCCGCCGCCGCCGCGAGCTATCCGTTCAACGCCGTGTTCGCCGCCGCCGGGTCCTGAGGGGCAGCCCGCACATGACGATCGCCCTCCCGCGGGAACGGACGCGTCTGGAGCGGGAAGGTCCGGAGCCGGTCGGTCACCCGACGCGAAGGTCGCTGTGGTACGCCCGCCGCGTTACGCTGTGCGCCAGATACGACGAGCTGCGCGACTGTGCGCAGCCGCTGGCGGGCATGGTGCGAGCACCCGGGGGGGCCGTGGCCCAGCGTGGTTTGCCGTCCGCGCGGCGTGATGCGCTGCGCGCGGATCTGCTGCGTGACTTCGTCGACGTGCTTGACCAGAGCGCCGCCCCGACCGACCCGGCCCAGCGGGCGCTGCTGGTGCGCTGCTTCGAGCGGCGCGCCGGGGTCCGGCTGTACCTGCCGCAGTTCGACGTTCCCCGAGACTGGTGCTACCAGTTCGTGGCGGGATGCGTCGATGACCTCGCCGACGGGGTGCAGACCCTGGTCGACGCGGTCGAGGATCTGCGCCCGCGCTCCCCGCTGCTACACGGTCTGCGCCGCCTGCAGGGCGAGTGGGAGGCCCTCGAGGTCGCCGAGCAGGCCGGTGACCTGTGGGAGGTGCTGCGGGCGGAGCTCGGCGGGGTGCCGGCCCGGTCGGCCACCCGGGCCTTTCGGGAGGCCTGCTACCCGGCCCAGCCGCCGCAGCACTGCGCGGATGCCTGGCAGCTGTTCGTGTGGGCGGCCGGTCGGGAGCCGCAGCCGGGCACCGTGGCGCCCCACGCGGTGTTCCTGCTGCACTGCGCCGATCTGCTCACGCCGGCCACGGTGGTGCGGGTCGAGGCGTGGCTGTGCGCACGGGCCTACCGAGAGGCGCTCACCCCGCGGCTCAACGAGGCCAGGCTGGCCGCGGCCGCCTGTTCCAGCTGGGCCCGCACCCGACGTTCCTGCGTGGCGTTCCTGCAGTTCCAGCCGCTCGGGCCGGCGCACACCTATCGCGCGGCGTGGTGGCTGGGCTGGGCGGGGGAGCCAGTCGCCCACCGTGGCCCGGCCCGGCTGGCGACGACCGAACAGTTCGAGGAGATCGCGGCCATCGTCGTCGAGGAGGCCGAGGAGGTCTTCGCCGGTGAGCTGCCCGCCGGTGAGCTCGCCGCCCTGACGGTGGAGATCGTCCTGCCGGCCGAACAGCTGGCCCTGCCGGTCACCGGCTGGGGCCGGTCGGTCGGTGGCACCCACCGCTTTCTGCTGCAGGATCATGCGCTGGTGGTGCGCAGCTTCGAGCGCGCCCACTGGCCGATCGCCACCCGGTTTCGCTGGTTGCAGCGCTGGGCCGCGCTCACCCAGGCCGATGAGGGTGCGCTGCTGGCGGTGGACGCCGCCCAGGTCGGGGTCTACGGGTTGGACTCCGACCACCGGATCGCCGCGGTCGCCATCAGCGGCCCGCCGATGCCCGGAACGCCGGCCCAGCGCCAGCTCGCCGCCGCGCTGCAGGCCGGGATCGGCGTCGCCGCCTGGGAGCACGCCGACCCCGACCGGCCCGCCGGCGATGCCGCGCTGATCGCGCTGCTGCTGGCCGGCAGTCCGCTCGACCTGCCGCACCGGTTCCGCCTCGAGAACCTCGCCCGGCTGGAGTCGCTGGGCGACCTCACGGCGCTCGGTGACCCGGCGAAGGTCCGGGACGCGGCTGCCCGGCGTACGGCGACCCTGCTGTGGGACGATCCCGGCCGGGTCGCCGGGCGCACCCGGGTCGCGTCGTCGCCGGTCGAGCCGACCCGGTGGGAGTTCGCATGACGCCGAACGACGCTCCCGGCGCGGACCAGCCGGCCGACGATCAGCCCGACAAGCCGACCCGGCTGCGGTATCTGCGGGAGCCACCCCGCGGTGGCCTGCCCTCGAGCGGCTGGGGCGAGCACGGCTTCACCGAGACGCTCACGGGTGCCCTGCATCCGTTGCCGGCGGTGGCCTGGAATCTGCATCTCGTGGTCGACGCCAACCCGACCTTCTCCGCGGTGTGGTCGGACGCCGTGCCCACGCTGGCCGAGACACTGCGCGCCCAGCCCGCGTTCCACACGGTCGCCGTCAGCTACCTTCGGTCCACGCCGGGCCGTGTCGACCCTGGCCTGCCCGAGCAGGGCCGCGCCGTGACCCGGATGACCTGGCTGTTGACCGACGGGGTGGGTCCGGCCTGGAAGTCCGGGCAGATGGCGCGGGTGCTCGCGGGGTGGGCGACCGGCGGGCCGGTGGCGGTCCTCGACGTGCTCGCGGCGCACACCTGGCACCAGAGCGATCTGCGTGCCACGCGGGTCCGGATGCTGGGGGTCGGCCCGGACGAACCCGGTCGGGTGAGCCGGTGGCACTACGGCGGGCCGGGGGGCGCCGAGCGGCCGGGTCCGTCCACGCTGCCGGCGCCGGTGCCCGTGCTGGAGATCGACGCGGGATGGATCGCCCGGTGGGCTCGGTTCGTCGCCGCGCGTGATGCGAGCTGGTTCGAGACCGCCGCGGTCCTCACCGGTCCGGACGCCTCGGCGGCGGACCCGGTGGTACCGCTGTCGGCGCCGTCAGCCGCGGAGCGGCTGGCGAACTTCGGTGCCTACGCGTCCCCCGCCGCGCAGCGCCTGGCCGCTCTGCTGGCGGCGGTTCCCGCGCTTGGCCGGCGAGGTCTGCGCGCCGTCGCCGGCATCGCCGGCGCCCACCGGCGGGACCTGTCCGAGGTGTTCGCGTTCGGCCTGCTGGCCCCCGGTGCGGCCCGCGCGACCTTCGAAGCCGATCCGGACCTGCGGGGCGCCCTGCGCGCCCAGCTCACCCACTCCGACGTCGAACGAGTGCGTCGCGCGGTCGCCCCGACACCACATCCACATCCCGAAACTGAAAGTGAAAAGCACATCACTATGAGTAGTATCACTGGGGTGGGTCGACTCATGACCGAGGCCACTGGGCCCTCGAGCGCGGTGCCTGCCAGCCGACGGGACGCCGACGTCGCGGACCGGTCCGAACCCGGCACCAGGGCACCGGACCCGCACGCGGCGGTGCCCATCGGGCCCACCGAGTCCGGCGGGCCCACCGTGGCGGCGGCGACCTCGCTGACGTCCACGGGTCACCTGCCGCGGCTGTGGGGCAACGTGCCCTCGCGCAATCCGCACTTCACCGGCCGGCACGACCTGTTGGACGCCCTGGATGCCCGGTTGCGTGAGGGCATCACCTCCGTGCTGCCCGAGGCGCTGCACGGGATGGGCGGGGTCGGCAAGACGCAGCTCGCCGCCGAGTACGTCTACCAGCATCTGGGTGACTTCGATGTGATCTGGTGGATTCCCGCCGAGCAGAGCGTCCAGATCGCCAACGCGTTCATCGAGCTGGGCCAGCGGCTCGGACTCGACGTCGGCTCCGAGGCGAACGTCGCCGTGCGCCAGGTCATCGAGGCCCTGCGCCTGGGCGACCCCTACCCACGCTGGCTGCTGGTGTTCGACAACGCCGACGATCCCGCGGCCGTGCGGGAGTACATTCCCGCCTCCTCGACCGGACGGATTCTGGTCACCTCCCGTAATCCCGGCTGGGGCCATGTGAGTCGTCCCCTCGAGGTGGCGGTGTTCCGCCGCGAGGAGAGCGTCGACCTGCTGCGCAGCCGGGGTGGCCCGCTCAGCGACACCGACGCCGACCGGCTCGCCGCCGCCCTCGGTGACCTGCCCCTGGCGATCGAGACCGCCGCGACCTGGCGGGCCGAGACGGGGATGTCCGCCGCCGAGTACCTGAGGCTGCTCGACGACAAGCTGACCGAGCTGCTCGACACGCCGCCGGCCGACTACCCGCGTCCGGTCACCGCCGCGTGGAACGTGTCGCTGGACCGGCTGGCCGAGAGCAACCCGGCCGCGCTGGAACTCCTGCAGGTGTGCGCGTCCTTCGCACCGACGCCGATCTCCCGCCAACTGCTGTCCCGGGCGTTCAACGAGACGATCTCCCCAGCCCTGGACGAGGCGCTGCGCGACCCGGTGAAACTCAGCCGGGCGATCCGCGACGTCCACCGGTTCGCCCTGGCCCGCATCGACCATCGCGACAACTCGATCGTCATGCACCGCCTGGTGCAGGCCGTGCTGGTCAACCGGATGACCCCGCCGCAGCAGGGAACCATGCGCCACGGCGCCCATGTGATGCTGGCGGCCAGCGACCCGAACGACCCGCTCAACCCGGGGCTGTGGTCGACCTACGCGGATCTCTATCCGCACATGGTCGCCTCCAACACCGAGCGGTGCGAGGACCCCCGGG
Organism: Frankia umida; assembly: GCF_023242945.1. Classification (NCBI taxonomy): domain Bacteria; kingdom Bacillati; phylum Actinomycetota; class Actinomycetes; order Frankiales; family Frankiaceae; genus Frankia; species Frankia umida. Next base: position 30,084 of record NZ_JALKFT010000017.1, read on the forward strand.
TCCGTCAGCTGCTGATCAACCTGTGCGACTACCTGTGGTCCTGGGGTGATCACGAGGGCAGCGCCGAGTTCGCCCGCCGGGTGAGCGAGGCCTGGCGGGCCGACTTCGGCGACGAGGACCCCTACACCCTGCAGATGAGCCTGCGTTTCGGCTGGGGGCTCGTCGTCGTCGGTCGCTACGCCGAGGCCGCCGAGGTCAACCAGCGCACCTACGAACTGTCGATGCGGGTCAACGGCCCCGACGCCGAGATGACCAACGAGCTGATGGGCAACATCGGTGCCGACCGGCGGTGGCGCGGCGAGTTCACGGCGGCACTCGAGATCGCGCGGGATGCCCACACCCGGGCCCGCCGGGCGTTCGGCCCCGACGATCCGCAGACCCTGAACGCCGCCCACACCGTGGCGGTCTGCCTGCGCCTGCTCGGCCGGTACAGCGAGTCCGTGGTGCTGGGGGAACAGACCTGGGCGCAGGCGGTGCGCCTGTACGGCGAGGACCACGCCGAGAGTCTCAAAAGCCTGACCGGGGTCGCCTTGGACCGCCGTGAGCTCGGCGACTATCTCGGTGCCCGCACCGCGCACGAGGGCATCGAGGCCCGTTTCCGGCGGCTGTACGACCTGACGGAGAACCATCCGGCCCGGCTGCACGCCAGCCGCTACCTCGCGGTGGCGCATCGCAAGGCCGGCGACCATCCGCGGGCGCTGGAACTCTCACGCGAGGTCGAGCAGCGCTTCTTCCGCCGCTACGGCGGACAGCACCCGGCCTCGCTCGTCGCGGCGCTGGGACTGTCGATCGACCTGCGCCACGCCGGACTGCTCCAGGAGGCCCGCGACGTGTGCCTGCGCACGCTGCGCCGCTACGCGGACAAGATCGGCGAGACCCATCCGCACACCCTGGCCGCGGCGGTCAACCTCGCCGTCATCGAGCGTCTCGCCGGCCGCGCCGCCGACGCTCTGGACCGCGACGAGCAGACGTTCGCCGCCTACACCGAGCGGCTCGGCGCCGCGCATCCCAGCACGCTCGCCGCGGCGACGAACCTGGCCAGTGACCTGCACGCGCTCGGACGGTTCGCCGCGGCGGCGGACCGCGACGAACTGACCCTCGCCACCTCGACGGACGCCCTCGGCGAGCGGCATCCCTCCACCCTGGCGGTCGCGGCGAACCTCGCGATGGACCTGCGGTCCCTCGAACGCACCGACGAGGCCCGTGAGCAGCAGGCCAGGACGCTGCTCCGGATCGACATGGTGCTCGGTCGCGACCATCCCGCCGCGCGTCAGGTGGTCGCCTGGATTCGGTTGGACTGCGACATCGACCCGATGCCGATCTGAGCCGACCGTTCCGCCGCGGGGACGAGGGGGACCAGGGGGGCGAGCCACCCGGCGAGTTCCACCAGCCGTGCCGGGAGGACCCCGCCGCTGACCTGCCGGGCCACGGCCGCGACCAGGTCGGGCCGGCGCAGCAGCACGCGGCCCGCCGGGTGCCGATCGCCGAGGGCCAGACCCAGCCCGACGAGCGCCCGCCGGTGCGCACCGGACGGGCGCCACTGCCCGCTGGGCCGGGGCGACTGACCGCCGGGCGGGTGCAGAAGCGTCGCGTAGCGGGTCAGGGCCAGATCGTGGTCGCGGCGGATGAGGGCGCAGTCGGCGTCGGTGGCGCCGCGATAGACCCGCGCCGGGCCGTCGCGTTCGACGCCGCGGAAGGCATCCCGGTCGGCCAGCCACAGCCGGGCCAGGCAGGCCCGGGTGTCGAGGGCGCGGGCGTCCGGATCGGGTTCGAGGCGCCCCGTCGGCGCGGACGACCCCACGGGCGGCGGACCGCCCGCCTGCCAGGTCACGGCGAGTGCGCGGGCCGCGCGCGGCGCCACGGTGAGATGGTGCGCCTCCCACAGCGCGCGGGCGTCCGCGGTCACCAGCTCCGCGAGGCGCTGGGCCTGCGCCGGGACGGGTTCGGAGAGCCAACCGGCCACCGTGCTGACGACACCGGTCACGAAACGGCGCCCGAGGGCGGTCAGCGGCCCGGTCCGCAGCAGGTCCCGTCCGGTCTCCCACACGGCGCGCCGGCCCAGCGCGAACTCGAAGTGCGCGAGCATGGCCTCGTCTGCCCGGGCATGTCGGCGCTGGGTCCGCCAGAAGTCGGTGACACCGAAGAACGCGTACACCCCCTGGACGGCGCTGCGCGCCGGCCGCGGATCGTCGCGCCAGGGGACCCGGCGCAGCTGCGGCGCCGCCGCCGGGTCGACCAGATCACCCAGGTGCAGCATGGCACCGAGCACGCCGTGGCGTAGCTCGTGGGCTAGGGTGACCGCGCCGTCCACCGCGTCCGGGGGCAACGACATCACGACGCTGCCCACGGCATCGCCGGACGTCGCGCTGAACGAGCGGAAGCGGGTGGTGGACGGCGCCGGGACGACCGCGGTGATCGCCGCGTCCACCGCCGCCGCGGTTCCCGGATGGCCGGTGCGCAGGACCTCCCGGGCCGCGGCCAGGCACCGCTGCCACCGCGCGATCTCCGCGGCGGGCAGCCACTCGGGCCGGGCGTCACTGTCCGCCACCCGGTACGGGTCGGCGTCCTCGAGGATCAGCCTGCCGCCGACCGTGCGGGTCCGGCGCCATCGGGGTGCCGCGTGCTGGTCGTCCGGGGGTGGCGGGCCGTCGGGTGGGTCGGCAGTGGGCACGCGGACCCTGTCCGCCGGGCCGACGATCCACACCGCCGGACCCGGGCCCGCACCGGTGCCGGTGCCGGTGCGCGGATCAGGGCTTGGGGCGGGGTCGGCGGTGCCGCTGGTGACGGTCGCGATGTCCCAGGGGTCCAGCCCGCTCAGGTGCGCGTGGCCGAGGGAGGGCAGATGAACGACGCCGTGGCGGGTGGGAACCGCGAGGTCACAGGCACAGCCGGAGCGCACCGCTGCGGCGGCGGCCAGGGCGTGCAGGTAGCCGACGTCCACCCACAGGGGCGCGCTGGCGGACGACCGGTCGCGCAGCCGGCGCAGCAGCCGGGCGGCCCACGCCCCGGTGAACGGCTGGTCGAGCACCGCGCGCACGGCCGGCGGGCTGCGGCGCTCCGCCTCGACCAGCAGCTCCCAGGCCTCGTCCACCGGGGCCAGCGGGCCCGGCGCCCCCGGTCGCGCGCTGAGCAGGTCCAGGGCCGCGCGCATCGCGATGCGACGGTAGCTGATCTCGGCGTCCAGCAGGCGCCGCACGACGGCCGGCTCGAGCTCACCCAGGGCCAGACTGTCGACGTCGGCCCCGGACAGCTGATGCAGTGCCACACCCGGGTCCGGGTGGGCCGGGCCGGGCGGCGCGGAGGGCATCAGTGCAGCCGTTGCCAGCAGCCACCGCCGTCATCGGCCCGCTTGTGCCAGGCGCACCGCGGGTCCAGGTCGTCGAGCAGACGATCGACCTCGTGGCGAAGGGTGTCGTCGGTGCTGGTGCGGAGTCTGTCCAGACTCAGTCCGCGTACGTCGGTGAGGTACAGACCGAGGGTGGCGTCAGCCATGGCGCTCCCGTTCATCCCCGACGGTTTCCGCTCGGTGGCCGAAACCGGCAGCCGAAACGTCACCTGTCAGGCAGAAGGTCAAGGCCGCATTTCGAGTGTCGCACAACCAGCCCTTGTGACGCGGCGATCCCCGGTGACACAAGGGGAAGGCGACGGTCGGCCGAGGGATCAGCGCGAGGCGCAGGACGCCCGGATACCGAGGCCCTCGTAGTACTTCTCGGCCGCGCTGGCCAGGGGGACCAGGCAGTACAGCGAGCTGGTCGAAATGGCGTCGTGGACGGAGCGGAACTGCCGCCCGTCGTCGGCCCCCCACAGGGCCCACTCGAAGTCGGCGCGGTGGATGTCCAGGGTGCGTGCGGCGAAAGCGACCAGATCCGGATCGGCGCCCTTGTCGACGACCAGCCCGTTGGGCGCACCAATGGTGTTCACCGCCGGCACGTCGCCGTAGTCGCCGGAGGTCACGGGCACCGACTCGTACACCCGGCCGGCGATGAACCTGGAGCCGAGCCGGAAGCGGTAGGCGGCGTCCCAGTTCGCCATCATCGCCGGAAGTTCGTCGGCCAGCGGCAACAGCCGTATCCGCAGCCCGTCACCCAGGGCCCGCACAATCTGCGGGGTTGGTGCCCCGCCGGCCCACAACAGGCCGTCGATGCGGCCGGCGGCCAGATCCGCCAGGCCCCGGGGAAGGTCGCTGGCCACCTTCGACGGTGTGCATTTCAGCAGGTTCTGAAACAGCACCTGACCAAGCTGTTCGGTGCCGGAGCTTTTCAGGCCGGTGGAGATCGTGCGGTCACACAGCTGCGCCGCGGTGGTGATCGGCGAATCGGCCCGCACGATCAGGTGGAGCAGGTCGAACCAGAGCGGGCCGACCGTGCGCAGGTCGGTCAGCGGCATGTTGCTGAACTGGTTGACCCCGAACCGCGCGTCGACGGTGGTGTTGAGCTGGACCACGGCCATCGCGCAGGTCGCGCCGGCCGGGTCCTGCAGGCGCAGCAGGTTGTCGCCGGTGCCGTTGGTGGCCAGCACATCCACGGCGGTACCGGGATAGCGCTCGGTGATGCGGGCGGCCAGCTTCTTGCCGTAGGCGTTGTACGGGGTGCCGTGCTGCCCGGTGTAGATGTTGACGGTCGAGCATGCCCCCAGCCGGGCGTAGGGATGCCACGGGGAGATCGGCGAGGTCGGCACCAGCACGGCGACCAGGGCCAGGACCGCCGCGATGGCCACGATCAGGCCCGCCACCGCGCGCCGACGGCGCCGTGGCCGCCCCGGCTCCGGCGCCCGGGTGCCGGGGGCGATTCCAGCGCCCGCGCCGTTCGCGCCGCCCGCATCGCCGTTCAGGGACCGGATGTCAGGGGGCCTCCCGGTCGGCTCGGGGACCGTCTGCCGCGGTGGCGCGATGATCGTGGTCTCCCAGACCTGGTCGGCCGGTTCCGCCTCGGCGTCCCCCAGCAGGCTGGCGATCAGCTGGCCGGCGTCGGGGCGACGGTAGGGGTTCTTGTGCAGCGCCCGGCGGACGATCACCTCGAGGTCGGGGGCGAGGCCGGACAGGTCCGGCTCCTCGTAGACGACCCGGTCGAACAGCTCCGCGAAACTGCCCTCACCGAACGGCGCCCGGCCGGTCGCCGCGTACAGCACCACACCGGCCCAGGCGAAGACGTCCGCCGGCCGGGAGATGTCGAAACTGCCCTGATGGCGGGCGCGCTGCGCCTGCTCCGGGGCCATGTAGGCCGGGGTCAGCCACTGCGGGACGTCCGGATCGTCGCCGCGGTCGGCCCCCGTGCGCGCGGGCCCGACCAGCGCCGCGGCCACCCCGAAGTCGATGACCCGCGGGCCGAGAACGGCCAGCAGCACGTTCGCCGGCTTGAGATCCCGGTGCACCACCCCGGCGTTGTGAATGGCCCGCAGCGCCGAGGCCACACCTATCGCGAACCGTTTGGTGTCGTGCTCCGACAGCGGCACACCGGAGGTGATCTGCTGGCGCAGATCGGGGCCGTTGACATACTCCGTCACCAGGTAGGGGGTGTCACCGGTGTCGAAGTCGAGGACCGCCGCCGTGCAGAAGGGCTGCACCTGCCGGGCGTTCTCGATTTCCCGCAGGAATCGGCCCCGGAAACCCGGCGCGAGGACGTACTCGGAACGGATGGCTTTGACCGCCACCGGGGCGGCCCCGTCGCGGGCGGCATAGTAGACGGTCCCCATCCCGCCTTCGCCGAGAACACGCTGCAGGCGATATGGTCCGATTTCGTCCGGATCGTGCGGGCGAAGGGGTAGTCCGGGCAGCTCCCACCGGCCGCCAGTGCCGACACCCGGCACTGGACGTTCGCCAGGCGGGAATCCCGGGCCGACCGTCACGCTGCTCCCCGTCCGACGTGATCCGACCAGTTGCACTCCGGTGAGCCCGGCTGCTCGGAGGAACCATACCGGAGTGAAAAGTCCTCGGGAAATGGGCCCGGGCGCCGTTTTCACGGTTCGGCCGCAACCCGCCGGCTCTCCCGCCGCTCCTGCGCCGACGGTCGCGTCGTTCGTCCCGGACGTGACTGGCCCGGACGTGACTGGCCCGGACGGGTGACGAACCGGCGGACCGGAGCCGGCGAGCGGGTAGCGTCCGCCCCGGCAACGTATGCGGGGTGTCCCGGGTGACCGGGAAGAATCGGGAAGCCGGTGGAAGTCCGGCACGGGCCCGCCGCGGTGACCGGGGAGCAGCCGCCCACGCGTCTCCCACGCAGCCACTGGGCCGGATCGGCCTGGGAAGGCGGGCGGTCGGCGTCGATCCGGGAGTCCGAAGACCGGCCCCGCCACAGCGCCGCCCTCACCGGCGGCCCGGCAGCGGGAGCCTGGCGTGTCCACCGAACGTGATCGTCGCACCATCGAGACCGAAACCCTCTACGACCTGCTGTATCGCCGCCGGGATGTACGCGGCGAGTTCACCGGCGCCCCGGTGCCCGACGCGGTGCTGCACCGCGTGCTCGCCGCCGCGCATGCCGCGCCGAGTGTCGGGCTGAGCCAGCCCTGGGACTTCGTCGTCGTCACCGACCTCGCCACCCGGCGTGCCTTCGCCGCGCATGTCCAGCGCGAGCGGGCGGTGTTCACCGAGTCCCTGGACGCCGCGCGGGCCGCCCGGTTCGCCCCGATCCGCATCGACGGGGTGCTGGCGTCCTCGCTGTCGCTGGTCGTCACCTACGACCCGGCCCGCGGTGCCCCCGCGGTGCTGGGCCGGCATGCGATCGCCGACACCGGGCTCTACTCGGTCTGCCTGGCGGTGCAGAACCTGTGGCTGGCCGCGACCGCGGAGGGCCTCGGCGTCGGCTGGGTGTCGTTCTACCGCGAACCGTTCGTCCGCGACCTGCTCGCGATCCCGGCCGGCATCCGCCCGGTCGCCTGGCTGTGCCTGGGCCCGGTGACAGCCCTGCGTGAACTGCCCGACCTGGAGCGGCACGGCTGGGCCCGACGCCGCCCGCTGGCCGACGTCCTGCACCGCGAGCGGTGGCAGGCCCGTCCCGAGACCGAGGCCGAGACCCAGGCGGAGGCCGAGACCCAGACCCAGCCGTGACGAGGCCACGGTCGGTCGTTCGCCCATCCGCCCATTAGTCCGCCTGTTCGTCCGCTCGTGCACATGCCGGCCTCGGCCGCATGCCGAGGGTTGTTTGGTAGGGAGAGGCCGCAATCCCTGAACAACCCTCGGCATCACACCTACCAGGCCTCGGCATCAGGTCCCCGGTCCCCGGTTCCAGAGCTGCTGGCGTTCGGTATCAGGTCTGCGGCGTTCGGTATCAGGGCTATGCCCCTTCGGCGTTCCAGGCCCCTTCGGCGTTCCAGGCCCCTTCGGCATTCCAGGGTCTCGGTCGGGGTTCGGGACCGGGCCCGTTTGTGGGCTGCCCGTTCGGGCCATCCAGGTGGCCCTCGGGATGGTGGTGGCCACCCGGATGCGGGCGGGTCGCGGACCCGTCACGGTGGCTGCGGCCTGGCATACCGACGGGTTCGCGGGGGAACCGTCCACCCCCGGTGATGAAACCCATATTCACCTCGGACCGTGCGTTCGGCGTCGTCCGGCATCCTGACCAGGGACCGCACCTGGGACCGCCGGGTAGTGGTCCGTGCCCGCGGGCGCACGGAGAACGACGGCAGTCAGGCTGCCGGCTCCGGCGCGGGAGGGGGCGACGCGCGCGACGCATGGGGGAGACGCCGGCGGAATCGACCTGGAACTGCGTAGCGAAGTGGTGATGGCCAGCAGTGGTGAGAAGAAGCAGTGGTTAGAAGGCTGGGAAGTTCCTACACCCTGCTGACCCGGGTCGGCCGGGGCGGTATGGGCGAGGTGTGGCGCGGCCATGACGAGGCAGGCAATGTTCTTGCCTTCAAACTGCTGCTGCCACATTTCACCGCCGACCCTGGCGTGGTCGCCCGGTTCATGCGGGAACGCGCCATCCTGATCCGGGTTCAGTCGCCGTTCGTGGTGGCCATTCACGACCTGGTCGCCGAACGCGGTGATCTGGCCATCGTGATGGAGTACGTCGACGGTTCGGACCTGCGCCAGGAACTGCATCGACGGCGCACGCTACCGCCCGCCGAGGCGGTCGGCCTGATCGTCGACATCCTCACCGGGCTGGCGACCGCGCACCGGCTGGGCATCGTCCATCGTGACCTCAAACCGGAGAACGTGCTGCTCGACCGGCGGGACGGGACCTCGCAGCCCAAGGTCTCCGACTTCGGGATCGCCGGGCTGTGCGCCTCGGCGACCCGCCTGACCGTCCCCGGCGGGATGCTCGGCACCCCGCTGTACATGGCGCCGGAAAGCGTCGACGGGGGAGTGGTCGGCCCGGCCGCGGACGTCTACGCCGCCGGAACGATGCTCTACGAGATGCTCTGTGGCGTCGCGCCGTTCGCCGGCCGGGAGATGCTCTCCATCCTGCGTGCGCACGCGGACCTCGCGCCGGGACGGCCACCGGGCATCCCCGACGAGCTGTGGGCCGTGCTGGCCGCGATGCTCGCGAAGGACCCGCAGCAGCGGCCCGACGTCGATCAGCTGCGGGCCCTGCTGCCTGGTCTCGCGGGGATGGCCGCCGGTCTTGGCCTGGACACGCCCCCCGCGTCGAGCCGGGTCCACTCGATTCCCGTGCCTGAGCAGGTCCGCTCGCGGACCGGTGTTCCCTCCTGGGTGCCTGTCCCCGTCCGCTCGGGCGCGTCCGGCGAGGCGGCGGCGCTGCTGACGTCGCTGCCGGCCACGACCACCGGCGACAAGGCGGCCGTTCCCGTCGCTCCCTCGTCCCCCTCGTCCCCCTCGTCCCCGTCGGACCCGGCAGTCCCCGCGGACTCGTCGGCTCGGGCGGATTCGCGGGCTCGGGTTGACCTGTCGGCTCCGAGGAACCGGTCGGTCTCGGCGGTCCCCGCGGCCGCGGCGGTCCCCGCGGATGCCGCTGGTTCCGCGGTGGCCGGCTTCGATGAGCCGGCGACCACCCCGGTGGCCATCCCCTCGATGCTCCGGTCAGCGACGGGACGTCCGGCAGCCGCCGCGCGGACCGCTTCCGAGACCGAGCCGAAGACCGAGACCGAGCCGAAGACCGAGACCGCACGTGGCACCGGAAGTGGCACCGCAAGCGGGACCGACGCTAGGACCGGCGACGAGGCCGACGCCGAGGAACCGATCACCACGCCGACTCCGGTGCCGCCGTCCCTGCCCCTGCCCCTGCCACACCCCGGGCTCGACACGGCTCCCACCGAGCACACCGAGTTGGTACCACCACCGGCCGGTCGGACGGCTGTGCCCGGGGCGCGCTCGTCCGGGGCCCGCTCGTCCTCGGGGGCGCGTTCGCCGTCAGCGCCGCGTTCGACTTCCGGATCACGTTCGCCGGCGGGCACGCGTGCGTCGGCTGGGTCACGTTCGTCGGCGGGGTCGTCGGGCGCATCGGCGGGGCGGGCGGAGCCGGCGGACCTGCCGGGCGGTTCGCATCCCGACTCCGCGGTGACGGTCATGGCCCCGCCGTTGACCGGTGGTGCCGCGGCGTCGAAGAAAGCGGCTGGTGCTCCCGCCGCCGCGTCCACGGCCGTCTCGGCGGCCGCGGCCGAGACCGCGGTGCGTGCCGCGGGCGGGCGTGGGACGTCCGGTCAACGTCCGGTCCGTCCGGGGGGCACAAGCGGGGTGGGGGATCGGCGTTCGTCGACTGGCGGTGGCGGGCATCGGGCTCCGGGCTCCCGCTCCCGTATGGGTGAGTACCGCAGGTGGGTCGTGATCGGTGCGATCGGGCTGACCCTGGTGCTCGTCGCGGTGGTGGTCGCCGCGCTCGGTGGCGGTGGCGACTCGCCGTCGGCTCCGACACCGACATCCCAGGTCAGCGGAGGGACGTCCGGGGGCGTGCCGGTGTCGCCGGGAGCCGGTATCGGCACGACGGGCATTCCCGCCGGACCGGGCGGCGCGGATGGTCAGGGTGGCACCGGGCTGACCGGGCCCGCTACCTCGCAGGACGGTCGGACGAGGGTGGGTGGTTCGACCGCGGCTACCCGGGGCGCGGGTGGCGGTGCGGGACCGGCGGCTCCGGCCCCGGCGCCGACCCGGGCGACGCCGTCGCCGGCCGCCCCGGAGCCCAGCAGCGCCCCGACGCCCACCCATGCCCCGGCGTCGCCGACCCGCACCCCCGACCCTGATCCGCCGTCGCCGACCAGCGAACCATCGCCCGAACCCACGTCGGCCAGGCCCACGACCGCGAAGCCGACCGTGCGGGCGACGGCGTTGCCGACGATCAGACCCACCGGCAGGTCGACGTCGACCGCGAGCGCCGGTTCGACGCCCACCTGCGACGTCCCCTCCTCGGACGGCACTGCCTGCCCGACCGGGCGTGGCTGGCAGTCACTGGTCTCCGCCGAGGGCACCCGCGCCGGGATCGTCATGGTGTGACCCACTCGGCGCGATGGTGTGATCCACCCGGCCTTCGGGGTCGACCCGGGTGGGACGTCCGTCAGCAGGGCGGCGGTGTGCCGCCGGCCTGGCCGTTGGGTGGGCCTGTCGGGCAGCCGGCGGACGGGGACGCGCCGAGCGTCGGCTCGGTGCTGGTGGTCGGCCCGACGGTCGGGGACGCCCCGGAGGTCGGACCGGTGGTCGGGGAGGGCGTGGGACTCGCGGAACCCGGGAGGCTGGGCGTCGTCGTGACCCTGGCAGTGGCCGACGGGCCGACGGGGGACGGGGCCAGCGTGCCATCGGGCCCGACCGGTCGGCTCCGGGTCGGCGCCGACGGGCCCCGCTGCGCGCCACCGCGACCGTCCGCTCCGGCGCCGCCGGCACCCGGGTCGCCTCCCGGCCCCGGTGCCAGACCGCCCTGAGCCGGCGGCGGAGTCGGCTCCACCCGCGGGTGCGCACCGCCGGTGGCGGCGAACGCGACGACGACACTGGCCAGCAGCACGATCAGCAACGCGACGCTGGCCAACGGCGCGGCCCGACGCCAAGGCGCCGGCAACCAGCCGAACACCGCGTCAAGACGCCCACCGCCCGACGGCCCTGCGGCCCCCTCCGCCCGCCCGCCCCCGCCATTGCCGCTGCCACCACCACTGCCACTGCGGTCGTACCCGCCGGCCGCCACCGGGCCGCGGGCGCCGCCGGAGTCACGCGCGGCCCCACCGGTGGCACCGCCGGACACGGCGACGACTCCACCGCGGTCGACCCCACCGGCGAGCACACGTGGATCGTGGACGGAGAGCTGGGTCACGGCGCCGAGGCGCGGGTCGGTCTGCCCGGGCCGGCGGGGCACCGGCACCGTGCCGGCCGACTGGTCGTCATGCGGCGGTGGGGTCGGACGCAGCGCCAGGGGATGGGTCGGCTGGTCGGGTCGGTCGGGGTCGAGCGCCGCGGCGGGCCGCTCGGGAGTGCTCGGTGGCGGATGGGACTGCCACGGTGTGAGTGCCAGCGCCGCGGCCCGGTCGGCATCCGCGGGCGTGCGGACCTGAGGGTCCGCGACCAGGCCGCGGACCAGGTCGGCGGCGCTTGGCCGGTCCTGCGGGTGGCGGGCGAGGGCGGCCCGGACGAGCCCGACCAGCGCGTCGGGCACACCGGCGATGTCGGGCGGGCGGTCCTCGCGCATCCGGGTGAGCACATCGGGCTCTTCGGAGGCGAACGGCGGATGCCCGGTCGCCGCGTAGGTCACGCAGGCTCCCCAGGCGAAGATGTCGGCGGCGGGGCCGGCCCGCTCGCCGCGCAGCTGCTCGGGTGCCATCCAGGCCAGGGTGCCGATGAGAATGCCGGTGCGGGTGTGGCTGGGGGTGCCGGTGGCCCGGGCGATGCCGAAGTCGATGACCTTCGGGCCGTCCCAGGCCAGCAGGATGTTCGAGGGTTTGAGATCGCGGTGCACGACGCCGACGGCGTGGATCGCGATCAGCGCGTCGGCGAGCCCCACGCTGAACCCGTGCAGCAGGCGCTCCTCCATCTGCCCGTGGCGCAGTACCGCGTCGGCCAGACTGGTGCCCTCGACGTACTCGGTGGCAAGCCACGGGGCGGCGGCATCCGGATCGGCGTCGAGCACGGCGGCGACCGCCCGCCCGTGGACGCGCCGGGCCGCCGCGACCTCACGACGAAACCGCTCCCGGAACTCGGGGTCGCCCGCGAACCGGGCGTCGGGCACCTTGACCGCCGCCGCCCGCCCCTCGGCGTTGAACCCGAGATAGACCGTGCCCATCCCGCCGGCGCCGATGCGGTTGTGGATCGTGAACGGGCCGACCCGGCGCGGGTCACCCTCGACCAGCGGGGTCAGCACGGCCCGTCCTCGCCACCGGAGAGGGTGCCGCCGGCACCCCGCTGCCGTGGGAGTCGACCGCTCGCCGCGGACCGCCCGACCTGCGCCGAAATGGTCGCTCCTCCGATCACGCTTCGATCACGTTCTGATCACGTTCGGCGGGACGGCCCGGCCGCCGTGGCAGCATGGTCCGGGGATGCCGTCCATGCTGCCTCCAGACGTTAGCGTGTGGGTCCGACCGGCTGGGCCCAGCCGGTCGAGGTGGGCGCGTCGCCACCTGTGGCTACCGGCGGCTACCGGCGACTGCCCGTGGCGTTCGGGTCGTTGGGCGGGATCGTGTCCAGCGCGGTGAAGGCCGTGCCCGTCCACTCGAAGCGCACGTCGGCGTGGCCGGAGGGGGCGTTGGGCTGGTCCTGCGGATCGAACGTGGCATAGCGCAGGGTGACCCGGTAGTTGTTCGGTTGGCGGACGAGGGCGATGTGGGCGCTCGGCGCCGAGGTGTCCGTGCCGCGGTACTCGCCGTCGGCGAAGACGAAGGCGAACTGCTGCGGGTTGCCCCCGGCGGACCCACCGGTCCCGATCACCACGTTGAGCCGCCGGTCCTCCTGGTAGGTGCTCAGGTCCGGGTCGTAGCCCTTACCGCGGATGATCTGTGCCGCCTCGTCGGTGGACAGCACCTTCGGCGTCGCCGACGGCGTGCTGGTCGGCGTCTGGCTCGGGGTGGGGGACGTGCTGGGCGTGGTGGTCGTGGCGCTGGTCGTGGCCGGCGCGGTCGGCGTCGACGACGTCGGCGTGGTGCTGGCCGTCGCATCGACGCTGCTGGACGTGGTGACGGGTGTGTCCCTGCCGCCGTGGTCGCCGGTGAGAGCCACCGCGGCCGCGATCCCACCGCCCAGCAGCACCACCGCCAGCAGCACCCCGGCGATGATCGCGCCGCGCCCGCCGCCCGACCGACCCCCGTCCCCCCCGGACGACGGCCCGTAGCTCTGCGAACCGTAGCTCTGCGGACCGTGGTTCTGTGCCCCGTGGTTCTGTGCCCCGTGGTTGTACGCCGCGCCGTAGCCGTCCGCGCCGTAGCCGTCCGCGCCGTACCTGCCGGAGTCGTGGCCGGCGGCGCCCTGACCGCCACCTCGGTAGCCGCTGGCGTCCCGGCCGGCCGGGCCCTGGCCGCCGGCACCGTAACCGGCGGTGCCGTAACCGGCGGCGGCGCGGCGGGGGGTGTCGGGTGCGCGTCGGGTGCGGGCGGAGAAGTCGGTGGGGGGCGGCCCCTGGGGCGGGGTGGGTGGCAGCGACCAGATCTGGGCGAGGGCGGTCTCGCTGGCCTCGTCGGAGGCCGCGGCCGAGCGCAGGTCCCGGCCCAGCAGCCGGGCCAGCAGGTCCGCGGCGCTCGGGCGCGCGGCGGGTTCCTTCGCGAGCGCGTCGCGCACGGGCCCGGCCAGGGCGGCGGGCAGGCCGGTCAGGTCGGGTTCGGCGGTCAGGATCTGCATACCGATGGCCTCGGCCCGTTCACCACGAAACGGTGGACGGCCGGCGGCCGCGAACGCCACACACGCCCCCCAGGCGAAGATGTCGGCGGCGGCGTCGGCCCGTTCACCACGCAGCTGTTCCGGGGCCATCCAGACCAGGGTGCCGATCAGCATGCCGGTGCGGGTGTGGCTGGTACTGTCCGACGCCCGGGCGATGCCGAAGTCGATGACCTTCGGGCCGTCCCAGGCCATCAGGATGTTCGCGGGCTTGAGGTCGCGGTGCACGACGCCGGCCTCGTGGATGGCCACCAGCGCGTCGGCCAGGCCGATCGCGAGGCCCTGGACCAGCCGCTCGTCCAACGGCCCACGGGTGGCCACCGCGTCGGCGAGGCTGCGACCCTCGACGTACTCGGTGGCCATCCACGGACGTTCACCGGTGAGATTGGCGTCGAGGACAGCCGCCACCGTGCTGCCGCGGACCCGCCGGGCCGCCGCGACCTCCTGGCGGAACCGGGCGCGGAACTCCGGATCGTCGGCGAGCCCACCGGTGGGAACCTTCACCGCGGCCGGGCCGCCATCCGCGCCGAACCCGAGGTAGACCACGCCCATCCCACCGGCCCCGATACGGTTCGCCAGCCGGTACGGGCCGATCCGCTGCGGATCGTCCGACGTCAGGGGGGTCAGCACACCTGTTCCTCTCCTGCGGGCGCCCAGGCCCGGGCGGCGGCGCGACAGTCGGGCCGGAAGAATTGTGTCGTAGCGCCACCGATGCCCGCATCCCCACAGGCAACAATCACAATCCGTAGATAATTTTGAGCCTTCTCGTGACTGTCTGATGGTTGGCGAGAGGGTCGTCCGGGTAGTTCATCCGAAGGATGATCGCAGTAGCCCGCCGGCGGCGCGCACTCAACCCCCGTCGCGCGCGGCGGGCTGTCGGGTTCCCGACAGGGCGCCAGGCGGTCGGTGTGCTTCCCGACCAGGGCCGAGGGGCCCCACCTTCGTGTCATCTGGCGTTCGTCCGCCCGTCAACTGACGGCCTGGCCGGATCCGTACGGTTGGCCGGTCAGGCTTGCACATACGTGCGTACGCACGAGAGGGAGGCCACTGTGACCGAGGTCGAACGGGTCATCCCCAAGGGCGCCGACGACCAGGCGGCCCCCCTGACGTACGGCGCGGTGGGAAACGGGCTGCACGGCTGGCTGGGTGCGGCCGGTCTCGCCGAGCAGGTCGGCGCCCAGGCCGCGAGCCTGGCCGGGCTGCGCGTGCGGGACGAGGACGACGACGAGGCGATCCTGCTGCGTCCGGACGGCACCCCGGTCGACACCTGGCGGGAGAACTACCCCTATGACGAGCGCCTTGCGCGGGCCGACTACGAGCGCGCCAAGCGGCTGCTGCAGATCGAACTGCTGAAGCTGCAGTACTGGGTGAAGGAGACCGGCCAGCGCCTGGTGCTCGCCTTCGAGGGCCGCGACGCCGCCGGCAAGGGCGGGACGATCAAACGGTTCACCGAGCATCTCAACCCGCGCGGCGCCCGGGTGGTGGCGTTGGAGAAGCCCTCCCCGCGGGAGAAGGACTCCTGGTACTTCCAGCGTTACGTCCAGCATCTGCCGGCCGCCGGCGAGATCGTCCTGTTCGACCGCTCCTGGTACAACCGGGCCGGGGTGGAACGGGTGATGGGGTTCTGCTCACCCGGGGAGTACCGCGAGTTCCTGCGCCAGGCCCCCGAGCTTGAGCGGATGTGGACCCGCAGCGGCATCACCGTCATCAAGCTGTGGTTCTCGGTGTCGCGCCGGGAGCAGCAGACCCGGTTCATCGTCCGCCAGATCGACCCGGTGCGGCAGTGGAAGCTCAGCCCGATGGACCTCGCCTCCCTCGACCGCTGGGACGACTACACCGACGCCAAGGAGGCGATGTTCTTCTACACCGACACGACCGAAGCGCCGTGGACGGTGGTGAAGAGCAACGACAAGAAGCGCGCCCGCCTCGAGGCGATGCGCCACGTGCTGCACCGCTTCGACTACACCGGCAAGGACGAGTCCATCGTCGGCATCCCCGACCCGCTCGTCGTCGGTCGGGCCGCGAACCTCCTCGAGACCGGCGAGAAGGCCGACCGCACCTTCCCCACCCTGCACTGACCGGCGCCCCACGCTGGCCCCTGGAGATCCGGCAGAGACGGCCTACGTGGTGGGCCGGCCCTGGGCCGGGGTGCGGGGGTCGGCCGGGGTGGGGGAGTCGTAGCGGGGGCGCAGGGGCTGGCCGGAGCGGCCGTGGTCGGGGCGTACGGCCAGGGTCTGGTGGATCTGGGACCGGCCGGATTCGAAGCTGAGCGCGGAACCCGCCATGTACAGCCGCCACACCCGGGCCCGGCCCGGGCCGACCAGGGCGACCGCGGCGTCCCAGTTCTCCTCCAGTCGGCGCACCCAGGCGCGCAACGTCAGACCGTAGTGTTCACGCAGGTTCTCGACGTGGCGCACCTCGAAGCCGGCGGCCTGCGTCAACGTGGTCAGCAGGCCGATCTCGTGCAGTTCGCCGTCCGGGAAGACGTAGCGGCGCAGGAAGTCGGGGCCGACCGGCAGCGGGATCGGTCCGAGCTGGGGTCGGCCGCGGTGCGCGCCCGCCGGATCACCGGGAAACGAGATGCCGTGGTTGAGCAGCCGGCCACCGGGCCGGAGCAGCCCGTACAGGCTGTCGAAGTACGTCGGCAGCATCGCCCGGCCGACATGTTCGACCATGCCGATCGAGCTGATCGCGTCGAACGGGCCGTCGGGGATCTCCCGGTAGTCCTGCAACCGGATCTCGATGGCGTCGGCCAGGCCGGCCTCGGCGATCCGTGTGCGGGCCAGCGCCGCCTGCTCGAGCGAGATCGTCACCCCCACCCCGCGCACCCCGTGGTGGCGGGCGGCGTGCAGCAGCAGGCTGCCCCAGCCACAGCCGACGTCGAGCAGCCGCTCACCGGGACGCAGCCCCAGCTTGCGGCAGACCAGCGCGAGCTTCTCGGTCTGGGCGCGGTCCAGGGCCGTGTCGAGGGTGTGCTCCGGTGTCTCCCACACCGCGCACGAGTAGACCATCGTCGGGCCGAGCACGAGCCGGTAGAAGTCGTTGGACACGTCGTAGTGGTGGGAGATGGCGGCCGCGTCGCGGCGGGTGCTGTGGCGCCGTCCCCGCAGCCGTGCCTCCTCGGCGGGCAGGGCCGGCGGACGGGGGCCGAGCGCCCGCAGCAGGGCGAGCGCGGCCGGCGCCATGGCCGACAGGTCGCCGCGCAGCCGCGCCGGCGCGGTGTCGATCGCCTCCCGCACGGCGAGCGCCGCGAACATGTCCCCCTCGACGTCGAGGTCGCCGGCGACGAACGCCCGGGCGAACCCGAGTTGCCCCGGCCGCAACAGCACCCGGCGCAGTGCCTCCGGGGAGCGCACCACGATCCGGGTCGCGCTGTCCGGGCCGAGTGTCGAGCCATCCCACAACCGCACCCGCACCGGCGGTGTGTCGCCGAGCAGCGCCCCCAGCAACGTTCTGGCGGCGTCGGTGACCGGCGGTGGCCAGGTCCCCGCCGCCCGCGGCTGCTCGTCGGGCCGCCGTGGCCGGTTCGACGTCTCGGCTTCCACCGGTTCGCAGTTGGTCGTCACGCGCACCCTCCAGCTCGCGTCCGCCGTCTGTGGGGCATGGCGCAGCCAACGCCTCCGGCGCAATAGTCCCCCGAAGCGAGCGTCTCCACACGGTGGCGGGAATCGCATCACCGCACTCCCACCTGTGGGAACAGGCGGTCAGCGGCGGGCGGTACCGACCGCGGCGGCGATCACGTCCACGGCCAGGTCCACCTCGGCCCGCGTGGTCGACCAGTTGCTCACCGACAGTCGCATGGCCGCGCGTCCCTGCCACACCGTCCCGGTCAGGTAGGCGTCCCCGCCCGCGGTCACCGCCGCCGTGACGGCACGGGTCAGCCGGTCGCCCTCGCCGCCCGGCGCCTCGACGCGCAGCAGCACCTGGTTGAGCGGTACGACGACCCCGTGCCCGGCGGGTCCCGGCGTCGCGTTGAGGACCCGGACCCCGGGCAGCCCGGCGAGTCGGCTGGCGGCGTGCCCGGCGAGCTCACAGCAGCGGTCGACCAGGTCCCGCAGGCCGTCCTGGCCCAGGGAGCGCAGCGCCGCGTAGACGGCGAAGGTCCGGGCCCGGCGGCTGAACTCCGGGGTCCAGTCGACCGGGTCCAGCGCGCCACCGGGATCGGGCGGGAAGTAGTCGGCCGGCGCCACCATCGCCCGGCGGTGCGCCGCCCGGTCGGCGACGATCGCGATCCCACAGTCATAGGGCACGTTGAGCCACTTGTGGCCGTCGGTCGCCCACGAGTCGGCGTCCGCGGCACCCTCGACCAGCGCGCGGCGGCGTGCCGAGCCGGACGTCGCCGCCCACAGCCCGAAAGCGCCGTCGACATGCACCCAGGCGCCGTGCGCGTGCCCGAGCGCGCAGATCTGCCCGAGCGGATCGACAGCACCGGTGTTGATCTCCCCGGCCTGCGCGATGACGATCGTCGGCACCCGCCGGGCGCCGACGGTGCGGGTAGGAGTGTCGGTGGCGGCGAGGGTGTCAAGGGTGGCGCGCAGGGCGTCCGGGCACATCCGGCCCCGGCCGTCGCCGGCGACGGTGTGTATCCCGCGGCTGCCGAAGCCGAGCAGGCGCAGCGCCGCGTCGACGGTGGTGTGCCGGTCGGCGCCGGCGAGCACCCGCACCGGCGGGGCGCCGGTGAGGCCATCGGCGCCGACGTCCCAGCCGACCTCGGCGAGCACCCGGTGGCGGGCGGCGGCCAGCGCCGTCACATGGGCCATCTGCGTGCCGGTGGTGAATCCGACCGAGGCCGTCGCGGGCAGCCCGAGTGCCTGCCTCACCCACCGTCCGGCGATCTGTTCGACGGCGCTGGCCGCCGGGGACAGCGAGGCGAGCGCCGCGTTCTGATCCCAGACGACGGCCAGCAGGTCGGCGGCGAGGGCCGCGGGCAGGGTGCCGCCGACGACATAGCCGAAGAACCGCGGCGATCCGGTGGCCGTCAGCCCGCCGCCGACCGCCTCGACCAGCGCGTCGATGACCGCCACCGGATCACTGGGCGCCGCCGGGAACGGACCGTCGAGGCGGGCGAGCACCTCAGCGGCGCTCAGACCGGGCCGCACCGGACGGTGGGCCAGGCTGGCCAGCCAGGCGTCGGCGTGCCGGGTGGCGCCGCGCAGCGCCGCCCGCAGCGTCACCCCGGGATCGTCCGACGGGGACCGCGGGTTCAGCTGTCCACCGCCGGACCGGCAGCCACGTTCGCGGACGTGGGGATGTCCTGGCTGAGGGGGCCCGGCGCCGGCCCGGCGCCGGGCCGGCGGGCGGCCTGGGCGGCGGGACGCCCCTCGTGGGCGAGCCAGTCGAGGATGATCGTGGCGGTCTGGTCGGGGTCCTCGAGCATGGGGATGTGGCCGAGACCGGCCAGGATCTCGACCCGCCAGTCGGGCCGGCTCCGCGCCGCCGCGTGGGCCATGGCGACCGGGACGAGCCGGTCGAGGGTGCCGTGCAGCAGTAACGTCGGCGCGGCCGCGGTGCGCAGATAACCGGTCAGGGGGGTTCGGCGGACCATGCCGGCGACCACTGAGCGGGCCGCGGTGACGAACGCCGCGTCGGCCCCGGCCGTCAGCCCGCGTTCACGCTGGGCCCGTTCCATCACCTCGAGGGTCCGCGCCGGGATCCGGCTCGGATCACCGCACAACCGGACCAGGCTCTCCTCGACGAGGGCGAGCGGGGTCGTCCGGGCCCGGCGGCGGGCCAGTGTGTGGGTGCCCAGGCGCGGGACGAACAGCGCGGCGAACAACGCGAGTGTCATCGGGGCGGGGTAGGCGCCGCGGGGCAGCGGCAGCGCCGGATTGACCAGGACGAGCCCCGCGACGGTGTCGGGTGCCAGCACCGACTGCCGCAGACTGATCATTCCGCCCATCGAGTTGCCGACCAGCACGGCTGGCCCGGCGAGCACCTCGGTGAGAAACCGGTCGAGCAGACGCTGGTTGCCCGCGACGTGCGGCCGTGGCCGCTGCGCCGGGGTGCGCCCGTGCCCGGCGAGATCAAGCGCCAGCACCCGGCAGGTGGGGGTCAGCAGGGGCGCCAGCCGTAGCCAGTTGTGGTACGAACCGCCGAGCCCGTGCACACACACCATCACCGGTCCGTCCGCCGGCCCGCCGAAGTCGACGACGTACACCGGACCGCCCAGCTGGGCCTGATAGGCGGCGTGGCCATCCTCGGCCGGTCCGGCAGGGTCCGGCCGCAGCGGGGCATGGGCGGCGAGCAGGCCGGACTCGCTCAGTGGCACCGGCGTGGTACTGGTCATCCTCTGACGGTAGGACGCCCGGCGTGCACGCGCGTGCGAAGGGGTCGTGCGGTCGGCCGCATGAGCGGCGGCCGCCCGTCGCCGGCCCTGGCCGGGTCACAGGGAGGGGGAGGCTCCCAGTCGCAGCCGCTTCGGGTTCGCGAGGGACGCGGGGGCGACCCGGATGTCGGTCTCCACCGCGGTGGCTCCATCGATGGCGGGCTCGGTCGGGATCGACCCGGGCAGACCCGCGGTCAGCGGGGAGGACTGCTGTTGCTCCACGCGCACGCTCCTTCCAGTGATGTCGGCACCTGTCCCCAAAACGGTATCCAGGGGACGGCCCACCCCAGGACGTCAGGTGTCGCTGGTCACACCACAGATTCGAACCGTGACCCCATCACCGACCCGTCACGGCCCGCCGACCGATGCCCCGGGGCGGGACGGGGCCGGGCGGGACGGGGCCGGAAAAAGAAGATGGCGCCGCCGTCCGGACGGGAATCCGGGCGACGGCGCCATCGGGTGCCTGACCCTGGACGTCAGTGGACGTCCCTTGTCAGACGTCCACGATCAGGACGGTCCGACGGGCCAGGCGACGAGCGAGAGGCGACGAGCAGGTGCCGGGTCTCAGGCGCTGGGGGTGACCGGTGCCTGAGTGGCGGTGACGGTGGCGGCGGGGCGACGCTGCGGACGGCCGTGGGCCGAGGTGGGACGGCCGCCGATGCGGTGGCCACCACCGTCGCGGCGGGCGTTGCGGTGCTCCCCGTCACGCCCACCGGTGGAACCGCCGGTGCGTGCGCCGCTGAAACGCGGCCCCCGAGCCGCCGCGGAACTCGCGGCCCGTGCCTTGGGGATCGCGTCCGGGCTCACCCGGGGTGCCGGCGGGCCGGCCAGCTCCAGGATCACCGGGTCGTCGGGCTTGGTCGGAAGCGGGCGGGCCTCGATACCGACCGCGCGCAGCAGACCGCGCACCTTGCCCCGCTCGGCGGGCAGGGTGACCAGCACGTCGGC
Source organism: Frankia umida (assembly GCF_023242945.1). Taxonomy (NCBI): domain Bacteria; kingdom Bacillati; phylum Actinomycetota; class Actinomycetes; order Frankiales; family Frankiaceae; genus Frankia; species Frankia umida. Next base: position 51,083 of record NZ_JALKFT010000017.1, read on the forward strand.
GCCGTCGGCGCCGGCCCGGGCGGTACGCCCGCCGCGGTGCTGGTAGGTCTTGGCGTCCTCGGGCGGGCCGAGGTGCACCACGAGGCGGATGCCGTCGACGTGGATGCCGCGAGCGGCGACGTCGGTGGCGACCAGCACCCGGTAGAACCCGTCGGTGAAGCCGGCGAGCGCGCGGGTGCGGGCGCCCTGGGGCATCCCACCGTGCAGCGGCTCGGCGGGAACACCGGCGCGGCACAGCGATTCGGAGATCCGGTCGGCGTCGCGCTGGGTCCGTACGAACACCAGGGTTCGCCCGGAGCCACCGGCCAGCGCCGTGACCAGTTCGACCTGCGCGGTCCGGTCAGGCGCCTCGAGGGCGTGCCGGGCGAGCGTGGTGACCTGGGAGGTCTCCGAGTCGATCGCGACGAGCACCGGGTCGGGCAGGTAGTCGCGCACCAGGACCTCGACCTCACGGTCGAGCGTCGCGGAGAACAACAGCCGCTGCCCGCCGGAGGGGGTGGCGTCCAGCAGGGCCCGAACCGCGGGCAGGAAGCCGAGGTCGCACATGAAGTCGGCCTCGTCGAGGACGGTCATCTCGATCTCACCGAGCTCGCAGGCGCCTCGCTCGACGAGGTCGGTCAGGCGACCCGGGGTGGCCACGACCAGGTGCACGCCGCGGCGCAGTACCGAGATCTGCCGGCTGATGGAGGTTCCGCCGTAGACGGGGGCCATCCGCAGGTTCAGTGCGCGGGTCAGCGGCTCGAGGGCGTCGTTGACCTGCTGGGCGAGCTCGCGGGTGGGCACCAGCACCAGGGCGCGGGGCCGACGCGGGGTCGCCGGGCCGCCCTCGGCCAGGCGGCCGAGGATCGGCAGGCCGAAGGCCAGCGTCTTACCGGAGCCGGTACGGGCCCGGCCGAGGACGTTCTCTCCGGCCAGCACGTCGGGCAGCGTCGCCGCCTGCACCGCGAACGGTGCGGCGATGTTGCGCTCGGCGAGGGCCCTGATCAGCCGCTTGGGCAGACCAGCGGCCTCGAAGGTCTCCGCCGGGGGGCGAGGTTCACGGGTGGTCAGGGCAGGAGCGGCCGGACGGGCCGGACCGCTGAAGCGTGAGCCGCCGCCGTACCGGGAGCCGCGGCTGGAACCGCGACCGGCACCGCTGGGCCCGCCACGGCCCCGGGGCGGGCGCGGCTGGCGGTGGGCAGCGAGAGACTGGGAGTTTCCATGCTGAGACAGAGGGATCCGCCGATCAGGTCAGGGCCACCATGAGATCAGTAGGACAAGTGCGGAGGTTTGCACAAGCCCGTTTGTATCGTCCGGCGGCCGGGGTACGGCCGGCTCCGCGACCGGACCCAACGGCGGGAAAATCCCGCTTTGGCGCTCGCACCGACCTCGCACACCCGACCATGTAGCCGGGCGCGGACAGCCGCTGCGGCCGTCGTCGTGTTTCACGGTACCTCGGCGATCGGATGTGCGGGGCCCGTCGGCAGGGTGCAACGAGCCGGTGCATACCCGTGGGTGGCGGTCCGCCCGGTCACGGTGCGCCAGTCCGCCGGTGTGGAAGGGGCCCTTCGTCCGTGCTGACCCGGTCGGCGGGGCCCGGTTCGGTGGGCGTCGCGGTGAGGCCGCCGGAGGTCGGGATAGCCCAGGGTGTCGCGGTACTACGGACCGCGAAGGCCAGGATGACGCCCAGTCCGACGCAGACCGCGTACGGTCCGGCGGCCCGTGCGTCGGCCGCGTGCACGGCGGCCAGACCGAGGATCAGCAGGCCAAACGTGATGGTGCGCACTGTCCGGGACGCGACCAGGGTCACGTCCGGGCGGATCGGCCTGCGCCGAGCGCCGAAGGTCCTGTCCGGACCCGGGCTCAGCAGGCAGGACAGCACCAGCGGGAGGCCGATGACGGCGGTCACGGCCAGATCGGTGCCGGTGGTGCGGTGCGGCGTGACCAGCAGCCAGGAGCCGGCCGCGAACAGGGCGATCGGCCCGGCCGAGACGGGCCGTCGGTCCCGAGGAACCCGTCCACCTCGCGTGTCCCGTCCGCCCTCCGGGTCCGGTACGTCCCCCGGGTGCTGTCCGTCCCGTGGGTGAGGGGTGACGGGACGGCTGAGCGCGAGCAGGGGCGCGACCAGCAACAGCAGGTAATGGCACCACACGACCGGCGAGGCGAGCAGCGCCGCGACGACACCACCGGTGTAGGCGAGCCGTTCGTCGTGGCCGCGCCGCGCCGCCCACCAGCAGCCGGCCAGCACCGCCAACGCGGCCAGCTGCGCGAGCCGGCCGGCCGTCGAGATCGACAGGCCCACCCCGGTGAGCAGCCCGGTAAGGCTGATCCCCGCCCGCGCCTCCACCCGGCCAAGCTGACCCAACAGCTCCACGTAGTCGACCAGACCCAGGGGGCTGACCAGGGCGCTGACGCCGATCAGCGCCGCGAGCACCGCCCCGGCCGCCCCCGCCGCCCGCCACCGCCGCGCCAGCAGCAGCCACACCAGCAGCGGTACCAGAAAGACCTTGCTGTAGATGACGAGGGCCACCACCGTGCCACATGCCAGTGCGCGGTCCCGGGCCCGCCAGGCCAGCGCGAGCGCCGCGAACAACAGGGCGTTGAACGTTCCCATCTGCAGGCCGATGACCGTCGTGGACGCGGCCAGCACCAGCGCGTGGACGCGCAGGTCCCGCACCCCGGCCAGGCGCACCCCGGCCAGCACCGCGAGCACGGACCCGGCCACGAACAGATCGCCGGCTGCGGAAAGCGACGACAACGGGACGAACGGCAACGCGGTCAGATACGGGTAGACGAAGGCCGAGCCGGAGTACACCGCGGCGGTCCCCGGCGTCGGATACGGGTTGTGACCGGACTGGATGGCCGCCCCGGCGCGCAGGAACACCGCCACGTCGTAGTGCCCGATCCGGCTGATCATCCCGACCCAGAGCAGGGCGATCAGCCCGGCGAACGCCGCCCAGCCCGCAGCGACCCGGACGATCCCCCCGACCGGGCGGGGCCCCACGGCGACCGGCCGGCCCCGTCGCCGTCCCCGCCCCGGGGACCGCCCCAGCGGCCGGCCAGCAGACCACCCGGAAGACCACGGATCAGACCACGGAGGTGGGTGCTGGGGTGGACGCGCGGACGTCCGCGCACGGGGGCGAACCGCGCGGCGGACACCGGGGTTCACCACCCGAACGGGCCGTGCCCCCGTGGGCCGGCCAGGTCGGTGTGGGGAACGGACGAAACGGGCTACCCGGCCAGGTGTGACCGGTCGCACAGCACGGCCGGGCGGGGCCGGCTGACCGTGCTCCCCGGTCGCGGGGGGCCCGGGAGATCCGGGAGATCCGGCGTGCGTGGGGCTCGGCACACCCGGCACACCCGGCGCGCTGGGTGGATCTGGCTGGTCTCGCACGTCGTTGTGCCCACCCTGGGTTGGCGATCAGGCCTGCGGATCGTCGCAGATCGTGGCCGTCACAGCAGCAGCTGGGTGAGGGTGTGGATGACCAGACCCACCAGCGCGCCGACGACCGTGCCGTTGATCCGGATGAACTGCAGGTCGCGGCCGACGTGCAGTTCGATGCGCCGGGAGGTCTCTGCGGGCTCCCAGCTGGCCACCGTGTCCCCGATGATCGCCGAGATGTCCCCCTTGTAGCGGGCGACGGCGCGGGCGGCGAGGTCGGCGGCAGCCTGGTCGACGGTGCGGGCGAGGTCGGGGTCCTCGACCAGCCGGGCGCCGAAGGCGGCCAGTTCGGTGCGGGCCCGCACCCGGGCGGTGCTGTCCGGATCGGTGATCAGATCGAGCAGGATCGCCCGGGTCGTCGCCCAGATCGTCGCGACGGCCTGCCCGACCTCCGGCCGGGCCAGCCAGCGCTGCTTCATCTGCTCCACCTGCTCGCCCAGGCTCGGGTCGGTGCGCAGCCGGGTGGCCTGATCGGCGAGGAAACGATCGAGGGTCGTGCGCACCCGGTGCTCGGGATCGGCCCGGATCTGCGCCAGCGCCTCCAGCGCCTTGTCGTACGCCTTGGCCGCGACGGCCTCGTCCAGCCACTGCGGGGTCCAGGCCGGAGCCTGGTCCAGGATGAGCCGGCTGAAGGTCTCGGGGTTGTGCAGCAGCCAGTGTTCGACCTCGGCGAGGATCAGCTCGACGAGCCGGTCGTGCATCCGGGCGTCCAGCACGCGTTGCAGGATCGCGCCGAGGGTGCCCGCCCAGGGCCGTTCCACCAGCCGTGGCACCACCGCCCGGTCGACGATCTCGCGGACGAGGTCGTCGTTCGTCCCGGCGATCACCGTCGACAGCCGCCCGGCGGCCTCGGCGGCGACCCGCTCGGCATGGGCCGGTTCCCGCAGCCACGTCCCCACCCGGGCCGCGACCCCGATCCCGTCGACCTTGTCCCGTACGACGTCCGGCGCCAGGAAATGGGTGCTGACGAAGTTCTCCAGGCCACGCCCGAGGGCGTCCTTGCGATGCGGGATGATCGCGGTGTGCGGGATGGGCAGGCCGAGTGGATGACGAAACAGCGCGGTCACCGCGAACCAGTCGGCGAGCGCGCCGACGACACCCGCCTCGGCGGCGGCGGCGACATAGCCCGCCCAGGCGGGGCCACCGTGGTTGTGCCACGCCTGGGCCGCCAGGTAGATCGCCACCACCGTGGCGAGCAGCCCGGTGGCGATCAACCGCATCCGACGTAACGCCTGGCGCAACCCCGGCTCGTCCGCCGTCCCGCGGGGCAGGGCCGCCCCCGCCGGTTCGCTCATCGGCCACCGCCGCTCATCGGCCACCGCCGCTCATCGGCCCACCGTCCCCGATCGCACCTGGTGTCCCCCCACCGCACCGAGGGTTCCGGGAGCGGGCCCGGGCCGTTCCGGCGCTGATCGTCGCGTGTTTCGACAGCCTATGTGGTCGTCCTCATCGCCTGGCCCGTCCCGGCAGCCGGGCCTCGATCGCGGCGCGGGTCTCGGGTGCGGCGAGCTGGCGGGCGAACTGCACGGCCTCCTGCTCCAACCGGGCCAGCACCTGGGGCCCGTCGGAGTCATGCAGCAACGCGCGGGTGGCGGCGAGTGCCTGGGCCGGCTGGGCGAGCAGGGCCGCGATCCGGTCGTCGACCCGGGCCCGCAACGCGTCGGCGTCGGGCAGCACCTCGGTGACCAGGCCCAGCCGGGCCGCCTCGGCCGCGTCGAAGGGCTCCCCGAAGTAGAGCAACCGCGCGGCCGCCGCCGGCCCGACCCGGCGCGGCAGCAGCAGACTCGAACCGAACTCCGGCACCACACCCAGCGGGACGAACGGCAGGGCGAAGACGGCCCGAGCGCTGGCGTACACCAGATCGCAGTGCAGCAACAGCGTCGTGCCGATGCCGACCGCCGGGCCGTCGACCTCGGCCACCAGCAGCTTCGTCGTCGCCGCGACCGCGCGCAGGAACGTCAGCGTCGGGCCGTCGGTCCGCAGTGCCCCACCGGCCAGGAAATCGGCGAGGTCGTTGCCCGCGGTGAACGTCGCGTCCTGGCCGCACAGGCGGATGATCCGGATCGTGTCCTCGCGTTCGGCGCGGAGGAATCCCTCGGCGAGCGCGCCGTACATCTCCTGGGTGAGGGCATTGCGCTTGGCGGGACGAGCGATGCGCAGTGTCAGGACACCGTCGTCGACATCGACGTGAATGTGCTCGCTCACGGGTGTGCTCACCATCCTGGTAGGTCGGTCGGTGCGGTCAGATGCACGATGCCCGCCTCCGCGCCTGGCCGCAGGCCAGGACGCCCGATTCCCCGCCGCCCGCTTCCCGGCCGCCCGCTTCCCGAGCACCGCACCGATACGCACCGCACCGTCACGCACCCGCGGTCGCGCGATGCTCGGGGTGGCTGTTCGGGAGTCGCGGACAGGTCGGCCGGTCGCAGGGGGAGAACCTGCCGTGGCGTGGGGCCCGTCAGGGCGAGGCGTCCTGCCAGGATGGGGACCGTGGCAGACCTGAGCGAACCTGGCGCCCTGTCCGCTCCCGCCGTCGAGCTGGTGCCGGCCACGGCCACGGCCACGGCTGCGGACGTGGGCACAGGTCCGGGCACAGCCGCGGTCGCGGGCGGGGGAACGGGCGGGGGAAGAGGTCGGTCGCGGGGGCGGTCGGTGGACGAGCCGGGGCCGGTCGCCCTGGGTGAACTGCTCGGGCTGACGGTGGACGCCCAGGCTGGGCCTGGGCGTTTCGTCGCCGCCCGCCATCTGCGTAACACCCGGGGCACGTTGTGGGGTGGGTGCGGTCTGGCCGCCGCGATCGAGGTGGTGCGCCGCCGTGGCGGTCGGGAGTGCCTGTGGGCGCAGACGCACTTCCTGGGGCCGGTGCAGGCCGGCGAGGCGGTGGAACTGGCCCTGGAGCCGTACGGAGGGCTGTCCCAGGCGGTGGTGCGGGCGACGGTGGACGGTCGGGTCGTGTTCGTCACCACCGGAACGTTCGGCCGTCGCAGCCAGGACGTCACCCGTTTCGCACCCGCGGCCGACTGGGCCCCGCCGCCGTCGCAGTGCCCGCCGCGTACCTTCCCGGACTGGCTGACCTTCGATCGCGGGGGCGTGATGTCGCTGGTCGAGCAGCGCTGGGCCCGGCCGCAGCGCACCACGCTGGATGGCACCCCCGGCCGCGGGCGCAGCGCACTGTGGCTGCGGATGCGTACCCCCGGCCCGTCGGGTCGGGTGCTCGCCGACGCCGAACTCACCGCGTCGGCGCTCGCGGTCCTTGGCGACTTCGCTCCGGTCGCGCTGATCGAGGCGCTGGGCGACATCACCTACGGCACGAGCCTGGACAACCATCTGCGGGTCGTCGCCGTGCCCAGCGGCGAGTGGATCCTGCTGGACGTGCGGGTGGAGGCGGTGGTGCGCAACGTCGCGCAGCTGCGGGCCTCGATGTACGACCACACCGGCGCGCTGGTGGCCACCGTGGGCCAGTCGACTCTGGTCCACCGGGTGCGTCCGACCCGGTCGACGTCCTGAATCCACCGGGTGGATTGAAAGGTCATCGGGGTGGGTAGCGAAAGGACGAGTGTCGCCGGACCAGTACCGCGCCAGCCCGGACGGGTCGTCCGCCGGGCGGCGTTCCAGCCGGTCTGACGGGCCGACCGGCCGACGGCGACGGGTGCGGCGGGCACGGGCCGCACCGAAGCCCGCTCTTCACAGCAAGCAAAGAGCCTGGCTGGTCGCTTCCGGGTCCAGCTCGATGGATGGCTGTGCATCCCGGGACCTTTTGATGGGCTTCCAGCAACCTCGGTGTTCGCGTGTTGTTGCCGCCGAGCGCCGATCGGCGGGTTTGCGTCGCAGTCATGCCGCCAGTTCGGGCTGGCCCGTGCCAGTCACTGCCGGATCGGGTTCGTTTCGGTGCTCCGAGGCTGTCTGCCTTCCGCTACCCCGAATTCATTCAGGGGTCACCGATGCCACATCATCCGGCGCGCGAATAGTCGTCACGGCCTGCAACGCACCACCGCCTTTCTGTCGACAAGGGGCGCCCCTAACGAGGTAGTCGGAATCCCCTCGCTAGAGTTGCCCGAGCCCCGTAAAAAGCACTCCGACGAACGGCACCGTGCCCACGAATCCGGCCGCCGATCGCCCCCACGTGTGGTCCTTCGGGGACATGTCCCGCTGAACCAGAACCACTCACCCCCGCACACGAGGCGCCCAACTGCCGGGTGCCGGACGAGAGGACCGGATGCTCCAGAATTGGCCCATCCGCTCGAAGCTCGTGGTGATTCTCGTCGTCCCCCTGGCCGCCTTGGCGGTACTGAGCGTGATACAGGTGCGGGGGAACGTCGACAACGTCCGGGCCGCGAACCGCACGAAGGCACTCGCCGGCTTTGCGATCAAAGCAAACGGCCTGGTAGCGGCGCTGCAGGTCGAACGTTTCGCCGCTAACTCCTTTGTTGGTTCGTCCTACCTGGCCGAGGCCCAGGGAGAGGCGGCGACCGCCGCGCGTGGCCCGGTCGACCAGGCGCTGGGGACCTATCGCACCGGCGAGACGGACCTGCCCTCCGACGCCCGGGACACCCTGGCGAGCACGCTCGACTCGATCTCCGCGCGGCTGGGGCGACTGGCCGCCCAGCGCAGGGCCATCGACGGCCACCAGGCCCAGGTGGACCAGAACAACGACTACTACAACGAGCTCGTCCGAGACCTGCTCTCGCTCAACGGCCGGGTCGCGGCCGGTAGCCACGACGCCCGCCTGGTCAACGGCGCGACCACCCTCGTGGCCATCTCCCAGGCCAAGGAGCAGGCCGCCCAGCAGCGTGGCGCGGTCGCCCGTGTGATCATCCTGGGGCAGACCGACCCGACGACGCTGCGGCTGATCCAGACCTCGGCCGGTTCCGAGGACGCCTGGCTGCAGCAGTTCCGCACCACGGCGACACCCGACGAGCAGTCCTTCTACAACGTCACCGTCGGACGCACGATCGCGGCGGCCACTGCCATGCGGGACGAGACGGTCGGCAACGTCCAGCGCCAGCAGCCGGTGACCATCACCCAGGCGACCTGGCTGAGCACCGTCGGCAAGAAAATCGACGCGATGCACGAGGTCGAGACGCGTATCGCCACCGACCTGGGTGGAACGAGCCGCCAGCTGTCCCGGTCGGCGACGCGGAACGCCCTGTTCGGTGGAACCGGCGTCGCGGTGATCCTCATCCTGTCCGTCGTGATTTCGCTGCTCGTGGCGAGCCCGATGATCCGCCACCTTCGGCGCCTGCGCCAGGGCGCGCTCGAGGTCGCCAATGATCGACTTCCCGGAGTCGTCGAGCGCCTGCACCGAGGCGAGCCGGTCGATATGGACGCCGAGGTATTCCCGGTCGGCGTTCAGAGTACGGACGAGATCGGCCAGCTGGCCGATGCGTTCTCCACCGTGCATGCGGTGGCCGTGCGCACCGCGGTGGAACAGGCCGCGATGCGCAAGAGCATCGGGGATACGTTCCTGAACCTCGCCCGCCGAAGCCAGGCACTGATCCACCGGCAACTGAAGATCATTGACAGCATGGAGCGCAAGGAGACCGACCCCGACGAGCTCGAGGAACTGTTCCGCCTCGACCATCTCGCCACCCGGATGCGCCGCCACGCCGAGGACCTCATCGTCCTGTCCGGTTCCAAACCCGCCCGTGGCTGGCGACGTCCGGTTGCCATCAAGGATGTGGTGCGCGGTGCGGTCGCCGAGGTCGAGGACTACACCCGAGTTCGTGTGATGCCGATCGACGGCGGAGCCATCAGCGGCCACGCGGTAGGTGACATCATTCACATGCTCGCCGAACTCATTGAAAACGCGACCTCCTTCTCTCCGCCTCATACGCCGGTTCAGGTCACCGGGCACGAGGTGTCCAACGGTTTCGTCATCGAGGTCGAGGACCGCGGCCTGGGAATGAGCCCGGAGGAGTTCCACACCCTCAACGACCGCCTCGCGAACCCGCCGCCGTTCGACCTGTCGACCAGCGAGCGGCTCGGCCTGTTCGTCGTCGGTCGCCTCGCCGACCGGCACAGCGTGTCGGTGCGGCTGCGCCCCTCGCCCTACGGCGGGACGATGTCGATCGTGCTGGTCCCGAGCACGCTGCTACGCCAGGTGGAGGACCCCGAGGACAGCCGGGCGACCGGCGGCGGCGCCACGGTCCGGGCGCTGCCCGCGCCGGCGGTGCCGGCGCTGGACGGTGGGGCCCTGGACGAGGACGGTTTCCCCGGCCCGACCAGGTCCGCGCGTCCCCACCGCGGCCCGGGTGGGCTACGCGACGCCCGCGGCCGATCGGCGGCGCCGGCGCGTGACCTCGACCGTTCCCGCGGCGTCATCGATCCCACCGGGGGCGACACCGACCTGCGTGGCACCGAGCGACCCGACCTCACCCTCGCCGCCGTTCCCGAGCCGGCCGGCGAGGCTGACCCGGACGCGGCTGGCTTCGACGCCGACACGACGGTCGGTCGCGCCGACCCGGGCGGTCCGTTCGGCGCCGAGGCGCTGGCCCCGACCGGGCCGTTCGCGGCGCCGCCGGCACCGACCCAGCCGCTGGTCACGCCGCAACAGCCCGCGGACGAGTCGTTCGGCGCGGCCGGCGGCGAGACCGAACAGGGCTGGCCGGTGGACACGTCGGCGCGCGGTGGCGAGCGCTCGCCGGCCGCGGGTGGCAGCGGCTCGGATGAGCCGCTGCTGGACGACCTGCCGGTGTTCGCCACCGTCCGATCGAGCTGGTTCACCTCCGAACGCGGCGATCAGCCAGGCGACGACCACCCGCACGGCCCCGGCGGCCCGGGTGGCCCCGGTGACCCCCTGGGCGAATCGCGGTCCGGGTCGGAACCCGGCCATCCCGGCGGTTTCCCGCTGGGGCCCGACGAGGCGGGTGGACCGGAGTTCCCGGCGCTGCCCAGCCGGCGAGCCCGGGGCGGACGCAACGCGTTCGTGCCGGAGGGCCTGTCCGCCACCGGCCGCGACCCGGGCGCGCCCAGCGGCCAGGGTGCCCTGGGCGCCCCCGGCCGACCGGGTGGTTTCCCCGCCGCCGGCGGGCCGGGCGCGTTCGGTGTGCCGGGTGGCCCGATCGGGGCGGCTGACCCGGCTGACCCGCTGGCCCGTCCGTCCGGCCGGGGGGAACCCTCGTGGGGCGGTGCGGGCGGCGAGCCGTCCGGTCATGGACTCGTCGGTCGACGGGACCCGCTCACCGCGCCGCTGAGCCGCCAGACCGGGCCACGCACCGGCGGCGGACAGCTCCCCGAGCCGTACCCGACCGGTGCCGGCCGGGGCGAGGCCCCCGCCGCGGGGCCGCTCACGCCGCTGCGGCGGGCGCAGCCGCCCGCCCGCGGCAACGGCAACGGCGTCCCGGACCTCGACGACCTGGGATCGCACGAGCCCGAGGCGCAGGGACTGCCGCAGCGGACCAGACGGGCGAGCCTCGCTCCGCAGCTACGCAGGGACGCGGCCCGGGAGACCCCCGCACCGCTGGCCGCGCAGCGCAGCCCGGAGGAGATCCGCTCCATGATGTCGTCCTTCCAGAGCAACTTCGGCCGCGGGCTCGCGGACGGACAGGACACGAACGACAGCGACGATGTGGGAAGGGTGACCTGAGATGCGTCCGCTGGGACCGTCCGAGAACATGAGCTGGTTGCTCAACAACCTTGTCAAGAAGGTGCCGGAAGTCACCTACGTGATCGCTCTGTCCTCCGACGGCCTGCTCCTGGCGACGTCGTACGGGATGGACCGGGCTACCGCCGACCAGCTCGCCGCCGTCGCGTCCGGGTTCAACAGCCTGGCCCGCGGTGCCGGCCGGTTCTTCGGTGGCGGCAACGTCCGCCAGACCATCGTCGAGATGGACGAGGGCTTCCTGTTCGTCACGGCGGTCGGTGACGGCTCGTGCCTGGCCATCCTGTCCAGCCCCGGCGCGGACATCGGGCTGATCGCCTACGAGATGGCCCTGCTGGTGACCAGGGTCGGGGAGTTCCTGACACCGGAGCTACGCGCGCAGATGCAGTCCGCGCTGCCGCTGTAGCGGCGGTGTCACCGGCCGACGGGGGTGCGGCCGTGAACCTCGTCCGCGGGTCGACCCCTGCCCGACCCGACCCGACCCGACACCACACCAACTCGCGAGGCAGGAGGACCGGTATGTCGTACGACGAGGAATGGTTCGACGAAGAAGCGGGTCCGGTCGTCCGCCCCTATGCCGTCACCGGGGGCCGGACCCGCCCGACCAACCGGGCGTTGGAGCTGGTCGCGCTCGTGACCACCACGCCCAACGGACGGCTGATGACCGCGACGCTGGAGGCCGAACAGCGTGCGATCGCGCTGCTGTGTCACCGGGTGCAGTCGATCGTGGAGATCTCGGCCCGGCTGGATCTCCCGGTCGGTGTCGTGCGGGTCCTCGTCGGCGACATGCTCGACGGCGGCCTGGTCACGGTGGCCCGGCCGGCCCGACCTTCGGACCGCCCCTCCGCAGCCCTCATCGAAAGGGTGCTCGATGGACTACAGGCCCTCTAGGCCGCGGTCACCGGAGACCGCGTCACCACATCCGGTAAAGATCATCATTGCTGGCGGCTTCGGCGTCGGCAAGACCACGTTCGTCGGCGCGGTCAGCGAGATCCCCCCGCTGACCACCGAGGCCGCGATGACCGCGGCCAGCATCGGGATCGATGACACGAGCTCGGTCAGCGCGAAGACGACGACCACCGTCGCGATGGACTTCGGTCGGATCACCCTGCTGGACAGCGTGATCCTGTACCTGTTCGGGACACCCGGGCAGGACCGGTTCTGGTTCATGTGGGACGAGCTCGTCCTCGGCGCGATCGGCGCGGTCGTGCTGGTGGACACCAGACGCCTGGCCGACTCGTTTCCGGCGATCGACTACTTCGAGGAACGCGACATCCCGTTCCTCGTGGCGCTCAACCGGTTCGACGGTTCCCGGGAGTACCGGGTGGAGGACGTGCGGGCGGCCCTGGACCTCGACCCCCGCCGTCCGATGGTGTTCTGCGACGCCCGCCAGCGCGAGTCGGTCCGCCAGGCACTGGTCGCCCTGGTGCGCCATGCCCTGGACATGGTCTCGGCCGAACAGGCCGGACGTCCGATGCTGCCCCAGAGATCAGGGTGAGCACCACCGAGAGCCACAGTGCGGCCCCGGGCAGGGTTTCCGATCTGCTCGAGTTCGACGATGTCACCCTGGCCGCCTACCGGATCTGGCTACGGCACTCCTCCCTGACGGTGGCCGAGGTGGCCGGGCTGCTGCACCAGCCGGTCCGGGAGGTGGGCCGGGTACGTGACCGGCTGCTGGAACTCGGTCTGCTGCTGGCCTCCCGGGAACGCTCGGGGCACTTCGTCGCCATGCACCCGGAGGCGAGCCTGGACCATCTGCTGCAGTCCCAGCACGAGCAGCTCATCCGACGCCATGAGCGGCTGGTGCGGGCCCGGGCGCAGATCGGCGAGTTCGTCTCCGACTACCTCGAGGGACGACCCGACCGCGGCGGGGTGGAGGTGCAGCGCATCGACAGTCCCGACCAGGCCCGCGGCGAGCTTCTGGCGATCATGGGGCGGGCCGAGCGGGAGGTGCTCACCCTGCACACCCGCCGCGGCCTGACACCGACGCTGTCCACCGACATGCTGCCGATCGCGTTGCGGGCCCTGCGCCGCGGGGTGGTGATGCGCAGCGTCCTGCCACGGGCGATGCGCCTGGACGAGCCCGGCGCCGGCTATGTGCGCACCGTCGCCGCGCACGGTCTGGTCGCACGGGTCCTGGACGACCCCCGTCTGGACGCGACCACCGTCGACGGTCGGGTCGCCCTGGTCGGGCCGGGCGGCAGCGCCGGCATCGGGCGTGGCGGCGCCGGTGGGTCCGGCGCGGCGAGCGGGCCGGTGCTGCTGGTCCGGACCCCGGAGCTGACCTCGGTGCTGCTCACTCTGTTCGAGCAGGTGTGGGACGCCGCCGAGCCGCTGGCCGACGAGCCCGCGGTGGACGGCGCGCGCACGGGCGTGGACGACCGTCCCTCCGATTCCGAGCGACTGTTGCTGCGGCTGCTCAGCCTCGGGGTGAAGGACGAGGCCGCGGCGCGTCACCTCGGCGTGTCGGTGCGCACCGTGCGTCGCATGATCGCGGATCTGATGTCCCGACTCGACGCCCGCAGCCGCTTCCAGGCGGGCACCCTGGCCACGCGCCGCGGCTGGTTGTAGGCGCGACACCCGCGGCACCTGAGTTGATGATGCCTTGGTTCTACTGGTATTGACTGTCGTTTTTTTGTTGCCTGGCAGTTGGCTGCCTGGCAGTTTGCTGCCAGGCAGATTCCAGGACAGCGGCAGCGGGTGGTCGCATGCTCTCGATGTGCCGAGTACTGACGAGTGTCGGTTTCGGCCTGTTTCCACAGGTCACCGTCTGAGAGCGTCTGAGGAGCCCTTCCGTGCCCGCAGTTGCCGGATCGCAGCCCGTTGTCACGACATCGGTCCCGCCGACACATCGGACCCTGATCGTGGCGAGGATGGACCCCGCGGACGCCTCCGCGGTCGCGCGGACCTTCGCGGAGTCCGACGCGGGCGCGCTGCCCGGTCTCGTGGGAGTCACCCGGCGTGAGCTGTTCGCGTTCCACGGGCTGTACTTCCACCTCATCGACGCGCCCACGGACGTCGCGCCCGCCGTGGCCGACGTCCGTGACCACCCGTTGTTCGTCGACGTGAACAGCAAGCTCGAGCGGTACATCTCGGCCTACGACCCACAGACCTGGCGCGGCCCGCGGGACGCGATGGCGCGCAGCTTCTACCAGTGGTCGGCGCCCACGGACGCCTAGCCCACCTCCGCGGCCCGCTCGCCACCCCGGCTCGGCTCCGGTCGTCCTTTCGAGCCTGGCACCCGCCCGCCCGCGAGGCGCTCACCCGCGGCATCGCCCGTGGTCGACCGCGCCCCCCGCACCGTGGCGCGGCCCGCTGCCCGGGCCGGGCCCGCACCGGCCGGTTCGCCGCCCGCCGGCCCCCGCTGACCGCTCGGCATCTGTCGCGGTCCGTCGCGGTCGCAGGCCCCGCGCGCGGACTCCGCCCGGCCATCCGGCGGCCCGGACACCCCGGCCACCGCGGACACCCTGGCCACCACCCCCATACCTCGCCCGCGCAACGTAGCGCGGGACCTGGGCCCGCCCACCTCGGTGTGTCGGCCCACGCACCATCCGCACCGATGAAGGTCCGTCGCCGCCCTTCGGCACCGGACCGGTCACCCCTGCCCGGACCAGTCAAGGAGCCCACCGTCATGCCACACCACTGGACCGCCGACGACTTGTTCACCTTTCTCACCGAACAGGCCGGGTTGCCGCCCGAGGATCATCCCGCCGACCTGGACGTGACCTTCGAGGACATCGGTCTCGACTCGCTCGCCTACCTGCAGCTGTCCGCCGAGGTCGCCGACCGCTTCGGCGTCGAACTGCCGGGTGAGATGCCACCGGGCTTCACGCTCGACCAGATCCTGGCCACCGTGAACGACGCCCTGGGTGCGCCCGAACCGGTCTGACGTCCTCCGGTCAGGCCCTACGTCCCGGATTCCCCCGATTTTGTGGAGCTGCTGTGAGCGGGCACACCGACAACTCGATCCTCATCAACGCCGACATCGACACCGTCTGGACGATCACCAACGACCTGGCCTCCTGGCCGCGGCTGTTCACCGAGTACGCCTCGGTGGAGATCCTCGAGACGACCGCCAACACCTTCAGGTTCCGTCTGACGATGCACCCCGACGAGAACGGCACGGCCTGGAGCTGGGTCTCCGAGCGCACGCTCGACCCGGTCAACCACGAGGTCCGCGCCTACCGGGTCGAGACCGGTCCGTTCGAGTACATGCACATCCACTGGACCTACACCCGTGAGGGCGCCGGCACCCGGATGCGCTGGGTGCAGGACTTCCACCTCCGCCCGTCCGCTCCCGTCGACGACGAGCAGATGACGAAGAACATCAACGCCAACACCGCCCGGGAGATGGCGGTGATCCGGGACAAGGTCGAGCTGGCCGCGGCCGGTGCGGCGAGCCCGGCGCTCAGCGTGCCGGAACAGGTCTGAGGAGGACGACGGCGATGACCGCTCCCGTGATCACCACTCCGAAGGTCCTGTGCACCCACGACGTGGCCCCCAACCGGCGCCGCGGCGGTGACATGCGCACCCTGCTCTCCCCGGCGACCGTCGGCTGCACGTCGGGCTTCTTCGGCACGCTGACCCTGGAACCGGGGGAGGTCGTGACCGAACACTGGCACCCCTACTCCGAGGAGTTCCTGTTCTGCGTGCGGGGCAGCGTCACCGCCCGGCTGGACGGCCAGCATCACGAGCTCGCCGCCGATCACGGCGTGTGCATCCCGATCGGGATGCGCCACCGGATCGTCAACACCGGCGACGAGACGGCGTTCCTGGTGTTCCACCTCAGCCCGCTGGCGCCCCGGCCGAACCTCGGGCATGTGGACACCGAGGAGCTCCCCAACCCGCACGTGCCGCACACACCCGTGATCGTCTCCGGTCCGCACGCCGGTAGTACGTCGGCTGGATCGACGCCGTGAGCGAAGCGCGACAGGTGGCCATCACCGGCGTCGGTGTGGTCGCCCCTGGGGGAGTGGGACGCAAGGAGTTCTGGACCCTGCTGACCGACGGCCGGACGGCGACCCGCCGCCTGTCGTTGTTCGACCCGACCCAGTTCCGGTCGCAGGTGGCCGCCGAGTGCGACTTCGATCCGCGGGCGGCCGGACTGTCCGCGCGCGAGGTCGCCCGCAACGACCGTTTCGTGCAGTTCGCGCTGGCCGCGGCCCTGGAGGCCGTCGAGGACAGCGGCCTGGACCTGCGCCGCGGCGACGACACCGCTCCCGAGACCAGCGGCGACGAGCGCCGCGGCGACGGCGGTGGGGACGGGCCGGTGGTGGGCGTCTGCCTGGGCAGCGCGGTGGGCGCGACGACCCGGTTGGAGAACGAGTACGTCGTGGTCTCCGACTCCGGCCGGCTGTGGGAGGTCGACCCGCACTACGCCAGTTCGTTCCTCTACCACGCGCTCGTTCCGAGCTGCCTGGCCACCGAACTGGCCCACCGGTTCGGGGCGCACGGCCCGGCGTCGGTGGTCTCCACCGGCTGCACCTCGGGAATCGACGCCGTCGGCTACGGGGCGCAGCTGATCGTCGACGGTGAGGCCGACATCGTGCTCGCCGGTGCCTCGGACGCTCCGATCTCCCCGATCTCGGTGGCCTGCTTCGACGCGATCCGGGCGACGTCGGCGCGCAACGACGATCCCGAACACGCCTCGCGTCCCTTCGACGCCACCCGGGACGGGTTCGTCATGGGTGAGGGCAGCGCGGTCCTGGTCCTCGAGGACGCCGCCGCCGCCCGCGCCCGCGGCGCGCACATCTACGCGCTGGTCGCCGGCTACGCGTCGCGCTCCAACGCGTTCCACATGACGGGTCTGCGCCCCGACGGCGTCGAGATGGCCGAGGCGATCCGGATCGCGATGGACACCGCCCGGGTCGGCGCGCACGACATCAACTACATCAACGCCCACGGTTCGGGGACCAAGCAGAACGACCGGCACGAGACGGCCGCGTTCAAACGGTCCCTGGGTGAGCGGGCCTACGAGGTGCCGGTGAGCTCGATCAAGTCGATGATCGGCCATTCGCTCGGCGCGATCGGCTCGTTGGAGATCGCCGCGTGCGCGCTGGCCATCGAGAACGACGTCGTCCCGCCGACGGCGAACTGGTCCACTCGTGATCCGGAATGCGACCTGGACTACATCCCGAACACCGCCCGGGACCACACGGTGGACGTGGCCGTGTCGGTCGGCAGCGGTTTCGGTGGGTTCCAGTCCGCCATCGTCCTGACCGGTCCGGACCGATGACCGCCCCCGCGGCGGGGACCGCCGAGGCCCGGGGATGGGCTCGGCCGGTGTCCGGTGCCGTGCGTCCGGTCGTCACCGGGCTGGGGATCGTCGCGCCCAGCGGGATCGGCGTCGAGGAGTACTGGGCGTCGACGCTGCGCGGACAGCTGCGGATCGCCCCGATCAGCCGGTTCGATTCGTCCCGCTACGACGCCCGGCTGGCCGGGGAGGTCGGCGGGTTCGAACCCGAGGCGCACGTCGACAAGCGCTACCTGGTCCAGACCGACCGGTGGACCTGGTTCGGGATGGCCGCCTCCCGGCTCGCCCTGGCCGATGCCGCCTACGATCCCAGCGCCCACGAGCCGTACGCCACCGCGGTGGTCTTCGGCAGCGGGTCGGGAGGCAACGACTTCGGCCAGCGTGAACTGGAACGGCTGTGGACCAGGGGGCGGACCGCCGTCAGCGTCTACCAGTCGATCGCCTGGTTCTACGCGGCGACGACCGGCCAGACGTCGATCCGCCACGGGCTCAAGGGCCCGTCCGGCGTGGTGGTCAGTGACGGCGCCGGCGGTCTGGACAGCCTCGCGCAGGCCAGGCGGGTCATCCGGCGCGGCACCTCGACGGTGCTCGCCGGCGGCGCCGAATCGGGTCTGACCCCGTACGCGCTGACCTGCCATCTCTCCAGCGGCCGGGTCAGCACGGCCACGGCGCCCGCCGACGGTTACAAGCCGTTCGACGTGCGGGCCAACGGCTACCTGCCCGGGGAGGGCGGGGCGACCCTGATCGTCGAGGACCCGGCGGCCGCCGCCGCGCGCGGTGCGCCCCGGCTGTACGGCGAGATCGCCGGCTACGCGGCGACCCAGGACGCGCTCGGGCACGGACGTACGGCCTCCGACGGTCGCTGGCTGGCCGTCGCGATGCGCCGCGCACTCGCCGACGCCGACGTCGAACCGGACGAGGTCGATGTCGTGTTCGCCGACGGCGCCGGCTCGTCCGACCTCGACACGCAGGAGGCGGCGGCGATCCGGGCCGTGTTCGGCGCCCGCCCGGTGCCCGTCACCGCCCCGCAGGGCCTGGTGGGACGCCTGTGCGCCGCCGGCTCGGCACTGTCGGTGGCCACCGCGTTGCTCTCGATCCGGGACAGCGTGCTGCCGGCCGTCGGCAACCTCGACACCCCCGACCCGGCGCACGGCCTGAACCTGGTCCGCGAGGTGCGGCCGGGCCCGGTCCGCACGGTCCTGGTCAACGCCCGCGGCTACGGCGGCTTCAACAGCAGCCTCGTCGTCCGCGCCCTCGGGCCGGCCTGACCACCCCCACCTCCCGTCCCCCGTACCTCCCAGTCCCGCACGCCGCGCCACCGCCACGTTTCGCCATCCCGGCACCCCGTGACGTCCCGACGTCCCGACATCCGTCAGCATGATCCAAGGAGACGAGTCAACGATGTTCCCAGACCTGGCCGGGCGACGCGCCCTGGTCACCGGCGGCACCCGCGGAATCGGCCGCTCGGTCGTGCTCGGCCTCGCGCAGGCCGGCGCGACCGTCGTCGTCGGCCACCAGCGCCAGACCGAGGACGCCGAGAGCCTGCGCCGCGAACTCAAGGACACCGGCGGCGACCACCTGCTCGTCCAGGCCGACGTCGCGGACCCGGCCCAGATCGGCGAGCTGCTCGAGGCCACCGGAACCCACCTCGGCGGCCTCGACATCGTCGTCAACAGCGTCGGCACGATCAGCCACGTCCCGTACGCCCAGCTGCCGTTGGAGGCCTGGACCCAGGTCCTGGCCACCAACCTGACCGCCACCCACCTGGTCACCCAGGGCGCGCTGGCCCTGCTCGGCGACTCCGGATCGGTGATCAACATCGGTTCCGGGGCGGGTCTGGTCGGCGTGCCGCTGCGGGCCCACTACACCGCGGCGAAGACCGGACTGATCGGGCTGACCCGGTCGCTGTCCAAGGAACTGGGCGGCCGCGGCATCAGGGTGAACCTGGTCTCGCCCGGCGTCATCGAGACTGACCAGGCCGCCGGCATGCCCGACGCGGCCCGCGCAGCCTACACCAACCGCATCCCGCTCGGCCGCCTCGGCGAGGCCCACGAGGTCGCCGCGGTCGTGCTGTTCCTGGCCAGCGACGTGTCGTCCTACGTCAACGGCGCCACCTTCACCGTCGACGGAGGTATCTGATGGCAGCCACATCCCCCTTCCGGATCATGCTGACCATGCGCATCCACCCGGGTCGTGAGGCCGAGTTCGAGCAGACCTGGCTCAACATCGGCGACGGCATCACCTCGCACCCGGCGAACCTCGGCCAGTGGCTGGTGCGCTCCGAGGACGAGCTGGGCACCTACTTCATCATCAGTGACTGGGTGGACGAGGCGAGCTTCCGCGAGTTCGAGCTCAGCGAGGGCCACCTGACGCACCGCAAGATCCTGCACCCGCTGCGGGCCAGCGGCACCATGGCCACCGGCTCGGTGCTCGCCCACCTGGTGGGCACGGCATCCCAGCCCGTGCCCGCGGCCGGCTAGCCCCGTGGCCGACGACAACCAGTCCGCCCCGGCCGCCCCGGCGGCCAGGGTGCGGGTGATGCTGTGGGCGGTCGACCCGGCGGGGGAACCCGGCGTGGTCGAGCGGGCCTACCACGAGATCAGCTCCAAGCTGGTCGGCACGCCCGGCCTGCTCGGTAACACCCTGCAGCGCTCGGTGTCCGATCCCACGCGGTACGCCGTCGTCAGCGTGTGGTCGAGCATGGCCGAGTTCAGCGCGTGGGAACAGGGCGCGAACCACCGCGGGACGACCTCCCCGCTGCGTCCGCTGCAGGACCCCGAGCGTCGCCCGGCGATCTACACCGAGGTCGCCGCCTACGGCCCGCAGGGCCCGTTCGACCCGGCCCCACCCGCCTGACCAGCTAGGCCAGGTTCGGACCGCCAGCGGTTTCTCCCCGAGGCGGGGGGGGGGGGGGGCGCGGCGGCGCGCGGGGGGGGGCCCCCCG
>NZ_JALKFT010000017.1:71307-76364 GCF_023242945.1 Frankia umida
CCGGAGGCGTGGGCGCCCAGCCGGGTTACCACGGTGCTGGGCTACCACGCCTCACCCTTCGGCCTCGACCCTGGCCGCCCCACCGCCCCACCGCCCCACCGCCCCACCGCCCGCGCTGCCCGCGTCCGGCGTCATCCGGTCCGCTTTGGTCCGCACAGCGCCCAGGCGGATGGTGACCATCGGTGTCGCTTCCGGTATATCGCGATGCCGCCGGGTGTTCTGTCGGTGCCAAGGTGTAGAAATGCGCCGTCTGTCCTACGTCGGCCGCCGTTCGGGCGGGCCGTCACACGGCTGGTCGGTGGCACGTACGCACGGGGCAAGGGGGAGCCGCATGCCGGACTCGTCGGCGCTGGATGTCCTGATCGGGCTCGCGCTGCTGTTCGCCGCCTTCAGCCTGGCCGTGTCCAGGATCAACGAGGCCGTGCTCGGCGTTCTGCACTACCGCGAGCGCCGTCTGGAGTCCGCCCTGCGCGGCCTGCTCGGCGCCCCCGCACCCGGCCCCGGCCCCGCGCCGGGTGACGACGACGCGCATCCGCCGGTGGATCTGATGGCGCGGCTGTTCGACGGGCCGCTGCGGATGCTGCGGGCCGGCGGCCACGAGGACCCCGCGGCGCACCAGGGCCCCGACATGGCCGCTCATCCCCCCGCCGCGGGCGGCTGGGCCGCCGTGCGCCGGGCGCGCCACCTGCGGTTGCCGTCCTACGTTCCGTCCACGCTGTTCGCCCAGGCCCTCGTCGACCTGGTGGATCCGCCCGCGCGCGCCATGCTCGGCCAGCTGCGCCCCGAAAGCCTCCCGTTGGACGTCCCCCACGAGCAGCGGGCCACCTACATCGCCGCCTACCAGACCGCGACCCGAACCCTGGACGCGACGACCGCCGCCGCCCTGCTCGCCGCGACACCAGCCCAGTACCCCACCGGACGGATGATCGCCGCCACCCTGGTCTCGGCCGTGGGCAGCGATCCCGTCGCCACCCTCGAGCAGGGCCTCGCCGCCCTGCCGCCGTCCGCGGCGAAGACGGCCCTGACCGCCGCCGTGGTCCGGGCCCGCGGCGACCGCGACAAGATCGTCGCTGAGCTCGCCGGCTGGTACGACCAGGCGATGGACCGCCTCTCCGGCTGGTACCGCCGCCGCATCTCCGTCTTTCTCGCCGGCTACGCCCTTCTGCTGGCCGCCGCCTTCAACCTCGACAGCATCGGCATCGCCCGCGCGCTCTGGCAGGACGGCCCCGTCCGCGAAGCCGCCGTCACCGCCGCCCGCGTCACCCTCGACCAGACCGCCACCGATTCCGCCGTCTCGTCCGGCGGCTCTGCCTCGTCCGGTGGCGATGTGGTGCCGGCGGCGGAGGAGGCGGTGCGCGCGGTGCGGGACGCCTCCGGGCTCGCCCTTCCCATCGGCTGGGTGCGAGCCAGCGAGGATCGAGAGGATCCTCGTGAGGTGCCGAACTCCGCGCACGGCTGGCTGGTGAAGATCCTCGGCCTGGCCCTGGCGTGCTTCGCCCTCACCGCCGGCGCTCCGTTCTGGTTCGATCTCCTCGGTCGCCTGGTGAACATGCGCTCCAGCGGCCCGAAGCCACGTTCCACCACGAGTTCGTGACTCGCCGGTCGCCGGTGACGGGTGGCCGTCCTCCGTCCTGGACGGGTGTGCCCGCGGCCACCGCACCGCGGCCGGAAACGCTCACGGGCAGCGCACTAGCGTCGGGGGCGTGAGTTTTCCTGCGCCCGAGGCGGCCCTTGCCGCACTGCACGTGGATCCCGAGGTGTTCAGTCCGCTCGACGAGCGGCCGTTGCTGGTGGTCGACGCGGCCGCGCCGGGCGCGGTGCGCGTCGCCGAGGTGGGACGGCACCTGCCGTGCGTACTGGTCGCGGTCGCCGAGGACCTGCGGCGGGTCCCCGCCGAGGTCGCCGCGGCCGGCTTCGACATCCTGCTCACCGAGACACCGGCGCCGCCGCGACCGTGGGTCCACGCCCCGGGCGGTCTGGACGCCGCGGTCGCCGCGCTGGCGGCGGTGGTACGCAGCCGTCCGTTCGCGTCGGTGGCCCTGGTGCAGCTGCTGCGCCTGAGCTGCGGGGGAGACATCCGGGACGCGGTGGTCGCGGAGTCGTTCGCCTACTCCGCGCTGCAGGCCGGCCCCGAGTTCGCCGCCTGGCTGGACGACCATCGCCGCCGCCGCGCCGCCCGCGCGAACCGCCAGCCCACCCCACCCACCCCTCCACCTGTGGGAGCGGGACCCGCCGAGCAGCCGGCGGTGCTGGTCGAGCGGCACGGGTCGGTGCTGACGGTGATCCTGAACCGACCGGGACGGCACAACGCGGTCAACACCGGCCTGCGGGACGGGCTGGTGGCGGCGTTCCGGCTCGCCGCGCTCGATGACGACCTGACCGGGATCCGGCTGGGTGGTGCCGGCCCGTCGTTCTCCAGCGGCGGGGACCTGACCGAGTTCGGTTCGCTACCCGATCCCGGACGGGCGCACGCGGTGCGCACCAGCCGCAGCATCCCGCTGAACCTGCTGGCCTGCGGAGTGCCGGCGACCGCCTACGTCCATGGGCTGTGTATCGGCGCGGGGGCGGAACTGCCGGCCTTCTGCACCCGGGTCATCGCCGCGCCGGACGCCACGTTCCGGCTGCCCGAGATCGCGATGGGGCTGGTACCAGGGGCTGGGGGGACGGCCAGTCTGCCGCGGCGGATCGGACGTCATCGGGCCACACATCTGATTCTCAGCGGCGAGCCCATCGGCGCCGAGCAGGCGCTGGCCTGGGGGCTGGTCGACGCGATCGAACCCCGCCACGGAATGCCCGGCGCCACCGACTGACCGCTGCGTCGCTGCCCCGCTGCCCCGCTGCCCCGCTGCGATGACGGTGCTGGGTCGCTGTGTCGCGCGGTGAGCGGCGGTGCTGTGTCCGGGCACGACGCGGCGGTTGGTCCTTCGACGCGCTCGCCATCGCGGCGATGGCCGCCGCGCCGTGCCTGGCTGGCTTCGACCCGATCCCTCCACGGGTCGTCGCCGTCTGGGCTGGGCGGACACCTGGTTGCTCGAGGGTCCGAGGATCCGCCGGCTCGTCCGCCGTCGGGGCGATCGGCTGGTCGTCCACCCGTATCGAGCCTGCCGGGTGCGCCGCGTGGAGGACAGAGCCGCCCGGGCACCCGGTCGCCTGTCGAGGGGTCCGCGCCGTCCCGGCGCGATGGCCCGGTGATCGCGGGACGTTCGACTCTGCCGCGGGACGAGGAAGACTGGCAGCTCGGAACCGTGGCGGCGGGGAGCGTGACCCGTACCTATGGAGGCGGGCACGGCGGTGGGGCGGCGAGGGCGAGCAGGGCGATGGGATGGCGGGCACCGAGGTGTCCGCGCAGGACAACTCGTGGCCGACCTTGGCCGGAGTCGAACCGGTTTCCTTGTGATGAAGTGATTGTTTCCGTCGCTGGTGACCGGCTTGGTCCGGCGATGCCCGTCTGGCAGTCGGTATGGGCCGGTAGTCTCGGTCTGGAAGAACTGGGCTGATCGGCGAGGGCCGGTACCGCCCCAACCGGGGTATGTATGGAGCGACATCGCGGAACAGACCAGATGGTCGACAGGGCAGATCGCTTGCTGACGAAGCGCCAAACGAGACGTGAGGGCCGGGCAACGGTGGGTGCGCCACTACTGGTGGACAATGCAGATCTTTCGGTGAAGACCCTGGGTCCGTGCCGGATAGATTCGCCACTGCTACCCCTGCTGGGTGAGCGTCCCACCACGCAGCACTACATTGACGAGTCGGACAAGGTCCTCTACGACGACACCACGTCGATGATCGCGGCCCGCGAGGTCGCGCTGGACGCGTTGCCCGGGTTCGAGCCCGCCGGGCCACGGCGGAAGATCTACTTCGACCCGTCCAAGACCAGGGTCGGGATCGTGACCTGCGGAGGTCTGTGTCCGGGCCTGAACAACGTGATCCGTGGGCTGGTCCTGGAGCTGACCTCGCACTACCGGGTCCGGCGGATCGTCGGTTTCCGTAACGGCTATCAGGGGTTCATCGCCCGTTACGGTTACGACGTGGTCGACCTGACTCCCGAGCGCGTCGCCAGCATCGACGACGACGGCGGGACGATTCTCGGAAGTTCCCGCGGCCAGCAGGATCCGGGCGAGATTGTCGACTGTCTCTCCCGAATGAACATAAATATTCTCTTTGTCATCGGCGGCGACGGCACGTTGCGCGGTGCGAAGGAGATCTCCCGGGTCGCCACCGAGCGCGGCGAGAAGATCGCGGTCGTCGGAATCCCGAAGACGATCGACAACGACATTCCCTATATCGATCAGAGCTTCGGTTTCCAGACCGCGTTCGGCAAGGCCGCGGAGTCCATCCAGGTCGCCCACGCCGAGGCGACCTCGGCCCCCGGCGGCATGGGCGTGGTCCGGTTGATGGGCCGCCATTCCGGCTTCATCGCCTGCTATGCGACCCTTGCCAAGAGCAACGCGGACGTCGTGCTCATCCCCGAGCTGCCCTTCAAGCTCGAGGGCGAGGGCGGCCTGCTCAACCATCTGCGCAAGCGGATTCTGGACCGCGGTCACGCCGTCGTCGTCGTCGCCGAAGGCGCTGGTCAGGAGCTCATCACCGACCAGCCACAGTCGGCGGACGCGTCCGGTAACCGCAAACTGCACGACGTGGGCCAGGAGCTGTCCCGCCGGATCAAGGAGTACTTCGACCTTGAGGGCGTCGAGCTGAACCTGAAGTACATCGACCCCAGCTACGTGATCCGCAGCGTTCCGGCGAACCCCTACGACAGCGTCTACACCATCCGGCTGGCCCATGCCGCCGTGCACGCGGCGATGTCCGGACGCACGGAGATGGTCGTCGGCCGCTGGCGGCGCCGCTTCATCCACATCCCGATCGGCCTCGCCGTCAGCCAGCGCAACCAGGTCGACCCGGCCGGCGACCTGTGGATGTCGGTCCTGGAAGCCACCGGCCAGCCGCCCCGTTTCGAATAACCCGCCCGTCCGGCTTCGTCCGCCCGTCCGGCTTCGTCCGCCCGTCCGGCTTCGTCCGCCCGTCCGGCTTCGTCCGCCCGTCCGGCTTCGTCCGCC